>DJDD01000031.1:7078-49137 GCA_002430925.1 Flavobacteriales bacterium UBA5933
GGCTTTTTTTATGCTTTTATTCTTTTGATTAACTAAAAAGTTAAACTTACTGTTGTATTCTGTTTTGTTAAGAAAGAAGTATTCTTCTTATTTTTAATATCAAAAGTTACTATATTTTGTTGATCTGTAAAAGCATCAGTCAATAAACTGATTTTTAACTCAATAGAGCTTATGTCGGATACTTTTTCGAATTTGAAGAAAATTCTTGTAGATTTATCATTTACTTGATAACCGTAATATGATGTTCCTAGAGATTTTCCATTAACTTTAAGATCAACATTATTGTTCACATATGATTTTAACTTACTTTCAAAAGCAGATTTGTTAGAAACATCTGTCCCAAGTACTTTTTCTAATTGATCAGTAAAAGTACGAGCGGTAATATTTATCGTTCCAGTTTCTTGCTCGTAATCGACTTTAATATTAGCTGTATGAAACTCTTGAGCGAAGATATTCATACAGAAAAAGACTAATAATAGTGAAAATAAATGTTTAAAGTATTTCATTTTAATTCATTTTGTTAGATATACACAAATGAAGTGCCAAAGATTTTTAATTAATAAAAAGTAGTTAGAGATGAAATAATTTTAAAATAGTTTATGTTATTTAGCTAACCAAATATCATAAGGTATTCTACTCAAAATACAAGCTAATCCTAAGATAGCTAAAACTACAACATTTATTTTTACAATAGGAGCTCTTTTTAATTTTGCATTAGCAATTGTCATAAAAACAACTCCAGCAATCATCATCATAGGATGTTCTACAAAAGTTAATCTTAAAGCAGGATCAGACATAATATTAGATGGTTCTAATGCTATGAATTTCATGATGTAGAATATTAAACCTACTAATAATTGAATATGAAATACAATCGTTGTAAATAATCCTATTTTTCGTAAAGATGGTGTTGTTTGATTTTTTGATATAGCATAAATAAGTGTAGAAACTATAAAGATAACTCCCATAAGAATCACTAAATAAGCCCAACTGCTATGAAATAGTTTGATAAAATCCATTATTTTAATTTTTGTTTTTCGTTACAAAAATAATAAACCTTTTTACATTATTACTATTTACTGATATATATGTGTTTTTAGAACAGTTTTTTAGATTAATCAAAATCATGTAATTTTGCGCAAAATATTATCCGATATGGGAAAAGATAAAATCAGAAGATTTAATGAAAATAAAACTTTTGAAAACGTAGTTCAACCTACGAGAGAAGAAGCTACAAATGAATTTGCTTTAAAAGGAAATTGGAATAAAGATTTTTTTAAGAATGATAAACCAATTGTTTTAGAATTAGGTTGTGGTAAAGGTGAATATACTGTTGCTATGGCTCGAAGAGATAAAGATAGAAACTTTATTGGTGTTGATATTAAAGGAGCTAGATTCTGGAGAGGAGCAAAAACTTGCCTTGATGAAGGTATTGATAATGCTGGGTTTCTAAGAACTCAAATCGAAATTATAGATCATCTTTTTGCTGAAAATGAAGTAAGTGAAATTTGGATTACTTTCCCAGATCCACAAATAAAATATAGAAGAACAAAGCACCGTTTAACTGATCCAGAGTTTTTAAGAAGATATAATAAAATTTTGAAACCAGAAGGAACAGTTAATTTAAAAACAGATTCAGAGTTTCTTCATGGGTATACACATGGTGTAATTCATATTGAAGGTCATGAAGTTATACGATCTACACATGATGTTTATCATCCAGATCATTCGGATATACCTGCTATTGTTACGGATGTACAAACATATTATGAGTCGAAGTTTTTGGAAGAAGGTAAAAAAATTACTTATATTAAATTTCAATTAAAATATTAATAATGAGTTTGTTTTGACTGTTTTTTCAAATTATTTCTAATCGTAATTTTTAATACGTAATTGATTTGCAATAGTGATTGAAGCGACATCCTTTTTTGATTAATCATTGTATTTTGACTTCGTTCAATGACCAAGTATAAATGCAATAACTAATTCGAAATGAACAATCAAAAAAGATATAGCGAAAAAGCACGGCCCGAAGGGATTGCCCAGATAAATATAATTTTTTAAAAAAGTTTAAACATCTTTAATAGGATAATACAAAAAAAGCAAGCTGAGAACAGCTTGCTTTTTGTTTATATAAATTTTGAATTAGTCATTTAAACTTTGTAAGTAAGAAATCCAACCTAATGTTTGGTATTCTTTTGCTGCTGTTTTAACATCTGCAGCTTTATAAATTCCGCGACCAACAATCATAAAATCTGTATGATAATTTTTAAATACGAGTTCTGGTGTGTTGTATTGTTGACCTTTATTATCGCCAGAAGAAGATATATTAACACCTGGAGTGAATAATAATAAATTATCTGGTATTTGACGCTGAGCAACAGCACCTAATACATTTCCAGATTCTTCTGATACATTGATAGCTTTTGTGAAATAATAATCATCAGTTAATGTACCTTTAGAAGACATTTCTACAATAGTTATAACTCCAGTGTTTTCAAAAACTTTTAATGATTCTAAACCTCCGATAGGATGTACTGTAACTAAATCAGCCCAATCTGAAATTTTATAGATAGATTTTTTGAATTGTAATTCTTGTGTGTTACCAATATCTCCGAATTTTCTATCTTCAAATAATAAAAATTCTTTTTCTCGCGCTATTTCTTTTAAACTACTGATTAGATTATCAGAAAAATCCTGAATAATATCAGAATGAAGTTTTAAAGCAACAATATGATCACCTACTTGTTTTGCAAAATCAATGATTTCGGCAGAAGTGATTAAATCCGCAGAAGCAATTAAATTTGAATGCTTTTTAATTGCTAATTCAACTAATCGTTTCCCTACAGGATGTACAATTTTTTTATTTTCTAAAGCTATTCTTTGTTTTGTAGGAGCTGCTTCTGGTGGTAAAGCTAAAAAGTCTTTAATTTTTTTAGTTTCAGCATCATTTAAACGATGATATTTATGTAAAATATCAATAACTTCATTAATGGTAAATAATGTTTTTACATTATATCCTTGTTCTTTTAATTTGTCAGAACCACCTTGTTCACGATCTAATACAACAACAAGATTTTTAACTTTTAATCCTTCTCTTTCAACTTGATCAATTGTTTCTAATAATGATTGACCAGAAGTAATAACATCTTCTACTAGAAGACAAGATTGTCCTTCAGCAAAAACTCCTTCTACCATTCGTTTAGTACCATATCCCTTGTTTTCTTTTCTTTTAATGATTAAAGGAATATTCGATGTTAAACTCATTGTAGTAGCCATTGGTAATGCCGCATAAGGAACACCACAAATTAAGTCATAATCCACATCTTCTACTAAATCAAGTAAGTTATTAGCAAGTGTTTTTAATAATTGTGGGCTAGAAGCCAAAGGTCTAAGATCGACATAGAAAGGAGATTCAATACCACTTTTTAAAGTGAAGTTTCCAAATTTTATAATTCCAAGCTCGTAGGCTTTCAACAAAAAATCTTCTCTTGGTTGCATTTGCGTAATGTTTGAGCAAAGTTAATAGGTTTTTGAGTGATATAAAGAATTTTCGTGAAAATTCTTTTAAAATGATAGTAAATTGAATATTAATACAATATTAATTCATAAAAAAGGTGAAAAATGAAAAATTATAAATTTTGTTTTCCATTATTTTAATAATTAAAATTAAAAACTTCATAAATATATTTTACTTTTGAAACAATAAACTTTATCATCAATGAAAAAATATATTCTTGCTGGTTTCACATTAATCAGTATTTTATCTTCTGCACAAGAAAGTCCGTTTAAATTTCAGGAGTTAGTTAATAATTCAGCTTTGCCAATTATTAGTCAAGGAAGAACAGGTACATGTTGGTCTTTTTCTACAACTTCATTTTTAGAATCTGAAGTAAAACGTTTAACAGGAAAAGATGTCGATTTATCTGAAATGTATAATGTTCGATATACATATCCTGTAAAAGCATACAATTATGTTTATCGTCAAGGGAAAGCACAATTTAGTGAAGGAGGTTTATCGCATGATGTATTAAACTCTGTTCGATTAAATGGGTTAGCTCCGATTGAAGCATATTCGGGTTTAAATAATGGAGATACAAAATATGATCATCAATTATTGGTAAAAGAATTAAAAACAGATTTAGATTCTATTGTAAAAAATCCAAAGCAATACTTAACTAAAGATTGGAAATCGAATTTTAATAAAAAACTTGATAATAAGTTAGGTGTTCCTCCAACTCAATTTACTTACGATGGAAAACAATATACTCCGCAAGAATTTGCAAAAGCATTAAAAATTAATCCAGATGATTATGTAACAATAACATCTTTTGAACAAGCTCCATATTATTCACAATTCGTTTTACAAGTACCTGATAACTTTTCAAATGGGAATTACTATAATTTACCTTTGGATGAATACATGAAAACATTAGATGATGCTTTGTATAAAGGATATACAGCAGCATTTGATACTGATGTTTCAGAAAAAACATTTTCTAGTAAATATGGTATGGCAATTTGGCCTGCAGAGGGAAAAGAATCAGATTACTTTGTTCAAATAGTTCCTGAGAAATGGGTTTCTGCTGATGAGCGTCAAGCAGCTTTCGAAAATTACTCTACTGAAGATGATCACTTAATGCATATTACAGGAATTCTTAAGGATCAATTAGGAAATCAGTATTATGATGTAAAAAACTCTTGGGGAACTGATAATTTAGGGAACAATGGACATATTTTTATGTCTAAACCTTATTTCAGAATGAAATCAATTGCTTTTACGGTTCATAAAGATGCTTTATCAAAAGATTTAAAAAAGAAATTGGGCATAAAATAAAATACAAAGAGACAAAATAAAAAAATGGAAACATTAGAACAAGCTATGACCAAGCTTAGTAATAAAGGTTATTTAGATGTAAAAATCCCTGAAGGAATTGATTTAATCGCAGAAATAAAGAAATTAAAAGAAGAAAAAAATGCTGTTATTTTAGCACATTATTATCAATCAGGAGAAATACAAGATCTTGCAGATTATTTAGGAGATTCTTTACAATTAGCTCGAGCTGCAGCAAAAACAAATGCAGATATGATTGTTTTTTGTGGTGTGCACTTTATGGCTGAATCTGCAAAAATTCTTAATCCGACTAAAAAAGTTGTATTACCAGATACTAAAGCAGGCTGCTCACTAGCTGATTCATGTTCTGCTGAAGGTTTAAGAGGTTTCCGAGAACAATATCCTAATGCAATAGTTGTAAGTTATATAAATTGTGATGCTGGAGTAAAAGCTGAATCAGATATAATTGTAACTTCATCTAATGCTGAGGCAATTATTAATTCTTTACCACAAGAACAAGAAATTATTTTTGCACCTGATCGTAATTTGGGTAGATACCTAAATCAAGTTTGTAATAGAAATATGATTTTATGGGATGGAGCATGTATTGTTCATGAAGCTTTTTCTTTGGAGAGAATTGCTCAGCAAATTGCAGATCATCCTAAAGCAAAATTAATTGCTCATCCAGAAGCACAAGAAGATTTATTAAAATTTGCACATTTTATAGGTTCAACTTCACGCTTGTTAGATTATGTTGTAGAAGATGAAGCCGAAGAATTTATTGTAGCTACAGAAGAAGGTATTTTGCATGAAATGGCAAAACTTGCTCCGAATAAAAAATTAATTCCAGCATTGGTTCAAGATGAATCTTGTAATTGCTCAGAATGTTTTTATATGAAATTATCTACTTTAGAGAAGCTTTATCTATGTATGAAATATGAATTACCAGAAATTCAAATAGAAGAAGATTTACGTATAAAAGCTTTAGCTGCAATTAATAGAATGTTGGATTTATCTGAAAAAATAAAATAATGCAGCTTGAAGATGTTTTAGTTATAGGTTCTGGGATAGCAGGACTTTCTTATGCTTTAAAAGTTGCTTCTAAAAATCCAGAAGCAAAAATTACAATTGTAACTAAGGCAAATGAAGAAGAAACAAATACAAAATATGCCCAAGGAGGCGTAGCTGTTGTAAGTAATTTTGAAAAAGATAGTTTTAAAAAACATATCGATGACACACTGTTTGCAGGTGATGGATTATGTAATTTAGAAGCTGTTGAGGTTGTTGTAAAGGAAGCACCAGAAAGAATTGCTGAAATTATAGATTGGGGAGTACGTTTTGATAAAAATCAAGATGGTATTTACGATCTTGGACGTGAAGGCGGACATACCGAAAATCGAATAGTACATCATAAAGATATTACAGGTTGGGAAATAGAAAGAGCATTATTAGAGGCGATTAAAAATCATCCCAATATAAAAATTTTGACTCATCATTTCGTGGTAGATTTAATAACTGAACATCATCTTGGTAAAAAAAATCATTCACATATAATAACATCTTATGGTGCTTATATTCTTAATTTAAAATCTCAGAAAGTAGAGCGTCATTTGGCTAAAATTACATTGTTAGCCACAGGAGGAGTTGGACATGTATATAAAAACACAACAAATCCTATTATTGCAACAGGGGATGGAATAGGCTTAGCTAATAGAGCAAAAGCATCTGTTTCTGGTATGCAATTTATTCAGTTTCATCCTACCGCTTTTTACAGCGAATTTGATGGTCAATTGTTTTTAATATCTGAAGCTGTTCGTGGTTTTGGAGCTAAATTGAGAACAAAAGACGGAGAATTATTTATGCATAAGTATGATATTAGAGAAGAATTAGCTTCTCGAGATATTGTTGCTAGAGCAATAGATAATGAAATGAAATTAAAAGGAGATGATTATGTGTATATAGATTGTCGACATTTAGAGAAGGAAAAATTTCTAGAACATTTTCCAAATATTTACGAAAAATGTAAAAGTGAAGGATATGATATGTTTACAGAATTAGTACCAGTTGTCCCTGCATCACATTATTTATGTGGTGGAATTGATGTTAATTTGAATGGAAAAACCTCAATTAAAAATCTTTTTGCAGTAGGAGAATGCACGAATACTGGTTTACATGGAGCTAATCGCTTAGCTTCAAATTCATTATTAGAAGCTATGGTTTTTGGGCATAGGGCTGCAGAAAAGACATTATCAAAGTTAAATAAAAATAACTTTTCAATATATAAATTTATTTTTCCAGAATGGAATTCTGAAGGAATGAAAATTCAAGAAGAGTTAGTTTTAATTTCTTATTTACGTAAACAACTACAAGCAATGATGAGTGAATTGGTAGGTATCGTACGAAGCGATAGTCGACTAAAGATAGCTCAACAAAGAATAATTGAAATAGAAAAAATGGTAAAAGAGATATATAATTTTTCTGTTATTTCGACAAAATTATTAGAGTTAAGAAACTTAGTCGAAGTTGCCAAATTAATCATTAATCAAAGTGTCAATCAAAAAGAAAATAAAGGTACTTTTTATAACAAAGATATTCAATAAATGAAGAAATATTTTTTATTAGTAACATTATTATTGAATGTGTTTTTAATAGCTCAGATGGCTTCTAGTGCTAAAAAAATGCCTATATATTTTGGTTGCGAAACAAATACAGAAAATAAAGCTTTAGTCGCTTGTATGAATGCTAATTTGAATCATGATATACAAACACAGGTAAGTTATTTTTCGAATATAGCTGATTATCTACAAGTACAAAATGCAAAATCAAAATTAAGATTTACTATAAGTAAAGAAGGTAAATTTGGAGATTTATATGCAGAGGGACAAAATCCTATATTTAATAGTGTGGCAATGTCTAGTTTAATTCTTTTACAAGATAAAATGGATAAAGCAAATCTTACAATTCAACCCGGTAAAGATGAAAATGATAATCCAGTTGATGTAATTATGAGTCTTCCACTTCGTTATGAATCGGAAAATAAAGAAAACGATTTTGATAAATTTCCAGCTTATGAAAGAGTTTTATTCACTGTAAAAACAGATGAGGAAACTATAGAAATTAGAATAGACAAAGTTTTTAATTTAAAAACATATGGCAATAATGGTGATAGACAATATTATTTAGGAAAGTTTTCTAATTTATTTGAGTTAGCTAGTGTTGATCCCTATGCAGAAGCCTTTGAAAGTGGTTTCAAATCAGGGTTAATTGATGTTACAACAGGGTTGATTGATGGAAAAGAATATCATATAGAATTAAAAAACTTTTTTGAGAATGATCCTAATGCGGAAGTTTTAATTATTGTTTACCGTGAAGAAAATGGTAGTTGGGCTGAATACTATGAATATAAAACTAAAAAAGAATTTAATCAATCAAAATTTGCAAAATTAACATATAGATAATGAGTTACGATCCATATATAACAACAGAAAAATTACAACTTTTTATTCGTCAAGCATTTTTAGAAGATGTTGGAGATGGAGATCACTCTACCTTGGCTTGTGTTCCTTATGATTCTATTCAAGAAGCAGAATTAAAAGTAAAAGATAATGGGATTATAGCAGGTGTAGAATTGGCAAAAATTATTTTTGACACTTTCGATCCTTCATTACAGATAGAACAATATAAGAACGATGGAGATAATGTTACTTTTGGCGATATAGTTTTTAAAGTAAAAGGTTCTTCTCAATCAATTTTAACTTGTGAAAGATTAGTTCTGAATTGCATGCAAAGAATGTCAGGTATAGCAACTTATGCGAACGAAATGATGGATTTAGTAAAAGGGACTAATGCGAAAATTTTAGATACTCGCAAAACAACACCTAATTTTAGAATGATAGAAAAATGGGCTGTCAAAATAGGTGGTGCAGAAAATCATCGATTTGGGCTGTATGATATGATAATGCTAAAAGATAATCATATAGATTTTTGTGGTAATATTACAAAAGCAGTTCTACAAACAAAAGAATATTTGTCAAATCATCACTTACATTTAAAAATAGAAGTAGAGACAAGAAACTTAAAAGAGGTTGAAGAAGCTCTTAAAGTAAATGTAGATTTTATTATGCTTGATAATTTTGAATTAAATGATTTAAAACAAGCAGTAAAACTTATAGATGGTAAAGTTAAAACTGAAGCATCAGGAGGGATTACAAAAGAATCTGTAAAAGCAATAGCAGAAACTGGTGTTGATTTTATTTCATCAGGAGCGATAATTCACTCAGCTAAAAATTTTGATTTAAGCTTAAAAGCAATTTCTAAAATTTAATAATCTATTAACATTATGAAAATTATTTATATTATTATAATTTAATTATTTAAGTCCTAATTGTTGTTTTTTTGTATAAAATTTCAATTAGGATTTATTATTTTTAATTGATAATCAATGATTATTAATGTTAAATTAACATAACTTATAGAAATAATAAATATTTTAATTTAAAAAATTATTTTTTAACTATTTATTATTCAAATAAATATAGGTATTAATTTTATATTTTTATTTTTAAGCGTATTTTTTTATGAAATGCAAAAAAAAGTTAAAAAAACACAATTTATTAACATTAAGTTAACCTATGTCTCATTTTATATATTGACATTTGTGTTGTAAACTTTTTAAACTATTTCATAAGATGAGGTTAAACTCAATGAAGCTTTTGTTTGCAGGAGCTTTTGCCTTAATGGCGTCATTATCTTACGCTCAAGTTGTTGAACCAACAGATTCTACAAAGGTTCAGCATGAAAACGAAGATGTATCTTTAGGAGAAACATTAATTATTGGTAAAGGAGTTATCGATTTAGCAGATGACCGTAAAACACCAATAGCATCAACTACTATTTCAAAAGAAGTTATTGAACAAAAAGTTGGTGGAAATGATATTACACAAGCATTTGTTAATACACCAGGGGTGTATGTAGCTGGACAATCAGGTGGTTTTGGAGATTCTCGTGTTGTTACGAGAGGTTTTGATCAATCTAATACAGCATTTTTGTTTAATGGGCAGCCTATTAATGGTATGGAAGACGGTAAAGTATACTGGTCTAACTGGTCTGGAATGACAGACATTGCTAATGCAGTTCAAATTCAACGTGGTTTAGGGTCTTCTAAATTAGCTATATCTTCTGTTGGAGGAACATATAATTTCGTAACAAAAGCAACTGAAAAAAAACAAGGAGGTTTTTTTAGTGCTGGTTTAGGTAATAATGAATATTATAAAACTACATTAGGTTATAATACAGGTTTAATAAACAATAAATTTGGTGTGTCTGTTATGTTGTCTCATTGGCAAGGTAATGGTTATAATACAGGAACAAAAGGACAGGGGCAAACTTATTTCTTTTCTTTTGGTTATAAGCCAGCAAAAAATCACACAATTAACTTGTTGATAACTGGAGCGCCTCAGTGGCATGACCAAAATTACTCTAAGTCAATCAGTAATATATTGACATATGGTCGCAAATACAATAACAATGTAGGTTATTTAAACGGGAAATTGTTTAATGAAAGAAGAAATTACTATCATAAACCAATTACTAATTTAAACTGGGATTGGGATATTAATGAAAAAACATCTTTATCTACAGTTTTATATGCTTCATGGGGACGTGGAGGAGGAACTGGTCCTTTAAGCGGTTCAGGTACAACTTCTGCGGCAGTTGATCCTACTACAGGTTTAAAATTAATTCAAGATAAATATGATGCACAATCTGCTGCAGGAGGTAAAGCTTCTTATGCAATACGTGAATCAGTAAATAACCATCAATGGTATGGTATGGTATCTAATTTAAATCATAAATTTTCTGATGCATTAAGTTTTAATGCAGGATTTGATTTAAGAACTTATAAAGGAGATCACTTCCAGCAATTAGCTAATCTAATGGGAGGAGATTATGTAACTGTTACATCAAATGTACGTTACCCTCAAGGGTATAACGTTAGTAAAACATTTTCTTCTAATCCATGGAAATCATTAAATGATTATGCTAAATCATCAGCAGATAAATGGTCATATGATTATAGTGAAAGAATAAATTATGGAGGAGTTTTTGGGCAATTAGAATATGCTAAAAAAGATTTCTCTGCATTTTTTCAAGGATCTGTATCAAATCAAACAAATCAACGTTGGGATTATTTCAATTATGATGCTGCAAATGAAAAATCTAAAAAATTGTCTCATTGGGGATATAATTTAAAAGGTGGTACAAGTGTAACAGTTGCAGAAAATCATCAATTTTTTGTTAATGCAGGTTATTATTCACGTCAACCATATCATGATAATTTATTCATGAATTATAAAAATGATGTAAATACGAATGCTAAAAACGAAAAAATATTAGGTTTAGAAGGTGGTTACAAATTCAAAACTAGAAATTTTTGGGCAAATGTTAACGTTTATTACACTACTTGGGAAAATCGTGTAACAGGTAGCTCAACAGAAGTAACTGCTAATAACCAGTCTAGTTATCCTACAGCAGCATTAGGTACTTATGTTTACTTTGTTAACCAAGGTGTAAAACAAGAACACAAAGGTTTAGAGGTTGAAATGTCTTATAAACCATTAAGAGATTTAGAATTAAAAGGTTTTGCATCTTTAGGTGATTGGAAATACAAAGGATCTACAATTTCTAGAGTTTACGATGAAAATCAAAACTTATTAAAGACTACAACTGAAAATATTAATGGGTTAAAAGTTGGTGATGCTCCTCAAACTCAATTTGGTTTAGGGTTTGTGTATCGATTGTTAGGTGGTTTCTCTCTTGATGCAGATTACCGTTATAATGGAGATTTATATAGCTCTAGAACTACTGCTGTTGCAGCTGATACATCAACTGCAGGTTCAGGTAATTTAAAATTACCTTCATATAATTTAATGGATGCAGGTATTACTTGGAATTATAAATTAACAAATAGGAATAGATTATCTCTTCGATTGAATGTTAATAATGTATTTAACCATGTTTATATTACAGAGTCAACAACAAATTATCAAGCTAATTATAAAGGAGCAGCAACATACAATGGTATAAATGTTAATAACCTTGTGTATTTCGGATATGGAAGAACTTGGAATTTTAATGTTAAAATTACATTATAAATAAAATTAATTTAAAAAATATTAAAGACGAGCAACATGTTCGTCTTTTTTACATCAATTATTTGTTATAGTTCTAAATAATTCTTATTTATGAATAATTATTCAATATTTATACGTTTTATATAATTAATTAGATTATTTTATATGAAAATTTATCTTCATATAAATATTTTTTTAATATTTTTTCAACACTATTAATGTTAACTTATAATTAAATTAACATTAATAGTGTTTTTATTGCAAATTAATCTTTTTTTTATATTTAAAAGAAATAGTTATTTTTTACAAAATTTGTTAACACTAATTTAATAATGCTTTCACTAAAAGTATCCACTTTTACACTGTAAACTTTTTAAACTATTTCATAAGATGAGGTTAAACTCAATGAAGCTTTTATTAGTAGGAGCTTTTGCCTTAACGGCAACATTATCTTTCGCACAAGTTGTTGAACCGAAGGATTCTACAAAGGTTTTTCAACAAGAAGACGAAAATGTATCTTTAGGGGAAACATTAATTATTGGTAAAGGGGTTATTGATTTAGCAGATGACCGCAAAACTCCAATTGCAGCAACAACAATTACTAAAGAGGCAATTCAACAAAAAGTAGCAGGAGCAAGTGATATTACACAAGCCTTTGTTAATACACCATCTGTTTATGTTGCTGGTCAATCAGGAGGGTTTGGAGAATCTCGCGTAGTAACAAGAGGTTTTGATCAATCAAATACAGCTTTCTTATTAAATGGACAACCAATTAATGGAATGGATGATGGTAAAGTATATTGGTCAAACTGGTCGGGGATGTCAGATATTGCAAATGCTGTGCAAATTCAACGTGGTTTAGGATCTTCTAAGCTTGCTATTTCTTCTGTGGGAGGAACATATAATTTTGTAACTAAGGCTACAGAGAAAAAAGAAGGAGGAGAATTTAGTGCAGGTATTGCTAATAATTATTATTTTAAGTCAACATTTTCTTACAATACAGGATTGATTAATAATAAATTTGGAGTTTCTATTATGATGACTCATTGGCAAGGTAATGGGTACAACATTGGTACAAAAGGCGAAGGACAAAATTATTTTATATCTTTCGGTTATAAACCTTCTAAACATCATACTTTAAACTTTTTATTTACAGGAGCTCCACAGTGGCATGATCAATCAAATGTAAATACATTAACAGATTTATTAAAATACGGACGTAAATACAATAATAATACTGGTTACTTAAATGGTAAATTAATTAATGAAAGAAGAAATTACTATCAAAAACCAGTAGCTAACCTTAACTGGGATTGGGAAATAGGTAAAAATACTTCATTATCAACTGTTCTTTATGCATCATGGGGACGTGGAGGAGGAACAGGACCAATTACTGGTGCTGGAACAGTTTCTGCAACTCGTAATACAGATACAGGTTTAAAAAATATTCAAGACCAATTTGATTTACAATCTCAAAATGGAGGAAATGCTAATTATGCAATTCGTCAATCAGTAAATAATCATCAATGGTATGGTTTAGTAACAAACTTAAATCATAAAATTACAGATAACTTAAACTTTAACGTAGGTTTTGATTTAAGAACATTTAAAGGAGAGCATTTTCAACAATTAGGTAATTTAATGGGAGCTGATTATGTAACAGTTTCTAAAAATCTTCAATACCCTAATGGTTATAATGTATCAAATACATTTTCTCCTAATCCATGGAACGCTATAAGTCATTATGCTAAAAATGCTACTGATAAATTATCTTATAACTATAGTGAGAGAATAAATTATGGAGGAGTTTTTGGGCAATTAGAATACGCAAAAGAGAATTTTACAGCATTCTTCCAAGGAGCTGTTTCTAATCAAACTAACCAACGTTGGGATTATTTTAATTATACAAAAGAAAACGAAAAATCGCAAAAATTATCTCATTGGGGATATAATTTAAAAGGTGGTTTAAGTTTTACTATAGCAGAAGATCATAAATTTTTTGCTAATGCTGGATATTATTCTCGTCAACCATATCATAATAACTTATTTATGAATAACAAAAATGACGTAAATACTAGCGCTAAAAATGAAAAAATATTAGGTTTAGAATTAGGGTATAAATTTAAATCTAGAAACTTCTGGGCAAACGTTAATGCTTATTACACAACCTGGGAAAATCGCGTGACAGGATCGTCTTTATTAATTACAACTGATAATAATAATTTATATCCAACAGTTACTCCAGGTACTTATGTTAATTTTGTTAATCAAGGTGTAAAACAGGAACATAAAGGATTAGAGTTAGAGATGGGATATAAACCAATCCGTACTTTAGAACTTAAAGGTTATGCTTCGTTAGGAGATTGGAAATATAAAGGATCTACAATTTCTAGAGCTTATGATGAAAACCAAAACTTATTAGCAACAACAACAGAGAAATTAGATGGTTTAAGAGTTGGTGATGCAGCACAAACACAGTTTGGAGCAGGTTTTGTTTATCAAGTAATCAAAGGGATCTCTGTAGATGCTGATTATAGATATAATGATAGATTATATGGTTCTAGAACTACTGCGGTAACAAATGATACGGCAAGCTCAGGTTCTGGAAACCTAAGATTACCATCTTATAATTTAATGGATGCAGGTATTACTTGGAATTATAAATTAACAGAAAGAAATAAATTATCATTACGTTTTAATGTTAATAATGTATTTAATACAATTTATATTCAAGAAGCTTCAACAAATTATCAAGCAGATTATAAAGGTGCACAAACTTATAAAGGTGTTAACGTAAATAACCAAGTATTTTTCGGTTATGGAAGAACTTGGAACGCTACTGTTAGAATCACATTATAATATATAATTAAGTTAAATTTATTAAAAAAGCAGTCTATATTTATAGGCTGCTTTTTTATTTTATTACTTATATTAATTCTAAATAACTAAAAATTATGAATAATTATTCATTTATATAGAATTATTATTCATAATTATGAATAATAATCGAATTAATTCATTGTTAATAAAATGTAAATTTTATGATAATTATAACATAACATGTGTTAAAGAGTGAATATAATAAAATTGTAAGTGATTTAATATAAAATATCTATTTATTTATAGGTGGTATAAACATACATAATTAGTTGTCAGATAGTTAGTTTATAATAAAAATACACCTCAACTTTGCAATGTAAACATAAAACTATTTCATAAGATGAGGTTAAACTCAATGAAGCTTTTGTTCGCAGGAGCTTTCGCCTTAACGGCATCATTATCTTTCGCCCAAGTTGTTGAACCAACAGATTCTACACAAGTTCAACAAGGGAATGAAGATGTTACTTTAGGAGAAACATTAATTGTTGGTAAAGGAGTTATTGATGTTTCTGAAAACAGAAAAACACCAGTTGCATCTACAGTTATTTCTAGAGAACAAATTCTTGATAAAGGTGTTGGTAATGTTGAATTCCCAGATTTATTAAAAAATTCACCATCTGTATATGTAGCTGATCAAGCTTCAGGTTTTGGTGATTCTAAATTATACATGAGAGGATTTGATCAATCAAATACTGCATTCTTATTAAATGGGCAACCAATGAATGCAATGGACAATGGTAGTGTTTTTTGGTCAAACTGGCAATCTGTATCTGATATTGCCAATGTTATTGATGCACAAAGAGGTTTAGGTTCATCTAAATTAGCTATTTCTTCTATTGGTGGTACTGTAAATATTATTACAAAAGCGACAGATAAAAAAGAAGGTGGTTTTGTTCGTTATTTTGCAGGAAATGATTCTTACCAAAAGCAAACTGTAGGTTATAATACAGGTATGAAAGGTAAATGGGGGGCATCATTTGTTTTTGATAACTGGTCTGCACATAGAAGTTATGCTCAAGGTACAGGAGGTAAAGGTCAATCTTACTTTGTTTCTGTAGGTTATAAACCAAATGAAAATCATACATTCAACTTTATGATTTTTGGTGCACCACAAGAACATGATCAGAATTTTTCAAAACCAATGGATTCTAAACGTGATAAAAATGGAGTTGTAACGACTCCAGGATATGATATTACTGGAAGAAAAGGAAACTCTAATTATGGTTTTTATAACGGTAAAGCAATGTCTGCTAGAACAAATTATTACCATAAACCAGTAGCAAATTTAAACTGGGATTGGAAAATAAATGATAAAATGAATTTATCTACAGTTGTTTATGCTTCTGCAGGAACAGGAGGAAGTGTAGGTAATGCAGGAAATGGAATTGGCTATACTCCTGGTGGAGGTTATACTAGTAATGGAGAAATTAATTGGGGTAATATATATGCCAATAATCAAACATTGACAAATGGTGTTACCGATGGTTATAGAAATGGTACAGCGTTAGTTTCTTCTGTAAATAATCATTTTTGGTATGGTGCAGTATCTAATTTCACTTATGATACTAAAAAAGGATTTACATTTAATGCAGGAACTGATATTCGTTTTTATACAGGAGAACATTACCAACAACTAAATGATTTATTAGGAGCAAGAGCTCGTACTGATGTAAGAAATGTAAATGTTAATAGACCTGCAGGATACGAAGTTACTAAAACATTTAGTTCTAATCCTTGGAGCTCTATATTTAATAAGGCTAAACATTCAGAAAGAATTGGCTTTGATAATTCTGAACGTATTAATTATCAAGGTATTTTTGGACAAGCTGAATATTCTAATGAAAGATTTTCTGCCTTTTTCCAAGGAGCTTTGTCTTGGCAAGAATATGAAAAATATGATAACTGGAATTATACTGCAGAAACAGCAGCAGCTCAAGGAATCAAATTCAAAAATGGAAAAGCTTATTCTGGTGAACGTACTAAAATTGGTTACAACTTAAAGGCAGGAGCTTCATTAAATATTAATACAGAAAATAGTGTTTTTGTTAATGTTGGTAAATACTCACGTCAACCATATTTAAATAATATTTTCGTTCGTAATACAGTGAAATATGTTGATGATATTCCTGTTCGTAATGAAATATTACAAAGTATTGAAGGAGGTTACCGTTATAAAACACGTACTTTAAAAGTTAATGTTAATGCATATTATACGCAATGGGATAATAGATCTATGACTTACAATGGTCAAGATTTTACTGATGCCAATGGATTAAAACACACAAACGTACGTTTTATAGCTACTAATTTATCTGAAGTACATAAAGGTATAGAAGCTGATTTTGATGCTAAAATTACTCATTCATGGTCTTTAACTGGATATACATCATTTGGAGATTGGAAATACAAAGGAGGATTTAATTACCAAGTTCAAGATACAGATACTCAAGCATTATTACCAGGTTATGAAAATAACAAAGGAACATTGAATGCTTATGTAGGTAATGCAGCTCAATTTACTTTCGGTATGGGAACTAGAGTAAACGTAACACGTGACTGGTCATTTGATACAAACTTTAATTATTATTCTCGTATTTATGAAAATGTTATCTTAGATGATGCTGCAAAAGCTGATATCGCTGGAGAGCAATATAAAAATGTTGCTATTAGACCTTATGCAACTGTAGATTTAGGTATGTCTTACAAATTTAAATTTACAAATAGTCAATCACTTAGATTTAGAGGTAACATTAATAACTTAATGAATAGCCAATACATCTCAAGAAAAGATAATTACGGATATTACTGGGGTAACGGAAGAACTTGGAATGCAAGTGTAACGTACAACTTCTAAAATATTCATATAGAATAATAAAAAGACGAACTTTTATAGTTCGTCTTTTTTTTGTGTTTATATTTGATAGATAATATTATAAGAAAAATGATTCAACCCGATTTTTTAAAAGAAGGTGATAAAATAGCTATTGTAGCTCCAGCAAAACGTATGTTAGAGGGTGAATTGGACGAAGCTATTGAACTAATTAAATCATGGAAATTAATTCCAGTTTTAGGAGAAAATATTTATGCTGAATTTGATTTTGGATATCGTTATGCTGGTACTGATCAAATGAGAGCAGAAGACTTTCAATGGGCATTGGATAATCAAGAAATAAAAGCCATTTGGTGCGCAAGAGGAGGCTATGGTTCGGTAAAAATTATAGATGATTTAAATCTAACTCTTTTTAATAAAAATCCTAAATGGATAATAGGTTATTCAGATATCACAGTTTTTCATAATCATTTTAACCGATTAGGATTTCAAACTTTACATGGAGTTACAGCAAAAAAATTAGCAGATACAATTTATAATCCATCATCATATCAAACTGTTTATGATGTTTTGTTTGGAAAAAAAATAGAATATAAAATAGATTCTCATTCTTTTAATCAATTAGGCGAAACAGAAGGAGAATTAGTTGGTGGTAATTTATCTATTGTTTATTCTCTTTTAGGAAGTGTATCTGCTATAAATAATCCTCAAAATAAAATATTATTTTTAGAAGATTGGTTCGAAAACTGGTATGCAGTAGATAGAATGATGATGAATCTAAAAAGAAACAATATTTTAAATCATGTAAAAGGAATAATTTTAGGGAACTTTACTCATATGGATACGGAGGAAGAGAATAAAGAAAATTATAATCATTCTTTTGACCCTAAGACTTATGATGTAATACATAGTTTCACAAAAGATTTGAATATCCCTGTAGCCTTTAATTTTCCATCAGGACATACAGGACATAATGTTGCGCTTAAAATGGGGGCAAAAGTCAGACTAAATATAACTTCAAATAGTGTAAATTTGTATTTTATAGAATAATAGATATGAAACAAGATAATTTAACCATCATTACTCATCCATTAGTAAAAGCTAAAATTACGCAAATGCGTGATAAAGAAACAACTACAAAAGAATTTGGAGAGTTAGTTGATGAAATTTCAGGATTAATGTGTTATGAAATTACACGTAACCTTGAACTAGAAGAAATTGAGGTTGAAACTCCAATTACTAAAACAATTGGTTATAAGATAAAAGGTAGTGATATGGCTATTGTTCCTATCCTGCGTGCTGGTTTAGGAATGGTAAAAGGGATCCATCAATTGATACCAACTGCAAAAGTAGGACATATCGGTCTTTATCGTGATCATGATACTTTACAACCTGTAGAATATTTATGTAAGCTTCCAACTGATTTAGAATCTAGAGATGTTATTTTAGTAGATCCTATGTTAGCAACTGGAGGTTCAGCAATAAAAGCAATTGAAATTTTAAAAGATAAAGGTGCAAAATCAGTACGTTTAGCATGTTTAGTTGGTTGTCCAGAAGGTGTTGAGGCTGTACATAAAGTTTATCCAGATGTTCCTATCTTTTTAGCAGCAATGGATGAAAAACTAAATGAAGATGGATACATCGTTCCTGGGTTAGGGGATGCAGGAGATCGTCTTTACGGGACAAAATAAAAATAAATTTGTGAGTAGTAGTTATGATTTTGGAAAAGAAGCAGAAAATTTTGCAGCTAAATATTTAATCCAAAAAGGATATAAGATATTAGCTCAAAATTATTTTTTTCGAAAAGCTGAAATTGATATTATTGCTCAACAAGAAAATGAAATTATAATTGTAGAAGTAAAAAGTAGGGCATCTAATTATTTTACTGAACCTGAATTTGCTGTAAATGCTAAGAAAAAGAAATTATTAGTTTTTGCAGCAGATGATTTTATTCAGAAAAATAATTTTAATTGTGATGTTAGATTTGATATTTTAGCACTTTTAAAAAATAATGAATCTTGGAGTGTCAAACATATAGAGAATGCTTTTGATGCTTCAGAAATTTAATCTAAATTTATGGAAGTACTAATGGGTCTTTTTGACTTTATTATGCATATTGACCAACATTTATCAGAATTTGTAAATCAATATGGTTTATGGGTATATGCAATTTTATTTTTAATCATTTTTGTAGAAACTGGTGTTGTAGTAATGCCTTTTTTACCAGGAGATTCTCTTTTATTTGCAGCAGGTATGGTTGCAGCTCAGTCAAATAATCATCTTAATATTGTATTTGTAATAGCTCTTTTGTTAATCGCAGCAATTTTAGGAGATACACTCAATTATAGTATTGGGAGAGGTTTAGGAAACAGAGCTTTAAAAATTAAATTATTTGGTAAGCAAATTGTAAAAGAGGAGCAAATAGCCAAAACTCATTCTTTCTATGAAAAATATGGTTCAAAAACTATTGTAGTCGCTCGTTTTGTACCTATTGTACGAACATTAGCTCCTTTTGTTGCAGGAATTGGTAGAATGGGATATTCTATTTTTATTACTTATAATATTATTGGTGCTGTTTTATGGGTTGTTGGACTAACTTTTGTTGGGTATTTTTTAGGAAATATACCTTGGGTTCAACACAATTTCTCTAAAGTTGTATTAGCAATTATTGTAATATCTGTATTACCAGTGATTTTTGAATTGATCAAAGAAAAATTTAGTAAAAAAGATTAGTAAAAAAGATTAGTAAAATAATCATCAAAATAAAAATAAAACTCGACCATTCGTCGAGTTTTTTTATACCTTTAATCAATGGAATTCTTAAATTATATACTACATATAGACAAGTATTTAGAAATAATATTAAATAACTATCAGAATTGGTTTTATGTGATATTATTTCTTCTAATATTCATCGAAACAGGCTTAGTAATTATTCCTTTTCTACCTGGAGATTCGTTGTTATTTGCTTCAGGTATGTTAGCTGCTAGCTTTCCAAATCAATTAAATATAATATTAGTAGTCCTTTCTTTATTGTTAGCTGCAATTTTGGGAGATACAGTAAATTATACAATCGGTAAATATTTAGGGAGTAAGTTAATTAAAATTCAGTTTTTCGGAAAAAGAATTATAAAGGATAATGCAATTCAAAAAACAGAAAATTTCTTTCAAAAATATGGTTCAAAAACGGTTGTTATAGCTCGTTTTGTACCTATTGTACGCACATTAGCTCCATTCGTTGCAGGAATTTCAAGAATGCATTATAAAACCTTTATCAAATATAATATTGTTGGAGGAACAATTTGGGTAATTGGTATTACATTTATTGGATATTTTCTAGGAAGAATCTCTTTGATTAAAAATAATTTTGAAGTAGCAATCTTGGTCATAATTTTATTTTCAATTCTTCCTATTCTTATTGAATATATCAAAAATAAAAAATAGTGATATGAATTTAAAAAATGAATTTACATTAATCTTATTCTTTTTAATATTTTTTGTAATACTGAGGTATTTTATTATTCAATCTCAAAATAAATATAAAGAAGAAAATGATGAAATTGTAAAAATTAGGATTAATTATCTTTTTTTAATGAGTTTTTTACCTTATTTATTTCTAAACCTTATTTTAATTTTTGGTTGTATTCGTTTATTCAAAAATTCTAATTACGTAATTGGTAGTTTATTACTATTAGTAATTATAATGGTTAGCATCCCTATTTTGAATGGTATAAACCATTTCTTATTGGAATTGAAAAGAAAAGTTTATTATGATAGAATAAATAATACTTTAATTGTTAATGATTCTAATACTAAAAAAGTAATTAAACTAAGTGATAATTCTTCAAAATTAGAGCATTATTTATTAAAACGAACAATAAGAGGAGGAATTACATCTTTAGATAAAATGGAAATTTCTGATAAAAAAAATCATATAATACTATCTTCTATATTGTCATTTCCATTTGATTTTGAGAATAAATATAAAGTAGATAAAATTCAGACAAAGAAAATATTTATATGGGTTTAGTTCTTCTTGTAATTTGTTTCTTTTAAATAAAAAAGTTATTGTAACTTATTTATTTAAAATCACATGTAGATGAAAAGTTATATTTATTGCCTTATTTTAATTTTGAGTAGCATTGTAAATGCTCAAAAAAATTATCCAATCCCTCCAAAATCTAATAATCAATTATTTTATATTCAGCATAACGAAAATAAAAATACCTATGTCTATGATGCTGCTTTTCTAAATAAAGGAGTTCTTGATAACGAAAATCCTGTAGATATATACAGAATTTTATATGCAGAAAATGGAGAAAAAAAACCATTAACTGCTATACAAAAAAAGTTAGCTTATGGATTAATTATAAAAAATATTAAAAAGAATGAATTTCAATTGAATTTAGTTTCTTATCCCAATCAAAAATTAATATTAAAATTAGATTCTCATCAAAATCCATTTGTAGAAACCGTTATAAATAATAAAACTATAAAATTAAGTAGAGTTTTTTTAAAACAAAAAAAAGGGACTTCTGGTCTTACAGTGAAGCTAGAATATATTTTATTTTATGGTGAAGATAATAAAGGAAATATGATAGAAGAAAAGATTATTCCTTCATAAAAAAATCTTAAATTTATACCCTATTTACAAATTGTCTTATCTTAAAAATGATAAAAGTAGTCGAGGTCCAATCAAAAGGTCAGATGAAAGATTTTATTGATTTGCCTTTTACCATATATAAAAATAGTCCTTATTGGGTTCCTCCAATAAAAAAAGATGAATTAAAAAGTTTTCATCCCAATAATCCTGTTTTTAAAACAGTTGAAGTTAAATTTTTCTTGGCTTATAAAGAAAAAGAACTAGTAGGAAGAATCGTTTCAATCATCAATAAAATTGAAGTAAAAGAACTTCATAAGCCAAAAATTCGTTTTGGATGGTTAATTTTCAAAGATGATATTAACATTCTTAAGGCTTTATTAACAACTGTTGAAAACATAGGAAAACAACATAACTTATCGTATATAGAAGGACCAATGGGATTCTCTAATATGGATAAAGCTGGTATGCTAACTTATGGTTTTGATAAAACTGCTACTTTAATAGGTATTTACAACGAAGAGTTTTATCCGAGGTATATTCAGCAGCTAGGATATCAGCCCAAAGCAGAATGGTTAGAGTATGCAATAGATGTTGATAGTTTTGGTAATCTTGATAAAATGAAAAAATTATGTGATGTGATACGTAAACGTTATCAATTACAAACATATAATTTTAAATCCTTTAAAGAACTTTTACCTCATGTAGATGAAATGTTTGATTTGATAAACCTTACCTATTCTGAATTACAAAGTTTTGTTCCAATAGAAAAATATCAGATTGAACATTACAAAAAGAAATACTTAAAATTTATTCATCCTGATTTTATTTCTTGTGTAAAAGATAACAATGGAAATATGATAGCTTTTGCCATTACAATGCCTTCATTTTCTAAAGCATTTCAGAAAGCGAAAGGTAAATTATTACCATTTGGTTGGTGGCATTTATTGCGAGCTCAAAAAGTAAATACGCATGTAGAATTTTATTTGATAGGAATTCATCCCGATTATCAAAATAAAGGTGTTAATGCTTTAATTATCGAAGAGCTTTACTATAAATTTTTAGCAAGAGGAATAAAAACATTAGAAACAAATCCTCTATTGGAAGAAAATATAAAAGTTCAACAACTGTGGAAGAATTATAATCCTATTATTCACAAAAAAAGAAAAACTTTTTATAAAGAAATAAGCTAAGTACAATAGAATACTTAGCTTATTTTTTGACTTTTATTTTTTAAATAATTTCTTTTTCATATCAGCCATCATAACTGCAGCTACTCCAGCTTCTACACCTTTGTTTCCATGTTTACCTCCTGATCTATCTATAGATTGCTGTTCATTCTCATCCGTTAGTACACAGAATATAACTGGTATATCTTGCTTTATGTTTAAATCTTTGATACCTTGTGTTACACCTTGACAAACATAATCAAAATGAGCAGTAGCTCCTCTAATTACACAACCAACAACTATAATTCCATCTAAATCTGGTTGAGTTTTAGCAATTTTATCAGCTCCATAAATCAATTCGAAACTTCCTGGTACTTGATATAAAGAAATATCTTCTGGAGAAGCGCCTAAATCAATTAAAGTATCTTTAGCGCCATCACGAAGATTAAAGGTTACATGATTATTCCATTCTGATGTTACAATAGCAAATTTAGAACCAGCTACATTTGGTAATTCTGCTTTGTTATATTGTGATAAATTTTTATTTTCTGTTGCCATTTTATTTAAATAATTGAAATGTAAATTTACGAAAAAGTATTGATTTTGAGGCTTAGAGTGAGGAATAAAAAAAGCCAAACAGTATTTGTTTGGCTTTAATATTTATAATTATAAAATAACTATTTTGCTGTTTCTGAAGCGTATTTTAAACGCTCAATAAATTTAGCAACTTCACCGTTATTCGCATTTGGATACTCATCTTCTAAAGCTTGGAAATATTTTAAAGCATCAGTATTTTTACCTAATTCCATTGCAATTTTTCCTGCTTTTGTATAATATGTAGTTTGTAATGTTTCCACATCACTTGCTTTAGCAGCTTTTTCATAGTATGGTAAACCTTCCTCTAACTTGTTAGAAGAAACTAATGCATTACCTATCATACCATATTTTTGTGCTAACATTACTTTATCACTTGTATCAAAATCTTCTAACATTTTAATAGAAGAAACATAATCACCTAATTTGTAATATGCACTTGCAGCCTTAAATCTAGCTAAATTACCAGCATCTGTATTTCCGTATTCTGTAACAATTTGTTGTAAACCTTCAAAACTTCCTGGACTTCCATTAAGAGCTATGTTAATAGAATCTTGATCGAAAAGATGTTCAGCTTGAACCATTTCTTTAAATGCATCCTCTGATTTAGGTTCTACAACCATTTTTAAATATGCAAAATAACCTATAACTGCTACAATTATAATACCTAAACCAATTCCTAGAGGTTTAGAATATTTTTCTACAAAGTATTCTACGCTAAAAGCTGTTTTGTCTAATTTTTCTACGAATTGCTCTGTTGCAAATTCTTCTTTTTTATTTTTTTTAGCCATTTTAATGAGTTACAAGGGTGCAAAAATACAATTTGGAATATATATATCCAATAAAATTATTTATAAATAAGCTTATTAGAATAAATAAGCTAACGATAAATTAAGCATTTGTGGACGATTCTGAGTTGTGAACTGAGTACCATCTTGTATAAATTTAGAAGTTGTTTTTCCAAAACCAAATTCATAACGAAGATCTAATAATAATCTTGATATTTCTACACCAGTACCAACTTGAAAACCAACATTAAATTCATCTTGTTTTGCTCTGTAAGCATCTTTTAATGAAATTTTATCATCAAAATAATAAGAGAATACTGGTCCAGCTTGTATATGTCCAATTCCTAAGAAACGTTTTCCAACATTAACAGGTATATCTAAACGTTTTTTTGTCACATTTGCTTTAACATTTTGATATTCATATTCATTTTTGAATTGTGAATACAAAAGTTCTGGTTGGATATAAAGTCCAGTTAATGAAACTCTAAGTAATGCACCAGCTTGAAATCCAGCTGAGGCTTTACCATCTTTTTTGTAAATATTACTTGTGGCATCTTTCCAAACTTGTCCTTTATCAGTATTAAATACTGCACCACCTTTCAGACCAAAAGTAATGTTTTGAGCTAAACCAAAATTTACGATTAAACCAAATAATGCTGTTAAAAATAGTTTCTTCATAGCTTATTTATTTTTGTAATTTAATGTTGTTCTTTTAATAATGCTTCTCTTAATTTCTTAAAAAGATTTGACGAATATACAAAATCAATTACATTTGGATTCTCTGCGATAAGAATTTCTTCTTTAGTACCTTCCCATTCTAAGAATCCATTTTTAAGAAATACAATATGATCACCAATTTCCATTACAGAGTTCATATCGTGTGTATTTATAACGGTTGTCGTGTTATATTCTTTTGTAATATCATAAATTAATTTATCTATGACTAATGCTGTCTTTGGATCTAAACCTGAATTTGGCTCATCAGCAAATAAATATTTTGGTTTATTTACAATTGCTCTTGCTATAGCAACACGCTTTTGCATACCACCAGAAATTTCTGAAGGATATTTTTTTAGAGCTGTTTTTGCTATTTCTACTCTATCTAAAACTTCTAAAGCTCTTTTTTCAGCATCTGCATTAGACATGTTTGAAAACATTTCTAAAGGGAATTTTACATTTTCTACAATATTCATAGAATCATATAAAGCAGATCCTTGGAATACAACACCAATTTCTGAACGAAGTTTTTGTTTTTGAGCATAATCAAAATTGACCATATTTTTTCCTTCGTACATTATTTCTCCTGATGTTGGTGTTAGTAAACCAATTAAGTTTTTTAAGAATACAGTTTTTCCAGAACCACTTTGCCCAATAATTAAACTTACATTACCTTTTTCGAAAGTTAAAGAAAAACCTTTAAGTACTTCTACACCATCAAAAGATTTGCGAATATCTTTTACCTCAATCATTAGCTTAATATTGTTTGTGTTAGTATTAAATTGATTACGATAATTGCTACAGATGTCCAAACAACAGCTGTTGTAGCAGATCGACCAACTTCTAAAGACCCTCCTTTTACTTTATAGCCATAATAAGCAGGTATTGTAGCAATAACAAATGCAAAAACCATTGTCTTAAGGAATGTATATACAAATAATTTTGTAGCCATTGCCATTTGTAAACCTGTAATAAAATCTGCCGCAGACCACATTTTTGTAAATACACCAATGTAATAACCTCCTAAAAGACCAAAGCCAATAGAAATCATTACTAATAGCGGATTAAAAAATACACAAGCAATAATTTTAGGTAAAATTAAAAAATTTGCAGAATTTATTCCCATTACATCCAATGCATCAATTTGTTCAGTTACACGCATTGTACCAATACTAGAAGCTATATATGATCCTACTTTTCCAACGAGGATAAGTGACATAATTGTTGGAGCGAACTCTAAAACTAAAACCACTTTTGTAGCATAACCAATGTAAGCATCAGGAACTGGAATTGCAGATCCTTGAAAGTTTTGCGCCATTTGTATAGCGACTACAGCCCCCATAAAAGTAGATATAAACGTTACAATTCCTAACGAATTTATACCTAAATCATATATTTCTCTTATTGTTAACTTCCAGAAAACACTTATTTTTTGGGGTTTACTAAATACTTTAGCCATCAGCATAAAGTATGACCCTAAATTTTCAATTAATTTCATTACTACAAAATTAGTATTTTTATTGAATATATATTTTATTTATCTTGCACAATGTGAATTTGGAAAATTTAAATTCTTATCTACCTCTAAACAGCGCACTTTTTGTAGAAAAGTGGTTGAAAGATCATTCAATTCTTTTTAAAATTACTAAAAGAAGAGAAACAAAATTGGGCGATTATCGTAAAATACTAGGAGACAATCGTCACCAAATAACTGTAAATGGAGATTTAAATCCATATGCATTTTTCTTTGTTTTTACACATGAAGTAGCTCATTTAAAAACTTTTGTTCAATATAATTCCAAAAGAATCAATCCTCATGGTAAAGAATGGAAAACTATTTTTGGACAACTTTTAATGGAATCTATTGCTATTTATCCAGAGGCTTTACAACCTTATATTTTACATCATGCAAAACATCCAAAGGCTAGTTTAGGAGCAGATGCTAATATTTCAAAATATGTGATAAACGATGTAAAATCCGATCAAACCTATTTGGAAGATATAGATTTTGGTACAATATTTTCAATTGGGAAAAGAATTTTTAAAAAAGGACCTAAACAAAAAACAAGATTTCTTTGTGTAGAAATAAAATCTAACAAAAGATATCTCATAAGCGCAACATCAATTATAAATAAACTATAAGTAATCATGAATAATAATGATAATAATTATGCTATTATTTTGGCAAGTGGACCAGGGGTGAAGTTATGGCCTTTGAGTACTAAAGAGAAGCCCAAACAGTTTCATGATTTATTAGGAATTGGAAAAACGTTCATACAATTAACTTTTGAACGTTTAAGTAAAGTAATTCATAATGATAATATTTATATTGTTACTATAGAAGAATATAAAAGTATTCTTATAGAGCAATTACCAACATTCAAAAAAGAAAATTTTATTATTGAACCTAGGGTAATGAATACTGCAGCCTGTAGTTTATTAGCCGCAAATAGAATTAATAAAATAAATCCTAATGCAAATTTAATTATAAGCCCATCTGATCATTTTATTTATGATGAAAATGAATTTACGGATAAAATACAATTAGCATTAAATAATTTAGATCACAACAAATTAATTACTTTAGGTGTTATTCCATCTCGACCAGATACAGATTTTAGTTATATTCAATTTATAAATGACGAACAAGAAATAAAAAAGACAAAGTCATTTATAGATAAACCTAGTTTAGAATTTGCAAAATCATTCTTAAAAACAGGAGAATTTCTTTGGAATACAAATATCTTAATTTGTTCTGTAAAAGGGATTATAGCAGCTTTTAATACTTATTTAGAAGGAATGTCAGAATCTTTAAAAAATTACTTTGAATTACCTGAAGATTTACAAAATATAAAGACACTAGCACCAATTTATACTTCTTTAGATATTTTTTCTATTAACAAAGGAATTTTAGAAAAATCAGATCATGTATTTGTTATTCCATGTAATTTTGGTTGGAGTGATATAGGTACTTGGTCAGTTATCAATGATAAATATAAATACACAGGAGAAGATCAAGATAATAACAATAATACTTTGCTATGTTCTCATTTTGCAGGATATAATACTAAAAATTCTTTTATATATTCTACAGAAGACAAAGCAATAGTAGTAGAAGGACTAGATGATTATATTGTTGTTAATTCTGAGAAAGGTTTATTAATTTGTCCAAGAAATAGTGTTCAGAATATAAAAACTTATGTTGGAGATTTAAAACTTCAGAAAAATGGTGAAAAATACTGTTAATTGAAATTATTGTGCAAAAATTAGTATAAATATAAATAAAAAAACCTCAACTTTAGATAGTTGAGGTTTTTTTAGTACGGGCGGAGAGACTCGAACTCTCACACCTTGCGGCACTAGATCCTAAGTCTAGCGTGTCTACCAATTCCACCACGCCCGCATAAATCTAACCGATTTGGACTGCAAATATACATAAGTTTTTCTTTTAACAAAATTTCAAATAAAATTTTTTTAATCTTTTTTTACCTTTTAAATTTGCATCAAAGCTTTTACAAAAATGGAAATTACAGGAAAAATTAAAAAAGTATTTGAAACTCAAAATATTACAGCTAGTTTCAAAAAAAGAGAATTTGTTGTAACAACGCAAGAACAGTATCCACAAGATATTTTAATTGAGTTTACACAAGACAAAACAGACGTATTAAATGCATATAAACCTGGAGATGAAGTGAAAGTTTCAATCAATATTCGTGGACGCGAGTGGGTAAATCCAGAAGGAGTTGCTAGATATTTTAATACTATCCAAGGTTGGAGAATAGAAAACATGGCAAATGCTACTGCTCAAGCACCTCAAGGATACGATAATTTTCCACCAGCACCTCCAGTAGATACATTTTCTAACGGAGACGATGATGATTTACCATTCTAATTAAAGAAAAAAATCAAATATTAATCAAAAAACGTATTCTTTATCAGAATACGTTTTTTTAATTTTAAACAAGCTACAAAAACTAAAAAAATGTATTGGTTAGGACAAGATTTAACTTTCCCAGATTATAATGAAGTCAATGAAGACGGAATCATAGCTATCGGTGGAGATTTATCCCCAGAACGATTAATATTAGCATATAAGAAAGGAATTTTTCCTTGGTTCAACGAAGACGAACCAATTCTTTGGTGGTTTCCGCAAGATCGATTTGTATTGTTTCCAGAAAATTTACATGTGTCAAAATCAATGAAAAAAGTTTTTAAAGACCAAATATTCACATTCACAGAAAATAAAGCTTTTCGTGAAGTTATTTTAAATTGTTCCAATGTAAATAGAAAAAATCAAGACGGAACATGGATAACCAATGATATGGTAGAAGCTTATTGTAAACTCAACGAATTAGGAATTGCAAAAAGCATAGAAGTTTGGAAAGATAACGAATTAGTTGGTGGATTTTATGGCGTTGAAATGGGAAATGTTTTTTGTGGAGAAAGTATGTTTGCTCACGTTAGCAATGCATCAAAAGCTGGTTTTATACAATTTGTTGCTAAATACCATAAAAAATATCAATTAATAGATTGTCAAGTTTACACAGATCATCTTGCAAGTTTAGGAGCTATAGAGATAGATTCAGAAACTTTTTTAGAATACCTTCACCACGATTAATTTTTCTATGGCGTTCCCTTCGGTCGGGCTTTCCGTTACAATCTTTTCTAATTGTTCATTGCATCCAATTAGCAAAGGATTTTCACTTCAATCCCTAACGCATAGAAGCTAAATAATATCAAGAAAAAAATAGTTGAAATCAGAAATTTATCATTTTATAATAATTATTTTTAAAAAAAATCGGCTTTGAATTATCGAAGCCGATTTTATATTTTAATAAAAAATAAGATTAAATATCAAACCCGTTAGGATAATCTTTCTTTACAATTTCTATTTTTGCCTCAACAGCTTTTTGTAAATCTTTTTGGTACTTAACCATTTTTTCTTGAATCTCAGGATTTGTAGCTCCTAAAATACGAGCAGCTAATATTCCAGCATTCTTAGCCGCATTTACAGCAACTGTAGCAACAGGAATACCATTTGGCATTTGCAAAATAGATAAAATAGAATCCCAACCATCAATAGAATTAGACGATTTTATAGGAACACCTACAACAGGAAGTGGAGTAATAGATGCAACCATTCCTGGTAAATGAGCTGCTCCTCCTGCACCAGCTATAATAACATTTATTCCACGTTTATGTGCAGTTTTTGCATATTCAAACATACGTTCTGGTGTTCTATGCGCAGAAACAATTGTTAATTCGAATGGTATATTAAGTTCTGTTAATAAATCTGATGCTTGTTTCATGATAGGTAAATCACTATCACTTCCCATTATAATTCCAATCATAATTTTACTTTTTTGCTACAACCTTTACAGTTGTATTTACTTGTTGTATGTTTTGTTTTAATTGTTCAATATCATCATTCACCAAAGTTACATGCCCCATTTTTCTACCTGGTTTTGTTATGGCTTTAGCATACCAATGTAAAAAAGTACCAGGAATTTCTAGTAGCTTTTCTATATTTTGTATTTCTGCTGAACCAGTTTGGTTTTCTGCACCAATCAAGTTTACCATAGCAGAAGTGGAGAATAATTTTGTAGAACCCAAAGGTAATTCCATTAAAGTTCGTAACATTTGGTCGAATTGAGAAGAATAAGCAGCTTCTATTGTAGAATGTCCAGAATTATGAACACGAGATGCAGTTTCATTCACCCAAATCGATTGGTCTTTGTTCAAAAACATCTCAACAGCAAAAACTCCAGGAGAGTTTAATCCTTTTACAACATCTCTTGCTATTTTTTCTGCTCTGTCTGTTACTTCTTTTGATAAAGATGAAGGAATCAATAAATAATCCAATAAATTATATTCTTCATTCATTACAAATTCTACTGTGGGATAAGTAACAATATTTCCTAAATGATCGGCAACAGTTACCACAGCAATTTCTCTATCTAAATCTGCAGGAGTTTCAAATATAGAAGGAGCTTGAAGCATTTTTGATAAATCAGCTTCAGATTTTAAGAATTGAACTCCTTTCCCATCATAACCATCTTTTTTAGATTTTTGGAAAATGGGATAAGTAACAGTTTCTAAATTTTTAAAATCTTCCCAATTATTTAATTCAAAATAAGGAGCAGTAGGAATATTATTATTTACATAAAACTCTTTTTGTACACCTTTATCTTGTATAATAGCTAGTGCTTCAGGATCTGGAACCACTTTTTTACCAATAGATTTCAAGTAACGTAAAGCATCTACATTTACATGTTCAATTTCAATTCCAATGGCATCAAGGTTTTCTCCAAATTTTACAACTGTATCATAATCTTTAAAGTCTCCTTGTACAAAGTGGTGTGCATGTGGTGCACACGGAGCATCAGCAGCAGGGTCTAAGATGCTGATTTCACATGGATATTGTAATGCATTTTGCAAAAACATATAACCTAATTGTCCTCCTCCTAAAATTCCTATTTTTATCATATCGCGAAGTTAGTAAATAATATAATTCCTATTTTTGTCTCTCATAAAAATATATTGACGAGATGTTAACAAAGTGGAGTAAAATTTTATTTTTCGTATTTGCAATTTTTTATCTAGCAAGCAAAAGCTTTTATCAATACTTTGTTTTTGATATGTTAGTACAATATTCGGTCTATGCATTAGCTTTATCATTCATTTTTTGTTTAATTTTTAATTATTCAATCAGAAAAGAGAAGAAAAAAAGTATACTCTTTTTATTTCCTATTTTCATCTTTCCATATATAATTTATCAAAATGTTGAGAATTTCTATTTTGGAGAAAATTCAAAAGGTGAAAACCCTAATTTCAAAATAATATCGATTAATATATTTTCCGATAACAATAAATTTCAGTATTTAAAAGACTATTTAAAAACAGAGAATAGTGATGTTCTTGTTTTACAAGAATTGACGCCAGCTTGGCAAAAACATGTAGATTTTGTAAGAAAAGAATATCCATATTTTAAAGAAGAAATGAGAGATAATAATTTTGGAATAGCTATTTATTCTAAAATTCCTTTTGATACAATTATAACAAGAAGTTATGACAATGATATGCACCCATCTTTGATTGGTGAATTGAAAATAAATGGTAAACCTCTTTCTATTTTAGCAACTCATCCTGTTCCTCCATTGCCAAATCAGGCAAGGTTTGAACGAAGAAACAAACAATATCAATTAATCAAAAACGAAATTGATCATTTACCAAATAAAAATATAATTTTAATCGGAGATTTAAATTCAACGGTTTATTCTCCGAATTTTAAATTAGTACAATCAGACAGAATGAAAGATGCTCGTGCAGGTTTTGGTTTAAATAATTCTTGGAATGCTTTCATTCCTTTATTCAGAACAAATATCGACCAATGTTGGGTTTCGAAAGATATAAAAGTCACTAATTTTTACAGAGGAAAAGACATCAAGTCCGATCATTTTCCTATCGTTGCAGAGCTGAAGATAAATTAATATTTTACAAATTATTTTCAACATACAATAGCTTATTTTTTTGGCAATTGCTTCGCACCGTGCTTTCTCGCTATATCTTTTTAGATTGGTCATTAAGCGGAGCCGAAATGACCAATCTAAAAAGGATGCCGCTTCAATCACTATTGCAAATTCATAAATAAAAAACAAATCAATTATCTATCTAAAAAAATAGTTTAAACAACTTTAATAATAAAAAATAATTCTATCTTTGGTGCTCAATCGAAAGGGGTGCTTCAATAATTTATTGAGGCTGAGATTACACCCAAAGAACCTGGGCGGATAATGCTGCCAAGGGAAATGGTACTTCACCAAATTACATTCGCGCGCTAATTTTTAAAAGATGTAATATGGCTCCTTTCATAATTATTTATTTATATTTTATGAAAAGGTCGATTTTTTTATTGTCAATGTTTGGTGCATCAATTTTATATGCACAAGAAAAAGATTCTATCCAAAACGAAGATCATATCCATCTTCAAGAAGTTTCTATTACCGAAAAACTACCTATTACAGTTGAAAAACTATCTGAAAAATTTTTACAAAAAAAGAATTTAGGACAAGATGTCCCTACTTTACTTAATTCGGCTACATCAGTTTCAATAACTTCCGATGCAGGAACAGGAATTGGTTATTCATCCATCAAAATTCGTGGTTTGAATGAGCAATCTATTAATGTTACATTAAATGGCATATCATTAAATGACGGAGAATCTCAAGGTGTTTTTTGGGTAAATATGCCTGATATGGTGTCTTCTGCAAGTTCTATGATTATACAAAGAGGAGTTGGAACATCATCCAATGGAATGGCTTCTTTTGGTGCAAGTATTAATATCGATTCTCAAAATCCTTCTCCAATACCTTTTGCTGAAGCAAATGTATCTTTTGGTAGTTTTAATACACAAAAATATACTGTACAAGCTGGTACAGGAAAGATTCTGAACAATAAATTGAGTATTGATGGACGTTTCTCCAAAATAAATTCTGATGGTTATATTAATCGTTCTTGGTCAGATTTAATTTCATATAATTTTTCTGCGTTGTACGAAGTAAATAGTAAAACAAAGTTTCGTTTTCAGAATATGTTTGGTAGAGAACAAACTTACCAAGCTTGGAATGGTATTGATGGAGAGACATTAAAAAATAATAGAAGATATAACACAGGAGGAGAAATACAGAATGAGGATGGAGAAGTTGTAGGTTTCTATAAAAATCATACAGATAATTATACTCAAAATCATTATTATTTATCATGGTTACAAGATTTTGGTAGCAATTGGAAATCTAATTTAACAGTACATTATAGAAAAGGTAAAGGATATTACGAGAGCTATAAAAATAACAGAAATTTAAGTCGTTATAAATTAGATTTTTTATCATCTGATAAAAGAAATTTAATTAATAGAGAATATTTAGATAATGATTTTTATGGATTTAATTTAGATGTAGAAAATCAAAAATTAAATGATTTTAAAGTTTTCTTTGGTCTGTCTGGAAATGAATATGATGGAGATCATTATGGTAATGTTTTATGGGTAAAGGATACAGATTGGAATAATAAAGATTTTAAATATTATAATAATAGAGCAGTAAAAAAACAATTGGCTGCCTATGCAAAGCTTTTATATTCTATAGGTCGTTTTGAATTATTTGGAGATTTGCAGTATCGTTATGTAAGTTACGAAGCAAGATACTTGAAAAATGGTGAAAATGATCAAGAAGATTTTAGACCATTTTCAGATAAATTTAATTTTGTGAATCCTAAAGCAGGTGTTAATTATAAAATAAATTCGAATAATGTATTTTATGCTTCTTATGGAATTTCTCAACGAGAACCTTTGCGAGTAGATTATAGTGGGATAACAAGGAATGATGAAAAACCAAAATCAGAATTTTTACAAGATTATGAATTAGGGTACAAAAAAAGTGGTCGTTTTTCTATGAGTGCTAATTTATATTATATGGATTATAGAAATCAGTTAGTACCAACTGGAGAATTGAACGATGTAGGAACACCAATTCGTAAAAATTCGAAGACTTATCGTCGAGGAATAGAATTAGATGCTAGTTATGCTATTCTTCCGGAAAGATTAAATGTTTTTGGAAACTTGACTTTAAGTCAAAATAGAAATAAAGATTATAGTGAAGGTTCTTGGGATAATGATGGAAATTATTCTGTTAAAAAATATGGAACAACAAAAATTGCTTTATCTCCAGATGTAATTTCATCATTTGGTTTTGAAGTTTATCCAACGAAGAATTTATTACTTAATTTTACAAATAAGTATATAGGGGAACAATATCTATCGAATACAGAACCTGCAGATGGTAAATTATCTAGTTTTTTAGTTTCGGATTTATTAATTCGTTACAGTCCGAATTGGTTAAATCTGAAAAAATTAGAATTTTCTTTATTAGTAAATAATTTATTTGATGTACAGTACGAATCAAATGGTTATTATTCTGGTGGAGGATATTATTTCCCACAAGCAGGAATTAATGTTTTAGGAGGAATATCTGTACGATTGTAATTATATAAGCTGTTTCATATTTTGAAACAGCTTTTTTTTATTCTAATACTAAAACATCACTCAAAATAATTACTTTTACATTTTAAAATTATTAAGATTTATAATGAAAAGATTATACTCAATACTTCTAGTTATTTTAGGATTTTTCATCATAGTTTCTTGTGGAGATGATAATTCATTTGCTATCACTCAGCCTCAATTATTAAGCGCACACAAATGGCAATTAAAAGAGGAAAGAACAATTCAAGATAATACAACGACAACAGATGGATTATTAGCTTGTGAGCGACAATCAACTTTAGATTTTACTGATCCAGAAAAATATTATTCAGCAGCTTATGCGACTACGGATGGTAATTGTGTAGAAACGGATACAAACGGTACTTATAATTATCAATTAACAGGAACAAATAAAAGATACATTACATTAACACAGAGTGATGGTACAGAAAAAACATATTATATGTATCAATTAGATCCTTCATATTTAATTTTACAAGAAACAGTACAAGAAGCAACAGATACTGAATCACAAAAACTAAAATTATATGTTTATATACCTATAGAATAAAAAAAGATGAGAATTAATTCTCATCTTTTTTGTTTTTATTTAACTAAGATTAATTTATCATTCGCTTTCCAAATTCTATATTCTAAAGAATAACCTTCTGGAATATAAACTACAATTGGTAATTTACTATTATAATTAATTTTTGTAGGTTGTGCATAAACAGATTTAGTTACTTTTTTATTATCAGCACATCCCATTAATGTTCCAGCAATTTGACCATCAGAGTCAAAATCATAATAATTATATCCCCAACCATCAACAACTTTTTCTTCAATATTTCCTATTAAGAAATGGTTGTTACAAGTGTCTACAGAAGATTTTTTTCCAATAAATAATTCAACATTGTAATCATCTTCATTTGGTAAACTGTTCAATGTAATAACTTTTTGAGTGTAACCAGCTTTTGCTTTTGGATACATTGATAAGTCTGTTTTTGTTTTTTGTTGACCAAAGGTAATCATAGATGTAAGTAAGATGATTAGACTAAATAATTTTGTAAATTTCATAATGTAAAGATTTTTATATTTATCTATAAGATGCACTAGTTAATAAAAAGGTTGTTTATAAATATAAAAAAAGATGAAATTTTAACATTCATCTTTTTTCTTTTTATTGAACTGATAAAAGTTTATCATTCGTTTTCCATATTTTATATTCTAAAGAATACCCAGTAGGGATGTAAACAACAACGGGAGAATTATCGTAATTATCAATAATTTTGCTTTGTGCATAAATTACCTTTTCTACTTTATTATTGTCGTAAGGGCAAATATATTCTCCCTCAACTTGTCCCTTAGTTTTAAATTCATAATAATTATACCTCCAATCTCTAAGCGTTTTTTGTTCAAAATTTCCTAATAAAGTAAATTTATTGCATGTATCTACAGCTTTTGTTGTTGATACAAATAACTCTATACGAATGTTATTTGAGGCTCCATCAATAGGAATTATCTTTTCTTCAAAACCTGCTTTAGCTTTAGGAAATACAGAAAGATCAAATTCATTTTTCTTTTGTCCAAAAATAAATATAGATAGTAATAAGGTAGATAGAGTAAATGATTTTTTAAATTTCATGATTTATAAAATATAATTAAGTTTTTAAATTATTAATCTTTATAGTGGAAGCTTTCTAATTCTTTTCTGATTTCATCATATTTTCTTTTTAAATCTTCAGGAGCATTTTTAGGAATATCTTTTAATTTTTTCAATTGTAATGAAATAAAAATTGCAAAAAATCCTGCTGAGATAATTGCTAAACCAAGCCAAACAACTGCTGTTAGACCAGCTAATTCTGGGGAAGAAATTAAAATAAATGATAATACAAGTCCTAATATTGCAAAGAATAAAGAAATCCCCCAATCTTTGATACCATAATTTTTTAAATCGAAAGCATAACTTATTCCAGATATAGAACGGAATAAAATTAAAAATCCAACGTAAAATGAAAATACTTGTAAAGTAAGAATTTCATTTGTTACAAGCATAAACCCAACAACTGTTGTTAGTATTCCGTAAGCTAATGTCCAGCCCCAATTGTCTATTTGATCTTTATTTGAGATAGAAAAAATAATTTCTGCAATACCAGAAAATAAAAATGCTACCGCAAAAAATGATGAAAGGGCTAAATATGCTGTTGTTGGGTAAACAAAGCAATAAATGCCTAATGTGATAAATAATAACCCAATAATTAGTGAAATCCACCAATATTTAACTGAGTTTTTTACTGATTTGAAAAATGTTCTTGCCATAGTTGTAAGTATTTTAATGATTAGTTTTTACAATATATGAATTATATTTAATATTTAATAACTTATTTTGTTGATTTACAATGTTTTGAGGTTAAATGTTATTGTGTTTTATTTTAGTAGTAGCTATTATAAAAATAAGCTTAAATTTGAAGTTCGCTTAAACAAAAATAAAACAATGAAATTTGGAATAGAAGCGGCTTCTATTTATGTTCCGCAAATATATTTATCGATAAAAGATTTAGCTGAAAAAAGAAATATTGAACCTGAAAAATTAGAATTAGGGTTAGGGCTAAAAAAAATGGCTGTTTTAGATGTACACGAAGATACAGCTACGATTGCAGCAAATGCTTTACTTCAACTTTTTAAAGACTATAATCTTAATCCTTCTGAAATTGGAAGAATTTATTTAGGAACTGAAAGTGCATTAGACGGAGCTAAACCAACAGCAACTTATGCTGTGCAATTAGTTGAAAATGTAATTGCTGATCAATTTGGTGAAAGAGCTTTTAAACATACAGATGTTGTTGATATGACTTTTGCTTGTGTTGGAGGTGTTGATGCTTTACATAATTGTTTAGATTTTGTTCGTGCTAATCCTACACAAAAAGCAATTGTAATAGCTGCAGATTATGCAAAATATGGTCTTGAATCTACAGGAGAATATACACAAGGAGCAGGTGCTGTTGCAATGTTAGTTTCTAATAATCCAAGTTTGGTTGAGCTAGATAATGTTTGGGGAATAGGTATGGAATCTGTTTTTGACTTTTTTAAACCTCATCAAACAACAAATAATAAAGAAATTCTATCTGCTCTTGGAACAACGAAAAGTGAAATTGAATTGTTTTCTGATGAGCCAGTTTTCGAAGGACAATATTCTAACGAATGCTATAAAGATAGAGTGAGAGAAGCTTATTTTGATTTGAAAGAAAAGAAAAATGAGCAAGGTAAATTATATGATAATTGGAAATATATCGCTTTTCATTTACCATATGCTTTTCAAGGTAAACGTATGTTTTCGGATGTTTTTTCTTTAGAGAATGGGGAAGAAAATACAAGTGAAAACTTGAAAGCTATTTCTAAATCTGATGCTTATAAAACATTAGTAAAAGAAAAAATAGAGCCTACGCAAAGAGCTTCTTCTGAAATAGGTAATATGTATACTGCTTCTATTTTTACAGCTTTTTTATCTGCATTGCAAGTAAGTAATGATAATAATGAAGAATTAGAAGGTCAAACGATAGGTTTTATTGCTTATGGTTCTGGTTCTAAATCGAAAGTTTTTGAAGGTAAAATTGGTTCTGGTTGGAAAAATGTTATTGAAAAGATAAATCTTTTTGAAAATTTGAATAATAGAAAACCAATTACTTTTGAACAATACCAAGATTTACATAATAAAAATCTAAATGAATCTATTGATAAATCTAAAGGTTTTGCTTTAGAGAGAATAGAATCTGAAAATCCTAATTTAAAAGGTGCAAGATATTATACATATCAAGGTTAATTGAATTGTAATAGAAAATATATTATAAAAATAAAAAAGACTTGGAGATTTCTCCAAGTCTTTTTTATTTATTTAGAATTTTCTGGCTTTAGATATAAGTCAAAATAATCTGTTATTTTTTGCATTAAATGTACACGATCTTTTCCAATTACATTATGTTGATATCCAGGGTAAACAAAGTAATCCATTTGAATTCCATTGTTTACAGCTTCTCTAATAAAATCGATAGAATGTTGCCAAACAACTACATTATCTTGTGTTCCGTGAATCATTAATAGTTTTCCTTTTAGGTCTTTTACTCTATTAATTAAGTTAGTTTCCTTAAATCCTTCAGGATTATCTTGTGGAGATTCCATGTAACGTTCTGTATACATAATTTCATATTGTGTCCAATCCAATACTGGTCCACCAGCAACACCAACTTTAAATACATCAGGTTTTCTTAACATAAAAGAAGTTGTCATAAAACCACCATAACTCCAACCATGAATTCCCATTCTTTCAGCATCAACAAAAGGTAAAGATTTTAAAAATTCTACACCTCTCATTTGGTCATTCATTTCAGTTGTAGCAACATTTCCGTGTATAGCTTGTTCAAATTTTAATCCTCTGTTAGAAGAACCTCTACCATCCATCGTGAAAACTACATATCCTTTTTCAGCTAAAACATCATACCAAAGATTTCCAGTAGCAGGAAAACGATTTGTAATTAATTGTGCATGTGGTCCATTGTATAAATAAACAATCACAGGATATTTTTTTGTCTTATCAAAGTTTGTAGGATAGATCAATTTTCCATATAAATCTGTACCGTCATCAGCCTTCAATGTAACATTTTCTACTTTTGCAGTATTATAATCAGCTAACGGATTTTTTGCTGTTAATAAATTTGATTTGAATTTTCCTTTTGTATCTAACAAATCAATTTTACGAGGTGTTGTTTCATTCGACCAATTATCTATCGCATATTCTCCATTTGATGAAATTGAAACATTGTGTATACCTGCATCTGTAGTTATTTTACGCAATTTTCCATTTTCCCAGTTTACAGCATATAATTGTTTTTCTTTAGGAGAATCCTTAGTTGTTGTAATCAACAATTCTTTTTTATTAGAATTTTCTCCTACAATTTCATTCACAATCCAATTACCTTTCGTAATCTGATTTAATAATTTCCCATTGATATCAAAACGATATAAATGCATATATCCATCTCTCTGCGACCACCAAATAAATTCGTTTGTTTTACCTTTTACAAAGTATAATTCATTTTGAGGTTCAACATATTTTGCATCATCTTCTTTGAATAATGTCTTTACCAATTTTCCAGATGTTGCATCATATTGATTTAATTCTAAATGTTTTTGATTACGAGATAAAATTCCAATATAAATAAATTTTTCATCTGGTGACCAAGTAACAGAAGTTAAGTAATGATCGACTTCTGGATGTGTTTCCAAAAAGATAGTCTTTTTTGTAGATGGATTATAAACACCTAAAGTAACAGTATGATTTTTTGTACCTGCAAAAGGATATTTAATATTTTTATTAACAGCAGGCTGTACTGTCCAATCGATAATTGGATAATCAGTAACAGCAGTTTGATCCATTCTATAAAAAGCTACATAATTTCCTTTTGGAGAAAGAAAAATACCTTTATGAATTCCAAATTCTTGTTGATGAACAGATTTACCATTTACAATTTCATATTTACCATCTGTAGTTATTTGGTGGGTTTGTCCATTTTTATCTACAAAATATAAATTGTTATCAATCACATAAGCAATTTGGTTATGTATTCCATCAATTTCTACTTCTTCAACATTTTCAGGTAATGTTAACCAATTTGTTTGTTGACCAGAGATATTAATCTTTTTTACTCCTTGTTTTGTAGAAAAGTTAGCTTGTTCTGCATTTACCCAATTTAGTTGAGGAATTCGTTTATTTTCAAATTGAGAACTTCTAAAAATAGTATCTGTTTTTAAAGAAGGAACTTCTTTTTTAATTAATGCTTCTCCATAAGAAGTTTTTACATTTTGTGTGTAAGCATTTTGATTAGGAATCCATTGAACTTGATTTAAATTATCTACTTTTAAGTTGGTAGCTAAACCAAGTACAGCTTCTTGCATAGATATATTTTTTTTCTGAGCAAGTAAACCAGCACTTAATAAAAAAGTGCTTAGTAAAATTGTTTTTTTCATGTGTTGTTTTATTTCAAATGTTGCTCTAAAGCTTCTATATTTTTTTTATCGCTTCCTATAAAAATTTTATCATTATCTATGATTACTGGACGTTTTAAAAAAGTATAATCAGAAAGAATATAATTTTTAATATCATCTTCAGAAAGTACTTTATCCTTTAATCCCAATTTTTTATAGTTCTGTGCACGACGAGAAAAAAGAGATTCATAATTTCCTGATAATTTTACCATATCGTTTAAATCGTCTTCTGTAATTGCTGTTGATTTTATTTCGTGTAAATCAAAACCTGTAAAATCAAATTCATTTAAAATTCGTTTGCATGTATCACAAGTCTTTAAAAAGAATACTTTTTTCATCTCAGTAATTTTTTGTTTTGTAAATATAAATAGAATCTTGAGTTTTAAAGAACTTGAAAGATTTTTATATAAAATAACCTGTTGTGCATTTTGAATTAAAA
>DJDD01000166.1:0-3519 GCA_002430925.1 Flavobacteriales bacterium UBA5933
TTGAGACAGCCTCTTTTATTTATATATAAATTTATTCCTTTATATTTTATTGAAATGAATAAGTTTTGAATTTAGATAATTCGATATAAAATACTTAAATCATTTTTTGATTTTATAATCAAATAGATATAAAATAAATGACCTTTCTCATAAAATGAATATAAAGTCTAAATGTTTAGAATAATTATAAATAATATATTATTTTTGACCTCCAATTAATAGTTGGTCTAAATAACAATTATAAAAAATGAAAAAATTATTTATAACTCTAGTTTTGCTTTCTTCATTTATAAAAGCACAGACAAATACATTATTGAATGCAGATTTTTGGAAATCAAATCCAACGATAACAGTTGTTAAAGAAGAAATTTCTAAAGGGAATAATCCTTCTCAACCAAATGGAGGGAATTTTGATCCAACAACATTAGCAATTAATAATAATGCATCTCTAGAAGTTATAAAATATTTAGTAGAGCAACCAGGTAATAGTGTAAGTAAATCTACCCATGATGGAAGACAATATATTCATTGGGCTGCAATGCGAGGAAATTTAGAAGCAATCAATTATTTAATTGCGAAAGGATCTGATGTTAACAAAACTGATGACAAAGGAGCAACTCCATTAGCTTTTGCAGCTGGTTTTGGTCAGACAAATCCTGCTATTTACAAAGCATTTTTTGATGCTGGGGTAAATCCAAAAGAAAAATATAGTAATGGTGAAACAATTTTATTCAAAGCTATAGGAAACGATAAAGATTTTAAATTAACAGAATATTTACTTTCAAAAGGTTTATCCTTAAAAGATGTAGATAATAATGGAGCGACATTATTTGATTATGCAGCTATAAATGGAAATGTAGAGTTATTAAAATCATTAATAAAAAAAGGAGTAAAACCTACAAATTCTGCACTAATATATGCTTCAAAAGGAACACGTTTTGCAGCTAATACATTAGATACTTATAAATATTTAGTTGAAGAAGTAAAATTAGATCCAAAGACTAAAGGTACAAATGGAGAAAATGTTTTGCATAATATTGTTAGAAAAAAAGACCAAGCTGATATAATTAATTATTTTATTGGAAAAGGAGCGGATGTTAATGCTACAGATAATGATGGTAATAATAGTTTAATGATTGCTTCTTCAACAAATAATTTAGATGCTGTAAAACAAATTTTAGCTAAAACTAAAAATATTAATGCAGTGAATGCAAAAGGTGAATCAGCATTATTTGCAGCAGTTCAGAAAGGTTCTCCAGAAGTTGTTTCTTATTTAATTCAAAATGGAGCTAAAACTGATCTTAAGGCAAACGAAGGAAATTTAGGTGTTTACTTAATTCAATCGTATAGAAAACAAAATGCAAAAGATTTTGAACAAAAATTAGCTATCATAACTAAATCTGGATTAAATCTTTCTACACCACAAACCGATGGAAGTACATTATACATGACGGCTGTTACAAAAAATGATCTTGATTTATTAAAACTATTAGCAACTTTAAAAATTGATGTTAATGCACAAAATGCTGATGGAATGACAGCTTTACATCGCGCGGCTTTTGTAGCACAGGATGATGCTGTATTAAAATACCTTTTATCAATAGGAGCTAAAAAAGATATCAAAACAGAATTTGATGAAACTGCTTACGATTTAGCAAGTGAAAATGAATATTTAAAAGAAAATAATATATCAGTTGACTTTTTAAAATAATACAACTGTAAATAAAAAAAACATACAATGAAATCTATTTTAAAATTAACATTTGTAACATTATTTTTAGCTCTATCATCTTTTGGATTTGCACAAAACGCAAAATACAAATGTATGTTGCAATTAAAAAATTATAAAGGAGAAGGTGCTTACGTCGTAGTTTCTTTAGTTGATGCAAAAGGAGCTTACGAAAAAACATTATACATTATGGGTGCTGATAAGCAATGGTACAATGGTTTCAAACAATGGGATAAATTCAACAAAAAGAAAAAAGAAAAGTTGAGTGGAATTACTGGAGCTTCTATTGGAGCAGGAGATCGTAGTATCACTACTTTTGCAATAGATGAATCTAAATTAAACAAAGGATACAAATTACGTTTTGAATCTGCTGTAGAAGACGGAGAATATCATGTTTCTGATGTAGAAATTCCTTTAACAACAGCTGCTTTAACTCAAAAAGTAGAAGGTAAAGGTTACATAAGATATGTGAAATTAACGAAAGCTCAATAAGGAATTTCATCATGATTTTATCAATTTGGCGTTATGCTCATCTTACATTAGCATATATATCATTTCTATTTATAACAATGACTTCTGTTACAGGAGTCATTTTGTCATTTCGACCTATAGAGCAAAAACTTCATCCTTATAAAGTAGAACAATTCAATACAATTTCTTTGGCTGAAACTTTACCAGTTTTACAACAGAAATATGGTGATTTAACTGAGTTAAGTATTGATAAAAATAATTTTGTTACCCTAGAAGGTTTTGATGAAGACGGAAATGATTTTAAATTTTATGTTGATCCAAGAACAGGAGAAAAATTAGGCGATCCTATAGAGAAGAGTGAGTTTATGAACTCTGTAATAACTCTTCATCGTTCATTATTTTTACATGAAACAGGTCGAGTTATCATTGGAGTAATGACTTTTTTACTATTTCTAATTGCTGTTTCTGGATTAGTATTAATTATAAAAAGACAGCAAGGATTTCGACATTTTTTTGCTAAAATAAATAAAGAATATTTCTCACAATACTATCATGTTATTTTTGGGAGAATTTTTCTTATTCCAATTATAATAATAACATGTACAGGAGTTTTTATGGTTTTAAATCGATTTGATTTAATTCCTAAAAATGAAAAATTAAATACAGAAATTACTTCATCTGTAAATGAAAATACAAAGAGAATTGACTTAAAAGATTTCTCATCATTTAAGGAAATAAAATTAGTTGATGTTAGAAAAATAGAATTTCCTTTTGATCGAGAAGATCCACAAGAGTTTTATAAAATCACAGCAACAGGACAAGAGTTTATTATCAACCAAATTAATGGAAAAATAGAAGCTCAAACTCCTTTTTCTACTGCGCAAGCATTACTTCGATATAGTAGTAAATTACACACAGGACATGTAAATATAGTTTGGGCAGTAATTTTAGCAATCTCTTGCTTTAGTATATTATTTTTTATTTATTCTGGTTTTGTTATCACATTCAAACGTACAAAAACAAAAATAGCGAAGAATAAATTTAAACCTAATGAAGCCGAAATTATACTTCTTGTAGGTTCAGAAAATGGTGCGACTTTAGGTTTTGTAGATAAAGTTCAGACACAATTATTAGCGAATGGTAAAAAATCATTTGTTACACAAATGAACCAATACGAAGTGTATCCTAATGCAAAACAATTCATCATTTTTACATCTACATACGGGATAGGTGATGCACCAACAAATGCTAAAAAATTTGAAGAATTAGTCAATAAACTTCCACAACAACAAAAAATTGATTTTACTGTAGTCGGTTTT
>DJDD01000166.1:3673-6287 GCA_002430925.1 Flavobacteriales bacterium UBA5933
GATTTTACTGTAGTCGGTTTTGGTTCTCGTTTTTATAAAGAATTTTGTACTTATGCTTATAAGGTAGATAGTTTATTAGAAAAGCAGGAATGGACAAATCGTTTATTGAATATTGTAACTGTAAATGATAAATCTCCAGAAGAATTTACAACTTGGGTAAAAACATACAAAGAAGCTACTGATATTCCTTTAGCTACAACTCCAGCAATGTATGTAGGAAAAGCACCTAAATTAAAAAACATGAATGTTATTTCATCAACAAAAGTTAGTGATGAAGATGCAACATTTAATGTAACATTATCTGTAAAGGAAAAATTTAAATCGGGAGATTTATTGGCAATATATCCTGCAAATGATCATCGAGAAAGATTATATTCAATCGGAAAGGTTAACAATAAATTACAATTGGTTGTTAAGTTACATGAGTTTGGCTTAGGTTCTCAATACTTACATCAATTAGTAGAAGGAACATCAATAAAAGCACGTATTGTAAAGAATAAAGCTTTTCATTTTCCTAGTAAGGCAAAAAAAGTTATCATGATAGCAAATGGGACAGGAATAGCACCATTTTTAGGAATGATAGATGAAAATAATAAAAATGTAGAAACACATTTATATACAGGTTTCAGATATCATAATTCAATTACAAAGAAGTATGAATCGTTTGCAAAAGAACAAATCAATATAAATCATTTAAAGAAATTTAATATTGCATTTTCTCGTGAAGAGCAAAAGCAATATGTTATGGATTTGGTAAAACAAGATGCACATTTTATTGCAGAAACTTTGCAAAACGGTGGAATTATAATGGTTTGTGGCGCTTTAGCAATGCAACATGATATTGAAAAAGTTTTAGAAATTATTTGTCAAGAACATTTATCAAAAACATTTGAAGAATTTAAGATGAATGGACAATTTTTGACTGATTGTTATTAATTTATATAATGATTAATTCGAATTAATTTTCTTCATGAAACTTACCGTAAAAAAATACATATTCACTTTTATACTATTGTACACTCTAATTCCTATTAATGCTCAAGTTATCGGAATTAGAGATACAATTTTAATGGGAAGTAAATTCAAAATCACATTGGTTGATAATGATTCTATTTCTGTTGATAAAAATATCAACAAAGCGATTGATGAAATGATAAGGATAGAGAAATTAATTTCCGATTGGAAACCCACTTCTCAAGTTTCTTTAGTGAATCAAAATGCAGGAATAAAACCGATAAAAGTTGATCAAGAAGTTTTTGAGCTTACCGAACGAGCAATTTATTTTTCAGAAATCACAAAGGGAGCTTTTGATATTAGCTTCGCTGCAATGGATAAAATATGGAAATTTGATGGTTCGATGGATACAATACCATCAAAAGAAGAAATCGAAAAAGCAATAAAAAATATAGGCTATCAAAATATAATTTTAGATAAAACGAACTCGACTATTTTTCTGAAAAAACCTGGAATGAAAATAGGTTTTGGTTCTACAGCAAAAGGCTATGCAGCACAAAAAGCGAGAGAATATCTTACACATTTTGGAATAAAAGCAGGGATTATTGATGCTTCTGGTGATATGACAACTTGGGGAACTCAACCAAACGGAAAAGCTTGGAAAATAGGAATCACAAATCCTTTTCAACGTTATAAAATGGCAGATATTTTACCAATGAAAAATGCTGCTGTAACAACTTCTGGTGATTACGAAAAATTTATTTTAATCGATGGTATTCGCTATTCACACATTATCAATCCCAAATCAGGAATGCCTTCTACAGGGCTTACAGGAGTAACTATAATTGGTCCAAATGCAGAATTGTGCAATGGTTTTAGCACTTCTATTATGGTTCTTGGAAAAGAAAAAGGTTTGGAATTGATAAATCAACAAAAAGAATATGCAGCTTTGTTAATTACAGATCACGGTAAAATCATCAAGTCTAAAAATTACCGAAAAATCAAAAAAAATCTTCTAAAATAAATAAATTTTAAATTTTTATTTGGGCGTTGCCTGCGGCTCGTGCTTTCCATTTCAATCTTTTATATTAAAGATATTCGACAAGCTCATCTTTTTAATATAAAAGGATTTACATTTCAATCACTAACGCTTTATAATTTTTGTTTCATTTAGAAATATATAAATTGATAATTACTCAAAAATGAGTATTTATGGAAAAAATATACAATAAAACAGAAAAATGGATTCATTTTTGCAACTAATTATTCGAAACTATTAAAAAATAAATTATGAGTGATTTAGAATTCGAAGGAAAGTGGAATCAATTTAAAGGAGCTGCAAAACAAAAATTCGGAGAATGGTTCGGAGATGATGAAACAGCAGCTGATGGACAATTTGATGATGTTGTTGGTAGAATCCAAGAAAAAACAGGAAAATCAATTGACGAAATTAAGGATACATTAAAAAGTTGGATTGTATCGGAAGATGAAAAATCCAACGATGAAAATGCATAATATGCTTAATGAAAGAAGGCTAAGATATATTAATCTTAGCCTTCTTTTTTTGTTTCAATTTTATACGATTTATCGCAATAGTGATTGAAGTGGAAATCCTTTTTTAATTGTTCTTTTCGACTTTGCTATTAGATTTGTATTTAGT
>DJDD01000171.1 GCA_002430925.1 Flavobacteriales bacterium UBA5933
AAAAGGTATGAATTTAAAAAAATTAGCGTTGGCAGTTCTTGCTGTTGGCACAACTGCATATATAGTAAATCATAATAAAAAAAATATAAAATATAAACCTGCACAGAATTTTAATTTACAGAATTTTTTGGGAAGATGGTATGAAATTGCTCGTATTGAAAACAATACGCAAAAAAATCAAACCAACGTAACACATCGATTCAATATGACTGAAGATCATGAATCTTTAGATATCATTATTAGAGGTTACAATCCGAAAAAGAAAAAATGGATAAAAACAGAAGGTTTAGCGAAACAAGAAATTGATAATGTAGGAATTTTTTCAGCAATCTTTTTACCAAGAATTGCAAAAAAATTATATGTCATTGATTTTGATAAAGAGTTCAACAATCTTTTAATTGCTAGTGAAAACTATCAAAATCTTTGGATTTTATCTCGTAAAAAAGAGATTTCTGAAACGGTGAAAACTAGATTTTTCGAATCTTCTAAAAAAGTAGGATTTAATCCTAATAATTTAATATGGCCATCTCACGAGGCTAGATAATTTTACATAAATATGAAATACAATCTACTAACATCAACAAAATGATTAAAAATTACATTACATCAATCTTTTTAGCTTATAGCATTTTTAGTATTTCTGCTACTAGCACAATTTGTTATGCACAAACCAATAAGCAAGCAAAAACTGAGTTATCATCTTTAAACAAAGAGGTTTTAGAACATATTTTGAATGATAATAAAGCAAGTTATAAAAATGGTATTGTTGCAGATTATATTCCAGAATTAGGAAAAATGGAAGCTCAAAAAATAGCTTTGTCTGTAGTTAATGAAAATGGTAAAGTTATAAGTGTTGGTGATGTAAATCAGAAGTTCACAATACAAAGTATCTCTAAAATTATTGCTCTTATGATTGCAGTAAATGAAAAAGGAGAGAAAAACATTTTTGATAAAATGGGATATTATGGAACTGATAAGCCTTTTAATTATTTTGCAAATTTAGATGGCAATGGTAAACCTCTGAATCCCTTAATGAACGCAGGTGCTATTTTAACGACATCTTTAATAGACGGCGAAGGAGAAATTCCTTTTCGTAAAATTTTGGAAATGGTTCGTTACATTACTAAAAACAATACGATAGATTACAGTAAAACTGTTTACAATTCTGAAAAAGAAACGGGACATCGAAACAGAGGAATGTTTTATATTATGAAAAATAGTGGTTTAATTGAAGCTACCGACGAAGAAAAATTAAATAACTATTTTAAACAATGTTCAATTGAAGTTACTGCAGAAGATTTGGCTAAAATTGGTTATTTCTTTGGGCACCAATGTACACGTTTTGATGGAGATACAACATATAAAAATCCTGAAGTCTCTCAGCTAGTACAATCTATCATGCTAACTGCTGGTATGTACGAATACAGTGGAGAATATTCTAGAAATGTTGGCTTACCAAGTAAATCTGGTGTTGGTGGAGGAATTACAGTTTCTGTCCCAAATAAAATAGGAATTGGAGTATTTAGTCCTGCCTTGGACAAACAAGGAAACTCAGTTGCTGGATACAACATGATTTTAGAACTTGTAAAAAAATACCATTTAAGTTTGTTTAACTAAACTTAAATGGTAGTTGTAGATATAATAAAGCTGTTTAAACTTTTTGAAGATTATATTCATTTTTTGGGCAATCCCTTCGGGCCGTGCTTTTCGCTATATCTTTTTAGATTGGGCATTCAGCATCTATGAATGATTGAGTTGAAATGCTCAATCTAAAAAGGATGTCGCTTCAATCACTATTGCAAATCAATGATTAACAATTAACGAATTACATCCAAAAAGTAACTATTAGAAATAATTCAAAAAAAGTTTAAACAACTTCAATATTATTCGGCCTGCATTACAAAAATTGCAGGTCGTTTATGAAAATCATATTTTTCAGTTCTCCACTCTTGTATTGTCAACGTTCTAATGTCTTCATCATCAAGCGTTATGTGACAAGCAACACAAATTTTTGTATCAGAATGAAGGATTTTTGTTAAATCATCAACCATTTGGTTATTTCTGTATGGAGTTTCCATAAATATTTGTGCTACTCCTGTTTTAGCACTTTCATTCTCTAAATAACTTAATCTTTTCTTGCGTTCCGTTTTGTCAATTGGTAAATATCCATGGAAAGCAAATTTTTGACCATTCATCCCAGAAGCCATCAAAGCTAATAATATTGATGATGGACCAACTAAAGGAACAACCTGAATTCTTTTTTCTTGTGCTATTTTTACTAATTGTGCACCAGGATCAGCAATTGCCGGTAAACCAGCTTCAGAAATAATTCCGAAAGAAATACCTTTATCCAAAAGTTTGATTAAGTCAAACATCTCTTCTGGCTCTGTCGCTTTATTTAAAATATAAATATCTAAATCTGATTGAACTTTATCAGGACAAACTTGTTTAATAAATTTACGTGCAGATTTTTCATTTTCAACCACAAATGTGTTTAAAGAACGAATAATATCTAAGTTGTATAAAGGCAATACTCTACTATGTTCACTCTCGCCTAAAAGTGAAGGAATTAAATATACTTTTGTTGGATTCATTTTTCTATTAAAGATTGTATTTTTTGATGATGCCATCTGTTGCTTCATCTAATAATTGATAAACATGCTCAAAAGCATCTTCACCATCGTAGTATGGATCAGGAACATTGTGTGATAAACCTGTTCCTTCTTTTAAAATTAATTTTACCTTATCTTGCTCTTCTTGTGTTCTTGCCAATTTTTGTAAATCAATAGAATTTTGTTTATCCATTGCAAAAATCAAATCAAACTCATCAAAAAACACCGGATTAAAATGCATTGCACGTTGATCTGAAATATCTACACCATGCTTTTTTGCAACAGCAACAGATCTTCTATCAGGTTGTTCACCTACATGCCAATTTCCTGTACCAGCAGAATCAATCAAATGCTTATCCCCTACTTTAGATTGTAATATTCCTTCAGCCAAAGGAGAACGACAAATATTACCTAGACAAACCATTAAAATTTTCATAAACTAAATATTAATCAGCTATTTTACGAGAAATATCTTCTATATAACCACGGAATGTTTTATCAGTTTCTTGTAAATTTTTCACTGTTTTACAAGCGTGTAACACAGTAGCATGATCACGTTTACCTATTTGTGTACCAATACTTGCAAGTGATGCTTTTGTATATTGTTTTGCAAAATACATTGCTAATTGTCTAGCTTGAACAACATCTCTTTTACGAGTTTTTGATTGAATATCTTCTAACTTAACTTTAAAATATTCACAAACTGTTTTTTGAATATAATCAATCGATATTTCTTTACGTGCAGTTTGTACTAATTTAGATAAAGTACGTGCAGTTAAATCTAAAGTAATTTCTCTTTTGTTTAATGTTGCTTGAGCAATAATAGAATTTAAAGAACCTTCTAATTCTCTTACGTTCGTATCAATATTCTGGGCAATATAATCCATCACTTCATCAGGAAACTCAATCCCATCATTTTCTAATTTTTGTTTTAAAATAGAAAGACGAGTATTATAATCTGGATTTTGTAAATCTGCTGATAATCCCCATTTAAAACGAGAGATTAAACGATCTTCCATATCCTGAATTTCTGCAGGAGATTTATCTGAAGTTAAAATAATTTGATTCCCTCTTTGATGTAAATGATTGAATATATGGAAAAATACTTCTTGTGTTTTCGCTTTACCAGATAAAAACTGAATATCATCCATAATCAAAACATCTATCATTTGATAAAAGTGAATAAAATCATTTTGATTATTATTTTTTACAGCTTCAATGAATTGCTGTGTAAACTTTTCTGTAGAAACATATAGTACAGTTTTTTCTGGATGAATTTCTTTTACCTCCAACCCAATAGCATGTACTAAATGTGTTTTACCTAAACCTACTCCACCATAAATAAAAAGTGGATTGAAAGAAGTACCTCCTGGACGTTTTGCAATAGCACGACCTGCAGCGCGAGCCAATCGATTAGATTCTCCTTCAATAAAATTATTAAATGTATAATTATGGTTTAATTGTGAATCTATTTTAAGTTTTTGTAAACCTGGGATAACAAAAGGATTCATCATTTTACCTGCCTGTAAATTGATTGGTGTATCAACTTCTTGAGGCTTTGGTTTCTCTTTATTAGAACTTGGAATACGAACAGTAAATGGTTCTCGTCCTTGAGATTTCTGATCCATCAAAATACTGTATACTAATTTTGCATCAGGTCCTAATTGTTTTTGTAAAGCACTTTTTAAAATTTTGATATAATGTTCCTCCAACCATTCGTAAAAAAATTTACTTGGTACTTGTATTGTTAAAACGTTATTATTTAACTTCCCTGGCCTAATTGGAATAAACCATGTATTAAATGCATCTTCTGCAATGTTATCTTTTATAAAAGATAGACATTTATCCCAGACAGCGTTTGCAGTTATTGTAGTTATATTATTCAAAAGTGCTATTTTTAAAAATGTAATTTATTGATATTCAACGAAGATTATTAACCAACGTTCATCAACAAAATTGTGAACAAATTTTTAATAAAAAAAATAA
>DJDD01000142.1:0-7915 GCA_002430925.1 Flavobacteriales bacterium UBA5933
GAATACGTTTTCCACTGGCCGTTTCCATCTCGACCTGCCACCATGATGTCCTTTGCGTATTTTTCTTTATATAAGGTTATAAATGATATGATAAAAGAAGATCAATTAGAAGTAATTGTACGAAAATCAGATGAAAGATGTTTTGGATTATATAATAAAGAAAGTAAATATAAAATTATAGAAAATATCAGAAATTCAATAGAAGTGGATATCTATCCTAAACCTTTATGGAAATAACCTTTAAAAAATACATATGAGTAAAATTTATTTTGAAAAATACAAACCATCAGAATTTAATGAATATTATAAACTTGTTCAGGATGATGATGTAATGAAATACATAACTGGAGTTGGAATGACAGAAGAACAAGCTAATCATAAATTTAATTCTATTTTAGAAAAAAGCGCTGTTCATGAAGATTTAGGCTATTTCAAAGTTTATAAAGAAGATCAATCATTAGCAGGAGAATGTAAATTAGTTTACAATAATCATCTAGAAAATTCTTTAGAAATAGGTTATGTATTAAAAAAAGACTTTTGGAAACAAGGGATTGGTTCTCAGATCTGTGAACATTTAATTGCTTTATCAAAAGATAGATTTCCAACTTATGAAATTATAGCTGTTATAGATCCTGATAATATAGCTTCAAGAAAATTATTAGAAAAGTTTAACTTTGTTTCCTATTGGAAAGGAATTGAACATGATGTTCCAACTGAAAAGTTGATTTTGAAAAAATAACATAATGCAAGTAAAGGATGTAGCAAAAGTAATGGAAGAAATAGCGCCATTAACTTATGCAGAAGATTTTGATAATGTAGGATTATTAGTTGGTGATTATTCTAATGATGTAACAGGAATTTTAGTTACTTTGGATACAACGGAAGAAGTTGTAGAAGAAGCTATTGCAAAAAAATGTAATTTAATTATTAGTTTTCATCCAATTATTTTTTCTGGATTAAAGAAGCTAAATGGGAATAATTATGTAGAAAAAGCTGTTTTGAAAGCAATAAAAAATGATATAAACATTTATGCTACTCATACTGCTTTGGATAATTCTAAAGTTGGAGTTAATTTTAAAATTTCAGAACAGCTTAGATTAACTAATACAAGTATTTTAATCCCAAAAGAAAATACAATAAAACAATTAATCACTTACGTACCAATAGAAAATTTAGCTGCATTAAAAAATGCTCTTTATGAAGCAGGAGCAGGAAAAATAGGGAATTATGACTCTTGTGGGTTTAGTACTGAAGGGAAAGGAAACTTCCGACCTATAGAAGGATCTAATCCATTTATTGGAGAAAAAGGAAAACTAGAATCTGTTGCTGAAAGTAGAGTAGAAGTTGTAATGCCACAACATTTGGAGGGAGAGATATTAAAAGCATTATTTAATAATCACCCTTACGAAGAAGTTGCCTATTCAGTTATAAATCTAAATAATAAAAATAAGTATATCGGAATTGGGATGATTGGTGAATTAGAAAAGGAAATGTCAGAACAAGATTTTTTTAGTTATCTAAAAACACAAATGAATACACCAATGATTCGTCATTCGAAATTATTAAATAAGAAAATAAAGAAGGTAGCAGTACTTGGAGGATCTGGTGCTTTTGCAATAAAAAATGCAAAAAATGCTGGAGCTGACATTTATATTACTGCAGATTTAAAATATCATGATTTCTTTTCTGCTGAAAATAAGCTAGTTTTAGCAGATATTGGACATTTTGAATCGGAACAGTTTACAAAAAATTTAATAACTTCGTATCTTAAAGAAAAATTCACTAATTTTGTCATCTTTAATTCTGGAATTAATACCAATCCTGTTAATTATTGTTAACTATGTCTGAAACAAAAAATATCAAAGAGCTTAGCGTAGAAGAAAAGCTTCGCGCATTATACGATTTGCAATTAATCGATTCACGTTTAGATGAAATCAGAAACACTAGAGGAGAATTACCTTTGGAGGTTGATGATTTAAGTGATGATGTTGCACAATTAGAAACTAGAATTCAAAAAGTTGTTGACGAAACTAAAGGTTTGGATGAAGATATTAAATTAAAGAAAGAAGCAATCAAAAATGCTGAAACTTTAATTAAAAAATATACAAAGCAACAAGATAACGTACGTAACAACAGAGAATTTGATGCTTTAGCTAAAGAAATCGAATACCAAGGATTAGAAATCGAATTAGCTGAAAAACGTATTCGTGAATTTACAGTTAAAATTCAACAAAAAAATACTCAAATTGAGGAGTTTAAAGATAAATTAGCTTCAATGAAAGAGCATTTATCTCACAAAAAAGCTCAATTGGATACTATTGTAAAAGATACTGAAAAAGAAGAAGCTGTTTTATTAAAATTATCTTCTGAATATGCTGAGAAAATTGAAAAACGTTTATTTGATGCTTATAGCAGAATTAGATCTTCAGTAAAAAATGGATTAGCTGTAGTTCCTGTAGAACGCGGTGCATCTGCTGGTTCTTTCTTTACAATTCCACCACAAAGACAAATGGATATTGCACAACGTAAAAAAATTATTACTGATGAGCATTCTGGTCGTATTTTGGTTGATTTAGAATTAGCTTTAGAAGAGCAAGAAAAAATGGAATACATTATTAAAGGATAATACCTTTTAATAATTTAAATATATAATTCAGGCATTTAAAAGTAAATGCCTGAATTTCTGTTATTTAGAATTCAGATTTGAAAGTAAATTTTTGATATATAATGCATCAATATCAAAGAAATCATTTATAATATCATCTGCTTGTGATAAATCTTGATTTTTAGAATTCACACTATCATAACCTAAGCAAAACAAGTCTGCATTTTTTGCAGCTATTACTCCATTTGTGCTATCTTCTATAACAATACAATCTTCTTTTTTTGAAGTTGCTAAATTTGCAGCATGAATAAATATAGCTGGATCTGGTTTTGATTTAGGAAATTCCTCTCCTGAAACTTTGTGTACAAAAAATTGATTTAGATTAAAACGATCAAATACTTTATTGATTGTTGATTTAGAAGCAGAAGACGCTAAAATTAATTCAAAATTATTTTGATACAAGTCCATAATTAATTGTTCTACTCCAGGAATTAATTCTAAATCTTCTTTTGTATCAAATGAATCATTAAAAATTGCACGTTTACGTAAAACTAAATCATTTACATCTTCTTGTAAATTGAATTTATCTTTCAAATTTTGATATACATTTTTTGTAGACTGTCCAGTAAAAGATTCAAATAACTCATCAGAAACATCAATGTTTAATTCGTTGTAATGATTGAAGTAAGCATATTTATGTAATGGTTCTGTATCTACGATTACTCCATCCATATCAAAAATGACTGTCATATTTTTTAAATTTTTATTGATAAAATTGTTTTTAAAGTTAAGTTTTTTATACTTAATTATCGCAATAGTGATAGCAGCGAAAATCCTTTTTTGATTGGTCATTGAGTGAAGTCGAAAATGATTCCAATTATAAAAAGATTGTAGCGTATAGCACGGTGCGAAGCAATTGCCCAAATAATAAATTTAAAATTTTTTATGTTAAAAATTAATTTTTTAAACGTTTTATAATCAGTTAAATGATGATTTATGTTAGCTTTTTTTTTTATTTTAACATTTTTAACAAAAAATTTGCATGCTTTTTGTAATTACAGAATTACAATAAAAAATAAAAAAATAGAAATGAAAAAATTATTATTAGCCGCTGTTTTGGTACTTGGAATTACGGGAGTAAATGCTCAGGACTATAATAATTCCTTAGGTTTGGTTGTAGACTTTGGTAATGGGGAATCATTATTCGGACCACAATTTAAACACTCTTTTGATGGTAAAAATGCTGGAAATGTACAAGTTATGTTTGGTGACAACATTACTGTTGTTGGTGCAGATTATACTTATAATGAATCTATTGCAGGTGCAAATGGATTAAATTGGTATGTTGGTGTTGGTCCACAATTATCTTTTGTAGATCGTGGTAGCAGTGATAAAACTTATTTTGGAATTCGCCCTCAAGCTGGTTTAGAATATAAAATACCAAGCGCTCCTTTAGCTTTTCATTTTGATTGGAAGCCTTGGTGGAATATTTCTGATGATTCTAATTTTAAAGCAGGAAGATTTTCTTTAGGATTTAAGTATACTTTTAATTAAGTAATAAATAAAAACTGATTTGGTAAAAAATAGGGTAAACAAAATTTTGTTTACCCTATTTTTTAAAGAACTTTTACTTCAAATACTTTTTCATTTTCAATAAACCCTTCAAGTATATCTTTTGAATTTATTTTTGCAACACCTGCAGGAGTTCCAGTATAAATTAAATCACCTTTTTTTAAAGTAAAATATTTTGAACAATCTGCTATAAGTGTATTAATATCAAAAATCATTTGATTTGTATTTCCTTCTTGTGCAATAGTTTGATTTCTCTCTAGCTTAAAATTAAGATTCGTTAAATCAAATTTTTCTTTTGGAAAAAAATCCGAAACAAATGCTGACCCATCAAATGCTTTTGCTTTTTCCCAAGGAAAACGTTTATCTTTTAATTCTTGTTGTACATCTCTTGCTGTAAAATCTATTCCAAGACCAACTTCAGAAAAATAACGATCTGCAAATTGAGGTTGAATCATTTTTCCAACACGATCTATTTTTATCACCAATTCTGTTTCGAAATGAACTTCGTTTGTAAAACTTGGAATTACAAATGGAAATCCTTTTCTTAATATTGCTGAATCTGGTTTCATAAAAAACATAGGAGAATCTGGAACATCATTATTTAATTCCTTTGCATGATCTACATAATTTCTACCAACACATATAATTTTCATAACTTAAAATCCGTTTTGTAGTTTTATTTTTGTGAATATTTTTTTTGTATAAAGAGGAAAATCAGCATTTTGTAGCCAAGTATAATAGCCTGGATCTTTTGCAAAAACATCAGAAACAATTTGTCCTTTATATTTACCAAAAGATATAACTTCATTTCCTTTATCATCTACTTGTATAAATCCAGCTAAATCGACAGTTTTACGTTGAGAAGAAAATTCACTCAAAAACTTGTTGTCATTTTCAATTTCATCATACTTTTCAATTTGTGCCATCAACACTTCGTAAGTTGCTAAAGTATCTGCTTCAGCAGAATGGGCATCAATTAAATCTTTACCACAGTAATATTTATAAGCAGCACCTAAATTTCTTGGTTCCATTTTATGATAAATAACTTGTGCATCGATAGGGCGATGTTTCGCTAAATCAAAATCGAAACCGTTGCGTAATAATTCTTCTGCTAGTAGTGGAATGTCAAAACGATTTGAATTGAAACCTGCTAAATCAGAATCTTTAATCATTTCTATAATTGTTGGCGCTAATTCTTTAAAACTAGGAGCATCTTTTACATCTTCATCAGAAATACCATGTATTAAAGTAGTTTCTGGAGGAATCGGAATTCCAGGATTTACTTTCCAAGATTTAACTTCTTTGGATCCATCAGTAAATGCCTTTACAATAGCAATTTCTACAATACGATCTTTTGACACATTAATTCCTGTTGTTTCTAAATCAAAGAAACAGATATTTTTACTTAATTTCATTTTACAATTTCTTTTCTAAAAATTATAGAGATAATGATATATAATAATATAACCAATGGAATTGCACTTACTTGTAGTAAAGCAATTAATATTAATGTTATAATTAAAAATATATATTTATAATAATTCTCTTTCCAACCTAATCCTTTAAATTTTAGGGCAAATAAAGGTAAATCAATAATTAATAATATACTAAAAACTATAGAAATAAGTATCAATAAAAATGGATCTATTTCACTATTTATTATTTGACCTTTTGTATAATAAATTGAAAAAATTGAGAAAATAAAAAGTGTATTTGATGGTGTTGCTAATCCTTTAAAATAGGTAGCTTGGTCCTCATCTAAATTAAACTTAGCCAAACGTAATGCAGAAAATGCAGGAACAAGAAAAGCAAATAATGAAATAGCTGCTATTTTTAAATTTTCATTTTCATAAATAAAGTTGGTAGAAAGATGATTAAAAATTTCAAACAGCATCAATCCAGGAACAACGCCAAATGAAATACAGTCTGCCAAAGAATCAAGTTCTTTACCTATAGGACTTCCAATTTTCATTAATCGAGCAACCATTCCATCTAAGAAATCAGCAATTAAAGAGATAACCATTAATATTAAGACAATTGTAATTGTTGTGGGTGAAACATTTCCATTACTAGAAATAAGAAATATTGAAGATAAAACTCCACAAGAAAGGTTAAGAAGGGTAAGTAAATTTGGTATTGTTATTAATTTCATAAATCAATTTTTCTAAACAAAAATACAAACAAATATTAATCCTTATCCTCTTTAAATACAATAAAACAGCTATTTTTGTGTTTTTATACTCGTAATCAAATTATTTTGAAAAAATCTATTTTCTTTTTATCATTTATCACAAGTCAATTTGTATTCTCACAAGCAGTTAGAAAATATTCTAATGAATTTTTGAATATTGGTGCAGATGCACGTTCTTTTGCAATGGGAAACGCAGTTGTTGCAAATATTGGTAATGCGAATGCAGCATATTGGAATCCTGCAGGATTAACTGAAGTGAATTACGATTGGGAAGCTGCTGCGATGCACGCAGAATATTTTCAATCCATCGCAAAATTTGATTATGCTGCTGTTGCAATTCCTCTTAGAGAAAGTAATTCTACCATTGCATTTTCTTTGATGCGCTTTGGGGTTGATGATATTTTAAATACCACAGAATTAATAGATAAACAAGGAAATGTTAATTACGATAAGATATCAAAATTCTCAACAGCAGATTATGCTTTAACAATGTCTTACGCTGGAAATGTTTTCAATAACAAAAATATACAATTTGGTGCTAACGCAAAATTTGTATACAGACATATAGGTAAGTTTGCACAAGGTCTTGGTTTTGGAATTGATTTAGGTTTGCAATACCGTACAGATAATCAAATGTATTTTGGAGTTATGGCAAGAAACATAACTACAACTTTTAATGCATGGACAATTAATAAAAACAAAGTTAAAGAAATAGAAGTTGATGATCCAAGCGTGGAAGGTGATCCTACAATTTTGAATGATTTACCTGCTGAAAATATAGAGCTTACATTACCGAAAATACAGTTTGGTATTGGTAAAAAATATGATTTCAATGATAGAGTTTCTCTTCTTGGAGAAATAGATATGAATGTTGAATTTCAACAAACGAACTCAATTATTTCTGGAAATGGATTTTCTATTTCTCCACAAATTGGTTTTGAATTATCGTATGATGAAATGATTTTTTTACGAGGAGGATTTAATAATGCTCAAAAAGTTGAACAGTTTGATGGAAAACAAAAAACACAAGTTCAACCTAACGCAGGTGTTGGATTCAAGTATAAAGGAATTTCAATTGATTATGCTTTAACAAATTTCGGAAATAGTGGATTAGGTTTATACTCAAACATTTTCTCTGTTCGTTTCGAGATGGATAAGTGGAGATAACCATTTATAATTCACAACTTATTTTTCTAATTATACTTGGGCGTTTCCTTTCAGGTCAGGCTTTTCGTTGCAATCTTTTTATTGGTAATTTATTTTTTTTCTGATGAAAATTTATAAAAAGAATTACCAATAAAAAAGGATTTACACTTCAATCCTTAACGCAAATACGAATAAAATAAAAACTATTCAATTCTTTATTTTATGAAGAATTATTTTTATGTTGTAATTACCTATTTACTAATAGGTAAATTTTCATCAGCTCCCCATTCAGACCAAGAACCATCATAAACTTTTACTTTATCATAACCAATAAAATTTGCTGCCAAGGCTAGGATAGAAGCAGTAACACCAGATCCACAACTAAAAATATTTTCCTTTTC
>DJDD01000142.1:8071-8497 GCA_002430925.1 Flavobacteriales bacterium UBA5933
AAATAATTTCTAATTCCTGTTTAGATTTTAGTTTATCTCCATCTAAAACATTTTCAAAAAATAAATTTTTCGAGTTTGGAATATTTCCACTTCTCAAACCTTTTCTTGGTTCTGGATCTATTCCTCTGAAACGACCTTCTGATCGTGCATCTATTATTGTTTTTGAAAAGTCATCAATTGAATTTAACATAATTTCTTTATTAACATACCAATCAAATTGGAAATCAGCTATAAAATTTCCTTTTTTATTTTCTAAAATATAGTTATTTGTAATCGAATAATTTTCTTGTTTCCAACTTGGTAAACCTCCATTTAGCACAAATACATTATTGAATCCCATTACTTTAAACATCCACCAAACTCTAGGGCTAGAATAAACTCCCCATCTATCATAACAAATTAGAATAGAATCTTTGTTAATTCCTA
>DJDD01000143.1:0-2496 GCA_002430925.1 Flavobacteriales bacterium UBA5933
ACAAAATGCACAACAGGTTAACTAATATATAAATCTGCACTTGCATTTCAGTAAATATGCTTCAAAATATCTTACACCATTTTAAAAAATATATAGAAATTGATCCTAAAGATGAAACTAATATTCTGTCTTTTTTCAAAGAAAAAGAATTCAATAAAAAAGAATTTTTATTAGAACAAAATAGAAAATGTAATTCGCATTATTTTGTATTGAAAGGTTGCTTAAGAATGTTTTTTATTGATGAAAAAGGTTCAGAGCAAACTGTACAATTTGCAATAGAAAATTGGTGGATTACAGATTACTTAACTTTTGAAAGTAAAGAAAATACTTCATTTGCTATTCAAAGTATAGAAAAATCAATTATTTTAGAGATTGATTATCAAGATCAAGAAGAATTATTGAAAAAATTCCCTCAATTTGAACGTTATTTTAGATTAATTTATCAAAAAGCATATGGTGCACTACAATTAAGATCAAAATTTTTATCTGACTTTTCTAGGGAACAATTTTATCATCATTTCAATAATCAATTTCCTGAATTCACAAATCGAGTTCCTCAAAGAATGTTAGCTTCTTATTTGAATATGACACCAGAATATCTTAGTGAAATAAAAAATAAAACTCGTTCTTAAACTAGTTTAAGTTTTTCACAAAGTAACTTTTATAAGTTTGTCTCATAAAAAAAGAGATAAAATGAATAAAAGAATTGATATAGAGAAAATTTCACCTAAAGCTTATGATGCTATTTATGGATTAGAAAATTATTTACAAGATTCTTCTTTAACAAAGATTTCTCTAGAATTGATAAGAATTAGAGCTTCTCAAATAAATGGTTGTGCTTTTTGTATTAATATGCACACTTCTGATGCCTTAAAATTAGGAGAAACACCTCAACGCATATTTTTATTAAGTGTTTGGAGAGAAACATCTTTATTTTCTAAAGAGGAACAAATAATTTTAGCTATGACAGAAGAAATTACATTAATTAATAAAAATGGATTAAGTGATGAAACTTATATGTTAGCTAAAGATATATTCAATGAAAATGAAATTGCCGAAATTATGATGGCTATAATCACAATAAATGCGTGGAATAGAATTGGAATAAGTACTAAAATGACAGTATAAATTAAAAAATACAACCCAAACCTATTTTTTAAAAACAGCTTCGTAAATTAAATTTATGAAGCTGTTTTAGTATTAATTAATAAACTTTTAATTAAATGATTTCTAATATTATTTTTAGAATGTAATTCATCTGCAATAGTGATTGAAGTGGAAATCCTTTGCTAAAAAATTCAGATAAATTTTTATTATACCTTTTTTAGCAAATATTGTAATATAAAGCACGACCCGAAGGGATTGCCCTAATTATTTTAGTAGTTAAAAAACATATCTTGAATTATTGTTTTATCTTTTGTTTCTGTTAATGCTAACATCAGTAGAATTCTAGCTTTTTGGGGATTTAAATCATCTGCTACTATAAATCCAAGGGCTTTATCATCTACTTCATTATACAAAGTTACTCTTCCGCCTCCAGTTCTTGATGAACGACAAACTATAATACCATTTTTGGAAGCATTCTCTAAAGCTTTCCCTGCCGAAGCATTAAAATTTCCGTTTCCCATACCTGCGTACACTATTCCTGCAGCTCTATCATTTTGTGCTGCAATAATTGCAGAAGGTTTTGCATCAGCATAACCGTACACTATTTCTACTAATGGTAATGTTTTAAGTCCTTTTATATTAAATTTTTTAGCTGGATTTCTAAGTGTTTTATAGTAATAACTTACTTTTCCATCATATATAAGCCCTATAGGTCCGAAGTTTCTTGATTGAAATGTTGCTGTACTTGTTGTAATTGTTTTTGTAACATCTCGTGCTGCAAAAATTTCTTCATTCATTGCAGTTACAACACCTATTTCTTTACTTTCTGGCGACGAAGCAACCATAACAGCATCTAGTAAATTTTTATTTCCATCTTGACTCATTGCTGTTGCTGGTCTCATAGCTCCAACCAAAACAACTGGTTTTTTAGAATTAATTGTAAGTGATAAAAAATAAGCTGTTTCTTCTTGTGTGTCCGTACCGTGAGTAACAACTATTCCATCAGCTTCATTATTTTCAAAAATTTGATTGATACGATTACTTAGCTTTAACCAAGTTTCTATATTTATATCCTGACTTCCTATTTGTGCTATTTGTTCTCCTTTTATGTCTGCATATTTGTACATTTCTGGGACTGCATTTAACAAATTATCAATAGGTATTTTTCCTGCTGTATAAGCTGATTTCGTTGAAGATTCTCCTGAACCTGCAATTGTACCTCCTGTTGCTAAAATAATAATACGTGCTTTATTTTCTTTGGTTACTTGACCTTGGACGTGTAGTATAAATAAAAACGCAAATAATATTTGTTGTATTTTTCTCATATTTAAATTGATTAGATAGTAAAGTATATTTTTATAAATTAACACCCGTAGTGCATTATCATTG
>DJDD01000143.1:2736-10270 GCA_002430925.1 Flavobacteriales bacterium UBA5933
TGTCATAATGCACTACGGGTAAATTAAGCTTTGTTTAATAAAAAATCAGCATAGTAATTTGGTATTTCACTATTTTCTATTGCTTCTACAACTTTATCAATCGGATAGGTTAACTGTATTATTTCAGTTTCTAATTTTTCCTCTGTTAAAGTTAATATTGCATAAGATGCTAATCTATTTTCTTCTCTAGATCGACCCACTGAGCCTGTATTTACAGCCCATTTATCTTTTATTTGTTTTATGTAAGAAAGATGTGTATGTCCCATAAAAATAATATCAGCTTTTGATTCGGTTAAAATTGTGTTGAATGTTTCATCATCATCTGATTCATAAATGTAATTGGTATTACTATCGGTGCTTGCATGAACCAATTGTATATTCCAATGTTTTTGTCCTATTTTATAATTTAATTTTATATGAAATGGTAATTCAGCTAAAAATTGTTTATTCTCTTTTGTTATTATTTTTTTTGAATGATTAATTGCTATAAATCTTGCTTCAGTTTCTATTTCAGAATGCCTTGCTATTGGAATAATTGGTAAATCATGTCCTATTCTTTCATCATGATTTCCCATAATACAAGAAATATTAAGTTCTTTTATTTTATCTATCACTTCATTTCCCCAAGGAGCAAAATCTACTAAATCGCCTAAACAATATTTTTGATTTATACCTCTTTTTTCTATATCATTTAAAACTGTTTCTAAAGCAGGTAAGTTTCCATGTATATCTCCAAAAATTGCAATTTTCATCATTTTTATTTTCTCTATTTATCAAATGTATTTATTTTTTTGATCTTATAAATTTTAATGAAATAGTTTTTATAAAAAAGTATATGTAACAATCGTTACTTAAAAAATTAAATATTATTTATAATATTTGAAAAATATAAAGAATCTGAAATATGGAAATAATTTTGAATCCATGGCCTTGGTATATTGGAGGACCAATGATTGCTTTAATCATGTTAATATTAATTTTTCTAGGGAAAAGTTTTGGCTTTTCTTCTAATTTTAGAACAATTTGTTCTGCTATTGGAGCTGGAAAATCTTGTGATTTTTTCCGATTTGATTGGAAAAAACAAAAATGGAATTTACTTTTCTTATTTGGGTCTATAATAGGAGGCTATATCTCTGTACATTTTTTATCTCATAATCAAATTCCTACTATTTCAGAAGATACAATAAATGACCTATATAAAATTGGTTTTAAAAGTGCTGGAAAATCTTATTTTCCTATAGAGATTTTTAATGAAATGTCTTTCAAAAATATTGCATTATTATTTATTGGCGGATTATTAATAGGCTTTGGAACTAGATATGCTGGCGGATGTACTTCTGGACATGCTATATCAGGATTAAGTAATTTACAATTACCTTCTCTTATAGCTGTTATAGGATTTTTTATTGGTGGATTGTTCATGGTTCATATTTTATTTCCTTTAATATTTTAAAAATTATGAAAAATATTATTTACATATTATTAGGTGTGCTTTTTGGTGTAACAATGTATAAATCAGAAACTGCTTCTTGGTTTAGAATATATGAAATGTTTATGTTTCAATCTTTCCATATGTATGGATTTATAGGTTCGGCATTAGTTGTAGGTTTAATAGGAGTACAAATTATAAAAAATAAAAAATTTAAAAATATTAATGGTGAAAAAATAATCATCCAAAATAAAAAATATTCTATTACTAGATATCTTGTTGGCGGTATATTATTTGGTTTAGGTTGGGCACTTGTTGGTGCTTGTCCAGGACCTCTATTTGTATTATTAGGAAGTGGTGTTTACTCTGTACTAATAGTTATTTTAGGAGCTTTATTAGGTACATATCTATATGGTATAATTAAAAAAAATACCCCTCATTAAACAATGATAAAAGATAAAATAGAAATTGTTTATCCAAATCTCTTTTTGGTAAAGAATTATTAAATGAATTTGAAGAATTAGGATTATTAAAAAAGTTTCATCAAAATGATATTATTATAGATATAGATGAAAATATTAATGGCATTCCTATTTTATTAAGTGGTGCAATAAAAATAATGAGAGAAGATTTTGATCATGGAGAATTATTACTCTATTTTTTAGAAAGAGGGAACACTTGTTCATTAACTATTGATTGTTGTTTAGAAAATAAGCAAAGTAAAATAAGAGCTGTTGCCGAAACAGATGGAGAACTAGTAATGCTTCCGTCAATAAAAATGGATGAATGGTTAGCTAAATATAAAAGTTGGAGAAAGTTTATATTAAATAGTTATAATAATCGACTAGATGAAATGTTAGAAACTATAGATAATATCGCATTTAATACGATGAGTGATCGCCTTAAAAAATATTTATTAGATATTGCATCCATCAATAAAAGTAAATTCATAAACAAAACCCATCAGGAAATTGCTTATGAACTTAATACTTCTAGAGTTGTTATTTCTCGATTATTGAAAGCTTTAGAAATAAATGGTTTTCTAATACTTAATCGAAATGAAATTCGAATTGCTGAATTCTAGTTTTACAACATCTCAATTTTCTCTGTTTTTCCATTTTTTGCTAAATCTGAAATACTACGCAAAGTGATTTCTGATATTTGTTCTAAAGCTTCTTGTGTAAAAAATGCTTGATGAGCTGTTACTAAAACATTAGGAAAACTCATTAAACGTTGGATTGTATCATCTTGAATGATTTCTGCAGATAAATCTTTAAAAAACAGTTTTTCTTCTTGTTCATAAACATCAATACCTAGATATCCTATTTTATGTTCTTTAAGTGCTTCTATAGCATCTACCGTATTTATTAATCCTCCACGACTTGTATTGATAATTGTAACACCGTCTTTCATCTCAGAAATTGTAGACTTATTAATTAAATACTTATTTTCTGGTGTAAGAGGACAGTGCAATGAAATAATATCAGATTCTTTAAATAACTTATCTAGATCAACATAATTTACTCCTGAATTTTCTAATTCTTTGTCTGGAAATAAATCATAAGCCAATATCTCACAACCAAAACCTTTTATTAAATTGATAAAAGCTTTACCTATTTTTCCTGTTCCTACTACTCCAACAGTTTTTTTGTTAATGTTAAAACCTAATAAACCATTCAAAGAAAAATTTTGTTCTCTAACTCTGTTATAAGCTTTATGTGTTTTTCTATTCAATGTAAGTAGCATTGCTAATGTATGTTCTGCTACAGCTTCTGGAGAATACGCAGGAACACGACATACTTTTATTCCATATTCTTTTGCTGCTTCTAAATCTACATTATTAAAACCAGCACAACGCAATGCAATGATTTTAATTCCTTTGTTTGCTAATATTTCTATAACATTCCTATCAACTATATCATTCACAAAAACACAAATTGCTGTTTCGTCAACTAACGCATTAACGACTTGTGAATTTAAACTAGTCTCAAAAAATTCTAATTCAAAATTATATTTCTCATTTTCTTTTCTAAAAAATAATTCATCATATGGTTTAGATGAAAAAAATGCTACTTTCATGATTTACTCTATTTTTATGACAATTTACAACTAATTAATACTATAAAATTCGTATTTCTTATATTATATTGAAGTTATTTAAAGTATTTTTTTTAATTATCTCTGATAATGATTTTTAGTACTATTTTGTTTGCAATAGTGATTGAAGCGGCATCCTTTTTTGATTGGTGATTTCTATTATGCTCAATAATTAACTTAAGAAAACAATAACCAATCTAAAAAGATATAGCGAAAAGCACGACCCGCAGGGATTGCCCAAATAAATATAATTTTAAAGAATTTTATTATGATAATTAAATAATAAAAAAACTTAAATTACCGTCTAAAAAAATAAAGCTATTGAAGATAAGAATTTAACAGAATTAGAATATCGTATAAAATCTTATTTTGGAGTTTTAAATATTGACGAAATAAAATCAATTATTTACTTATTAAAAGTAAATAACTAATCCTTTAAATCAATGGATATTAAAATTATAGAAACTTCTCCAACAGATCATGAAGTTATACCTCTTATAGAATTACTTTCTAATGAATTAGAACAAAGATTTGGTAGTAGTGGAAAGAATTCTTTTATCGATTGGGATAGCGAATGCCAAAAATCTATTTTCATAAAAGTTTATATAAATAATGAAATTGTTGGTTGTGGAGCATTTCGTCCTATTTCCAATGAAATTGCAGAATTAAAAAGAATGTATGCAAAATATCCTAGAAAAGGAATTGGAAAAATTGTGTTGAACTATTTAGAGAAAAAAGCAAAATCGCTTGATTATACTAGTATTTGGCTAGAAACAAGAAAATTAAATCATGAAGCTTGTCAATTCTACTTGAAAAATGGTTATCAAAAAATTGAAAACTATGGTAAATATATAGGTAATGATAAAGCTGTCTGCTTTTGGAAAAAAATAATCAACAAATAATTTTATATATAAAAACAATATGATAAGTGAATATCATATTGTTTTATAATACTATTTAAATAATCTAATTACGAACCTTTTAATAAATCGCTGTTTTTAGAATTTTTTTCAAATTTTAATTGCTCTTTATCATTCTTAAATTTATCATCTAATTGATTTTTTTTCTGCTTTTTTTCTTCTTTCGTTAAAGAATTATCTTTTTCTATTTCTTTTTTATCTGCCTTATATTTTTTTTCTAAAATATTTAATTGATCATCAATATGATCTGTTATATTATCTTTTATAGATTCTCGCTTATTTCCATACTTATCAATCCATATTTTCTTTTGAGCACTGGTTAAGACATTAAAAATTTGAGTTTTATGTTCTTTTGCTAACTCTCTTTTTTTATTCCCTTTTTCGTAGCCAGACAATGAATTATCTCTACCTATTTGCTTAAACTTAGGTCCTATTTCTTGATTTATCTTTTTTATTTGTTGTTTTTGATAATCACTTAAATTAAGTTCTTCAAAATTTTCTATTTTAGAAGAGTTAAAAGATTCATTATCTTTTGGTTTATTCTGCCCACAAGCAGTAAAACTTACTAATAAAAAATAAGCAGTCGTTAAGATTATTTTCTTCATTATTTTATGTTTGATTATTGAGTGATTAAAAATTATGCCAACTTTATGATATACTTTTTTAGATACCTTGCATTTATTTTAAACCTTTTATTGGTAAAAATTAAATAGTATATTAATATTTAATTTAATGCATTAAAAACATATTATAATTTTATAACTAAATAAACTTTATACAAACAGGTAAATCAATTTCAATGTCACTATTAATATTTGTTAATAATCCTGTTGTATTATCAATTTCAAAAACCTGAATAATATGAGAATCTTTAGAAGCAACCAATAAATATTTACCATTAGGAGAAATAACAAAATTACGAGGATGCAAAGCTGTTTCTTGATAACCTATAGAAGTAAGTAATCCTGAATTTTGATCTATTTTAAAAATAGTTAAACCATCATCCTCTAATCTATTCGACGTATATAAATATTTACCATTAGGATGAATTTGTATATCTGCACTTCCTTCCGCATCGTTATACTGAGAAACTACAGTTTGTTTTTCTAAAAGATTTTCATTGAAAAAATCAAAAACTTTTACTTCTCCACTCAGCTCACTAATCAAATAAGCAAACTTATTCTCACTAAAAATTAAATGTCTTGGTCCTGATCCTTCTTCAATTTCTGTTAAATAATTTTCTGATGGTGTCAAATAATCATCCGAATCATCCTTATTGACATCAAATTTATAAATCTTATCACCTCCTAAATCCGTTGCAAATAAATGTTCATAAGATGGTGAATAAACTACACAATGCAAATGTGACTGATTTTGTCTTTCTTGATGTATACTTTCTTCATCAAATTTTATTTGTTGAATTAAATCATCTATTTTACCGTTTTCCTGTAGTTTAAAAACAGAAATACTTCCTCCTAAATAATTTGCCGTTACTAAATATTTATTTTCATTATCTATGGATATATAACAAGGCGCAGCACCTTTTGTAGAAACAGAATTCAATAAGGTAAATTCTCCTGTGCTTTTATCTAGTTGTATAGCAGATACAGCACTTTCGTACTTATCCTCTTCCTCAGATACAACATAAATCATTGTACCATCATCATTCGTTGTAAAATAAGAAGGATTATTAATTTTATAATCATTCACAAAAATAGCATTCCCATTATCTAGATTAAACTTATACAAAGCCAAACCACAATTCTTATTCTCTTCCGTATAACAACCTACTAACAAATCAATACTATTCACTTCTTTCATAATTTTTAACTTAGATTCTTAAATTTAATGAAAAAAATTTACATACTTTATTCATCTATTTTACTTTTGCAGTATGAGAAAAGTTTTTAATCCTGAAGGTTGGAACCGACAAGAACATTACAATATGTTCTCTAATATGGATAATCCGTATGTTGGTATTGTTGCAGAAGTAGAATGTACTAAAGCTTTTGAATTTTCTAAGTCAAATCAAATTTCTTTTTTTGCTCTCTATTTATTTTGCTCTATGCAAGCAGAAAATAACGTACAAGAGTTTAAATACCGAATTGAAGATGATAATATCTATTTATACGATCACTTAGATTGTGGAACAACAATTGGACGAAAAGATGGAACTTTTGGATTTGCTTTAATGAATTTCACTCAAGACTTCGAAGTATTCAACAAGCAATTAAAAGAACAAATAGCAAGTGTAGAAAATTCTATTGGTTTACACATCAAAAATGAAGATATTACAGAAGGACTTGTTAGACATTCTACAATGCCTTGGACAAGATTTACAGGACTAATACAGCCTACAAATTACGGAACTAAAGAATCTATTCCACGAATTATTTTCGGTAAGGCTTACAAAGACAAAGATAAAATGTATATGCCCGTTTCTGTAGAAGCTAACCATGGCTTTGTAGACGGAATACATTTAGCAAAATATTTAGAAGAATTCGAAAAAGAACTTAATAAATATTAAATCTGTTCAAAAAAGAATTATTAGAATCCAAAGCATTTATGTTTTGGATTTTTTTATAAAAATAATTTTTAGTTGGGCAATCACTTCGTGCCGGGCTTTCCGTTGCAATCTTTTTTAATTATTCATTTCGAGAACCTCAATGACCAATTAGAAAAGGATTTCCACTTCAATCCCTATTGCGAATTTAGAAATTTGAATTTAGAAACTAGAAGTAATTAGTTATGAGTTATAAGTTGTTAGTAATACGTCTAATTACTAATAACTGAAAAACTTAAAAACCAAATAGAAGTAATGAGTTGTGAGTTGTGAGTTATAAGTTCTAAGTTTTACGTAATACGTTTAACTACTAAAAACTAATAACCTAATAACAGAAGAACTTAAACACATAAAAACTGAACAACTATAAACTAAATACATTGTATATCTGCGTAAAGTATAGGCATAAAAAAATCCCCAAGTTATTCACTTGAGGATTCTTTTGTTTAAAAACTGGCGACGACCTACTCTCCCGCTAGTAGCAGTACCATAGGCGCAGGCAGGCTTAACTTATCTGTTCGGAAT
>DJDD01000032.1 GCA_002430925.1 Flavobacteriales bacterium UBA5933
CATGTAAAGTAGCTGAAGTGTATAAATCTCCTGAAGTTAGAACTGATAATATTTATAGACAAGATAATCCTCAGAACGATAGTGTTTCTTTAGCTTCTCTTTCTTGGAAAGAACTCTTCACTGATACTTATCTTCAAAATCTTATCCAAAAAGGTTTAGAAAATAATGTTGATATGAAAAATTCAATCTTAACGATATTACAATCCCAAGCGAGTTTAAAACAAGCTAAATTAAGTTTTTATCCAACTCTTGAAGGTACCGCACAGGTTTCTCATAGTAAAACATCGTTGCGATCATTAAATATGGGAGGTATATCCAACCAAATTAACTTAAAAACGACTTCATATCAAGTTGGTATGTCCGCTAGTTGGGAAGCTGATATTTGGGGAAAAATAGGAAGTTTAAAACGTCAAGCATTAGCAAATTATTTAGAAAGTGAAGCTGCTCAAAGAGCAGTTCAAACACAATTGATATCTAATATTGCTAACAATTATTATTTATTATTGTCTTTGGATAAGCAATTGTTTATTACAGAAAAGACAATAGAAAATAGAAAGAAAGACGTAGAAACAATGAAGGCTTTGAAAGAGAGTGCAGTTGTTACCGGCGCAGCAGTCGTACAAAGTCAAGCAAATCAATATTCAGCTGAAGTTTCTATTCCAGATTTAAAAAAACAGATTAGAGAAACTGAAAATATGCTAAGTGTTTTAATAGGTGATATACCAGGTGAAATAGAAAGAAGTACTTTGGATAGCCAAAATGTTACAGCAACAATTAGTACTGGTTTATCAACGGATTTATTGCGTAATAGACCAGATATTCAGCAAGCTGAATTAAATTTTAGATCAGCTTTTGAGGATGTTAATGTATCAAAAGCTAGTTTTTATCCTAGTCTCACTTTAACTGCACAAGGAGGTGTTTCTACGCTGCATTTAAAAGATTTCTTTAGTAATTCTATTTTTTATAGTTTGATAGGTGGGCTTACTCAACCAATTTTTTCTCAAGGGAAAAACAAAATGAATCTTACTATATCAAAAGCAAAGAAAGAAGCTGCTTTAAATACTTTTCAACAGACGTTTTTAAATGCAGGTCAAGAAGTTTCAGATGCTTTATATTCATATAATACAGCATTAGAGAAGCAAAATATTAGAAAAAATCAATTAATTTATTTAAATAAATCAGTTGATTTTACTAAAGAATTATTAAGCTATACCTCAGATGTAAATTATACAGATGTTTTAACCTCTGAGCAAAGTTTACTTTCAGCTGAATTGAGCAGTATAGATGATAAGGTTCAAGAATTGCAGGCAGTTGTGAATCTTTATGTAGCTTTAGGAGGAGGAATAAAATAACCTCTTATTTATAGGATAGAATAAATGATATTCTTATTCAATTTTTTAAACGAGAACTTGTCAATAAAGATAAGTTCTCGTTTTTTGTTATTTATAAATTAAATATTTAGCGCGTATTTTTTTGAACTTATTCAAATCTTTTTGCCAAGTAGCTTTTATTTGTTCTTCAGTCCAACCTTTTTCAATTTGATTACGTAGTTCGTTTGTACCAGCTAATTGATCAATCCATAATTTATTTCCATTTTTAGTCCAAAAAGGTTGTTTTGTATTGTTTTTGTATGCGTTAATTAACCAACTCAAATTAATAGAATTTTGAAATGGTATATTTGATAAATCTTCTCCAAAACAAACTTCATTTTTAAACTTAGGATTTGTTGCTCCATCTTGAGAAATTGGAGTGTAAGAAAAAGGCATATTTTTGAGAAAAGGTGAGCCATATACCTGGAATTGAATTGTAGTTCCTCGACCTTCATTTACATTTGTACCTTCAAAAAGACATGTACTAGGATATAAATTAATAGCATGTGCATTTGGTAGGTTAGGAGATGGTTTTATAGGTAAATTATAAGTTGTTTGATGGGTATAATTTAATAATGGTACAACTTCTAAATCTGTTTCAATTCCATTTGCTAACCATTTTTCTCCATTAATCATCTTTGCATATTCACCAATTGTCATTCCATAGACAATAGGTACATTATGCATTCCTACAAAAGATTTATATTCATTTTTCATTACAGGACCATCTATATAATGTGCATTAGGATTTGGTCTGTCCATTACAATAACTTTTTTATTATTTTCTGCAGCAGCTTCCATTACATAATGTAAAGTAGAAATGTAAGTGTAGAAACGAACACCAACATCTTGCATGTCAAAAATTAATATATCAATATCTTTTATTTGATCTGCTTTTGGTTTTTTATTATCTCCATAAAGAGAAATGATTGGTAAACCAGTTTTTGAATCTATTCCAGATTTTACTTTTGCTCCTGCATCGGCATCACCACGAAAACCGTGTTCAGGAGAATAAAGTTTAACAATATCTATTTTATTATCCAACAAAAAATCTAGGATGTGTGTAGTTTTATGATCAATAGTTACAATTCCTGTTTGGTTGGATACTAATCCAATTTTTTTTCCTTTAAGTTCTGATAAATATGTTTTATAATTCTCTGCACCAACAATAATATTTGTTTTAGAAATTCTAGAGTTGTTATTTTTATTTTGTGCAGATGTATTTATTGATGTGCTAAAAAAAATAGCTGAACTAAGTAAAGCAATTGATGTATATTTGAACAAGTTTTTCATTTTGTTTTAGTATTTGAAAAATTATGGCATTAAATCATTCATTTTAAACTTATAAAAATTAAAAATAAATTGAACTTTTCTTGGTGGTTTTCAAAAAAAATTGCGCTTGGTAAAAATAGTAAAAATAACTTATCGAGTATTATAATTAGAATCTCTCAAATTTCTGTAGCATTGGGATTAATTGTTTCATTGGTTACAATTTCTACGGGGGTTGGAGCAAGAAAAGCAATAAAGGAGAAGTTAGCTGATTTTAATGGGCATATAATTATTAAGAATTACAATAGTAATACATCTCTTAACTCAGATTCATTATCAATTCATCAAAAATTTTATCCAAAATTTCCGCAAGTTCCAGAAATTGTTCATGTACAAGCAATAGCTAATAAAAGTGGTGTTATACGAACAAAAGAAAATTTTAGCGGTGTTATTTTTAAAGGGGTAGGTACAGATTATGATTCGGTCCGTTTCCAAAAATTTATGATAAAAGGAAGTTTCCCTAAGGTAAATAAAGATTCTATAATTGATGAGGTTTTGTTATCTAAGAAAATTGCTGATGAAATGAAGCTTGATGTTGATAGTTCATTTGTCATGTACTTTATTCAACAGGAAGATATGAAACCAATTTATAGACGTTTTAAAATTTCTGGTTTATTTAAAACGGATATCAAAAATTTTGATGATCAAATTATGTTGGGCGATATAAAACATGTTCAGCATATTAATCGATGGGATAGTACAACTGTTGGTAATTTTGAATTATTTGTTAATGATGTAGAAAAAATTGACCCAATTACTGATAAAGTACAAAGCAATATATCATATAATCTTTTTGCAGAATCTGCTACAGCTACATTTGCACAAATAAATGATTGGATTTCTATTTTTGATAAAAATATAGTCATCATTCTTTTTATCATGTTATTTGTTGTTGTAATTAATATGGTCATGGTTTTATTGATATTAATTTTAGAAAGAACACATTCTATTGGGATATTAAAAGCATTTGGAGCAACAAATTGGAGAATTAGAAAATTATTCATTAATTATGCTTTATTCATTATGTTGCCTGGATTAATTGCTGGAAATATTATTGGTTTAGGAATATTATTCATTCAAAAATACTTCGGTATTGTTAAACTTCCTGCCGAAAACTACTATTTATCTATAGCACCAGTATACTTTGATATAAATTATATAATTTTATTGAACGTTGGGGCTTTATTAGTTTCTGCAATTGTATTACTTTTGCCCTCGTATATGATTTCTAAAATTACACCTGCGAAAGCAATTAATTTTAGATAATAATTCATTATTTTAATTAAAAAACAGAAAAAAATGAAATACGCGAATAATATCTTAGAAACAATAGGAAATACTCCATTGGTTAAAATAAACAAAATTACAAAGGATTTACCTTGTAATGTACTTGCAAAAGTTGAGTATTTTAACCCAGGACATTCATGTAAAGATAGAATGGCTCTTAAGATGGTAGAAGATGCTGAAAAAGATGGTAGATTACTTCCTGGAGGTACTATTATAGAAGGTACTTCTGGTAATACAGGAATGGGATTAGCGTTAGCAGCTATTGTGAAAGGATACAAATTAATTTGTGTGATTACTGATAAACAATCCAAGGAAAAAATGGATATTCTTCGTGCTGTGGGAGCAAAAGTAGTTGTTTGTCCTACAGATGTAGAACCAGATGATCCTCGTTCTTATTATTCGGTTTCTAAAAGATTAGCAGAAGAAACACCTAAAGGTTGGTATGTAAATCAATATGATAATCCATCAAATACACAAGCAAATTATGAGCAAACTGGACCTGAAATTTGGGAACAAACAGATGGTAAAATTACTCATTTTGTAGTTGGTGTTGGTACAGGAGGAACTATATCAGGTGTTGCAAAATACTTAAAAGAAAAAAATCCTAATATTAAAATTTGGGGAGTAGATACTTACGGATCGGTTTTCAAAAAATATAAAGAAACTGGTATTTTCGATGAAAATGAAGTTTATTCTTATGTTACTGAAGGAATAGGTGAAGATATTTTACCTAAAAACGTAAACTTTGATTTAATTGATGGTTTTACTAAAGTAACTGACAAAGATGCTGCAGTTTATACACGTAAATTAGCTTTAGAGGAAGGTTTATTTGTTGGAATGTCTTCTGGTTCTGCAATCAAAGGATTATTGCAAATGAAAGATGAATTTGGTCCAGATGATGTTGTGGTTGTTTTGTTCCATGATTCAGGTTCTCGTTACATCGGAAAAATATTTAATGATGATTGGATGAGAGATCGTGGATATTTAGAGGAAGACGTGAAAACAGCATTAGACTTAATTGAAGAACACGTAGATAAACCTTTATTAACTGTTCGTACAGAAGAATTAGCTTCACATGCAATTGATCGTATGCGTCAATATAAAATTTCTCAAATTCCAGTAATGGATATCAATGGTTTTGTTGGTTCTCTAGATGAGTCAGATTTATTCCAAGCATTTTTAGAAGATAGAAATGTAGCTGATAAACCAATACGTGAAATTATGGGGAAACCTTTTCCAATCGTTAAATCTGGAACATCAATAGATAAAGTGACGAAGTTAATTACTAAAGATAATCAAGCAGTTTTAATAGAGTTAGAAAATGGAAAACATCATATTATAACAAAATATGATATTATTAACTCAATTAAATAACAAAAATCTTATCTTTGAACCAATATGGGAATGATATTAAGAGGACAGAATTTAATAAAAGATTACGGTAAAAAACACGTAGTTAAAGATGTATCTTTTCAAGTAGAACAAGGAGAGATTATTGGTTTACTTGGTCCAAATGGAGCTGGTAAAACAACTTCCTTCTATATGATTGTTGGTTTAGTAAAGGCAACACAAGGAAAAGTTTTTTTAGATAAGCAAGATATTACAAGTGATGCGATGTACAGACGTGCCCAAAAAGGTATTGGCTATTTAGCACAAGAAGCATCTGTATTTAGAAAACTTTCTGTTGAAGATAATGTAAAGTCTGTTTTACAATTCACAAAATATTCAAAGAAAGAACAACAAATGCGAACAGATGCTTTAATTGAAGAATTTTCTTTAGAGCATGTTCGTAAAAATAGAGGAGATTTGTTATCAGGTGGTGAACGTAGACGATGCGAAATAGCTCGTTGTTTAGCAACAGAACCTAATTTTATTTTATTAGATGAACCTTTTGCTGGAGTTGATCCAATTGCTGTAGAAGATATACAAAAAATTGTACGTTCATTAAAAGATAAAAATATAGGTATTTTGATTACAGACCACAACGTATCACAAACCTTAGCAATTACTGATAAAACATACATTATGTTCGAAGGTAAAATCCTAAAAGAAGGTTCACCAGAAGAATTAGCAAATGATGAAGATGTTCGTCGTGTTTATCTTGGTGAAAACTTTATGTATCAGCAGATATAAAAATTATTTCAATTAAAAATAATTAAGGTCAATTACAAAAATGTAATTGACCTTTTTTTATAAGCTAACAAAAAGTAAATTCCCTTTTTTATTTGTAGTCTCTTTAAAGTGTAAATAGACATCTTGTATATCAAATCGTCTAAAACTTATTGCTTGCACACCATCATCATTTGGTAGTTGATATGTCATTTCGAAATTTAGCATACTACCATATCCTGAACTTTCTATATTTTTGACTACAACACCCAAAGCCTCTAACCGCCCAATAAGACGATTAATTTCCAAATCATTATGCTTCATCTTTCCCTAACCTAAATCTATAACCGAGGGGCAAAACTATAACATTATTCTTTAAAAATAAAGTCAATGTAAAAAAAATAATACATTTTACGTCTATATTTTAGTATTTCTAATCGATTAAATAAAGAAGAATTTAAGTTGTAAAAAAAATATGTTTTACAGATATTTACTTGTATTAGCGTAAAGAAATTTAATAGATAAAATGAAGCATATATTTTTTTGTATAATTATGGTTTTATTCATTTTTCAAGTCAATGCTCAAAATAAAGAAAAATGTGAAAGTCTTGCTGCAAAATTACTTTCAGAAAATTCTTATGTAAAACAAATTACAAAAGATTGGGATAAAAAAATAAAAGAAAATGGAGGAACCGGTTATGGAATTCAATTTTATGGAACAGAAAAAAATATTTATCAATTAGTTTTAGTACAGCATTATCCAGATAGGGATTATAATTCTAATTGGTTTACTATTGATGTTAAAAATAAAAGTGCCTATGAAGAAAATATGGCAGATCCACTTTATAATAAACCTTTAATAATAAATGATAAAGATTGGAATAAATTAAAAAAATGTAATCAATAAAAAAGCTGAAAATCATTATTGATTTTCAGCTCAAAAAATTGTTTTTATCCTTTTTTAGATGACGATTTTGTTTCTACAACTTCATCTTCGTAATAATATTTTTTACGAGGACGTTTTACTCCATAAGAACCGTTAACAATTTTTCCTCTTCTCGATTTTTTATCTCCTTTTCCCATTAGTAATGTTTTAAATTAATAAATTCGATTATTTAATTACAATTTAGTAATTTCTAATTAAGAAGACAAAATATTGACATTTTTTTAAGAAATAACTTAGCTTTGCAAAAAGATTTAAATAGTCAAAATGAGTAGAAATACAGAAGCAAATAAAAAAAGAGTAAAAGCAAAAAAAGCTCAACAAAGAAAGAAGGTGAAAGATGCAGAAGCTGGACGTAAAGCTCGTTTAAAAGAGATTATTCAACAAATGAACCAGAAAGAAAATTCTACTGAAAAAGATAATTAATACATGAAAATTCTACACACAGCAGATTGGCACTTAGGTAAAAGATTAGATAATTTTTCTAGATTAGAGGAACAAATTCTTGTTATGCAAGAGATTGTTGAAATAGCAAATAACGAACAAGTAGATTTGGTTGTTGTTGCAGGTGATTTGTTCGATAATTTCAACCCAAGTGTAGAAGCTGTAGAATTATTTTATAAAACATTAAAACATCTTTCTGCTGATGGAAAAAGACCTGTAATTGCCATTGCAGGAAATCATGATTCTCCAAATTTTATAGATGCACCAGATCCGTTGGCTCGTGAATGTGGAATATTACTTATTGGTTATCCAAATGCCATTGTACAACCTACAAAATTGCCAAATTGGGAGATCGTGAAATCAACTGAAGGTTTTTTAGAAATACAATTCAAAGCATATTCTTATCCTATAAGAATTTTACATACTCCGTATGCCAATGAAATTCGACTAAAACAATATCTTGGCGAAAATAAAGAAGATGCTTTAAATGAAGTTTTAGCAGAGAAATGGAAAACTATTTCTGAGCAGTTTTGTGATAAAAATGGAGTTAATCTTTTAACCACCCATCTGTATATGAATCAGCGAGGAAAAAAACTTATAGAGGAACCTGAAGGAGAGAAGCCAATCAAAATTGGAAATGCAGACATGATTTATTCCGATGCTATTCCTGCCCAAATACAATATACAGCATTGGGACATATCCACGGTTACAAGAATATAGGAACAGAAGAAAAACCAGTTATCTATAGTTCGTCGCCATTATGCTACAGTTTCAGCGAAGCAGGGCAAACAAAATATGTAACTATTGTAGATTTAGAACCAAATAAAGAAGCTAATTACAAAAAAATAGCTTTAGAAAATGGTAAACCTTTGATCCGAAAAACCTTTGATAATATAGATAATGCAGTTGCTTGGCTTAATGAAAATAAAAACGCTTTGGTTGAATTAACACTAGAAAGTGAAAGTTTTTTAACTGCCGACGAGCGTAAATTGATTTATCAAACTCATCAAGGAATTATTCATCTTATTCCGAAAGTAAAAAATACAGGGATAGTAGCCTCAAATTCGACAGAAATTAATTTAGATCAAAATATTCACGATTTATTTCAAGATTATTTCAAATCCAAAAATGCAAATCAAGAACCCAACGATGATTTAAAAAACTTATTCAACGAAATTCTAAACGAATAATTTTTTTATTTGGGCAAAACCTTCGGTACACGCTTTTTGTTGCAATCTTTTATAACAACAAATAGTAATAGTTGTTTCAAGAATGTTGTTTGTTGTTATAAAAGGATTTACACGTCAATCGTTTTTGCGAATTTAAATATCTAAAAATTACTAAAAATAAAATATAGAAACAAAAAGAGTAGATTTTTTCTACTCTTTTGTGTTTTTATTTTAATAATTCCATTTTCGCGTTAGGGGTTGAAGTGGCATCCTTTTTTAATTGGTCATTGAGGCATTCGAAATTAAAGACCAATTAAAAAAGATATAACGAAAAACCCGCTCGAACGCCCAAATTAAATGATAAAAAAAAGTGGAGCTTTTATAATTTGCTCCACTGCTATTTTAAGAAGAAAACGTTATTTAATATTTTTACTGAATAATATTTCTATTATTATTTTCCATTTTATCAATCTTAAACAAAATTAATTCACGCATAATTTTAGCTCTATTTTTAGCTTCATTTGCAATGTCTCCTTCAAAAAGATTATCTACAATACCAAACCATAATTCAATCCAATGATCAAAATGATGAGGTAATAGTTTTTCTTTTTGATGAAGAACAAGATGTGTTCTCATCGGCCAACCTTCGAAAGTAGATTTACCCAACAATACAGTTTCCCAAAACTGAATCATATGTGGTAAATGTTCATCCCAATTTACTTTTGCTACATCCGAAAAAAAATGCCCAATAACATCATCATGTAGTACTTTATCATAAAAAGTATTTACCAATAATGCAACGTCCTCAGAAGTTTCGATGTCTTTTTTCATAGTTACAAATTTACAAAGAACTTAATTCAAACAAGGAATGTTTTTAATCACAAAAAAATGCAGTAATTTTACGGCTGAATAAAAAGAATTAAATTGGATAGTAATAGACAACAAAAAGTAAGTAAATTATTTCAAGAAGAATTAGCAGAAGCTTTCAGAAAATGGGCAATTTCAGAATTTCCAGGTAACATCATTAGTGTTACAGAAGTTAAGGTAACGCCAGATTTAGGAGTTTCTAAAATATATGTAAGTATTTTCCCTAACAATAGAAAGGACGAAATATTTAAAGAAATCAAAAAAAATATTCCATTTTTTAGAGGGATTTTATCAAACGGAGCTTCTAAAAAAATGCGTATTACACCAGAATTAATTTTCATTTTAGATAATTCTTTAGATGAAATGGATAAAATTGATAAAGCATTAAAAGGAGAAGGTAACAATCCAATCTTATAATGAAGAATATTTCACTTTACATTGCTAAACGCTATATTTTTTCGAAAACGAACACAAATGCAGTAAATATTATTGCATTTATTGCGGTATGTGCAATTTTGGTTGCAACAGCTGCTTTATTCATTATTTTATCTGTTTTTTCAGGTTTAGAAAAAATGAATTTAAAGTATTACAGCAATGTAAATCCTGAATTGAAAATTTCTCCAGCAAAAGGTAAAACATTAGACAGCTTGACTTATGTTGTAGATGTTTTACACAAGCAAAAAGACATTAAAGCTTTTTCTAAAGTTATAGAAGAAAAAGTATACATCGATTATAAAGGAAAACAAGATATTGCTTATCTTAAAGGAATTGATGAAAATTTTACGAATGTTACTCGTTTGGATACAGTAATTTATGGAGGAGAATTTTTGGATTTTAAACGTAATGATAATTTTATTGTTTCCAGTGGAATAGCAGAGCGTTTACAATTGTATATAGATGTTATAACTCCTGCTGATTTGTTAATGCCAAAAGCAGGAACGGGACTTCTGAAACAAGAAAGTGATGCTTTTACTAAAAAAGAAGCTTATAGTGTGGGTGTTTTTATGTTGAATGACCAATATGATAAATACGTATTTACTACATTAGGTTTAGCCCAAGAATTATTACAATTTGATACGAATGAGTGTTATGCAATCGAAATAAAAACCGACGGTAAAAAATCATTTAATGCTATAAAAAATGAACTACAAAATTCTCTTGGCTCTAACTATAAAATAGAAACAAGACAAGATTTAGATTCGGCTTTTCTGAAAGTAATGAATATAGAAAACTTAATAAGTTATTTAATTTTTACTTTAGTTATCATTATAGCATGTTTTAATTTGGCTGGTACAATTGTTATTTTAATCTTAGATAAAAAGAAAGAAATACAAACGATGACAAGTTTTGGAATGTCAAGAAAAAGTATTCGAAATATATTTTTCAATACAGGTTTCATAATTACATTTATTGCTATGTTCATGGGGTTATTAATTGCATCAATTATAGGTTTATTACAAATTAATTTTGGTTTGATAATGGCTTCTGCAACAGTACCATTCCCATTTATATTTTCTGTACAGAATTTTGCTGCAGTAATTGTTACTGTTTTAGGATTAGGAAGTTTTGTTTCTTGGATAGTTTCTAGACAAGTAAAGTAAATATCCTAATTCAGTTATTTTTATAAATAGAATAGTGGAGTTTAATTTTGCGTTAGGTTAGGCATTGAAGACGATATCCTTTTCTAGTTAGGTAGATTTTTACTTGGTCATTGTGAAGCTACTAAATAAAACGACTGATTGAAAAGATTGTAACAAAAAGCTTTCCTCTAACGCCCAAATAATTAATGAAATACTCAGAAATAAAAAAAAGTGGAACTCAATTTTGAGTTCCACTTTTTTACGTTTTTATAAATTAATTAAACTCTAAGCTGTTTATTTAATTTTTAATCAATGAAATATTTTTTTAGTTAGTTGAGGAATTTATTTAAGTTTTTATAATAATATTTACTTTTCCCTTAACTTTAGTTTTATAGATTAGCAATATATTTTTTCTATAAAAGAGGTTTTTATGTTTTTTTATTTCATTAATATCACTATTTTAGTGATAATTATCAATCAATTAACTCATTAACCTACTAACCTATGGAAAGAAAATTCCGTTCTTTCAATGGCTCAAAAGCTATTGAAGATAATCATATTAATGGTATTAATCGTTTAGTCAAATTATTACTTGTTATAGATGGGCAAATCGTCCCACATTACAAACATTTCTCTTTACAACAGCATAGTCAAACCCATCATAAATTCGAATTAATAGTAGATCATGATACCTTCAGTGAATATGAAAATCATAAATTAGAAACGTCTAATAAATTTTTAGGAAAT
>DJDD01000011.1 GCA_002430925.1 Flavobacteriales bacterium UBA5933
GTATAAGCGATATACTATACTTAATAACATAAAAACTTGAACACTGGAGATCTTGAACACTGAAAAAAATTGTTGTTCTCCGTACTAATTGTGTTAAGCCATGGTATGATTAGCGAGTAAGAGCAATCTTGAAAAGTTGCTGTTGCTAGCTACTTTGAGATATCGACTCGTGAAAAAGTAAACTGAAAGGTTACGATTCAATCCAAAAAAATAAAAAAAATCCTCAAGAAATTCTTGAGGATCATTATAATATTTTATGAATACCTATTAATATAAGTTTTCTGGCGATGTAACTCGAATCAATTTAGCATTTACAAATTCGTAAATAGCAGCAGGTGATTGTTCGCGTCCATAACCAGAACGTTTGGTACCACCAAATGGTAATTCTGGAGCAATACCCGTTACATGATTAATGTAAACCATTCCTGTATCTATTTTACGAGCAACTTCTTTTGCCTTTGCAATATCATTTCCAAAAACAGAACCTCCTAATCCAAATGTTGTTGCATTTGCTAATTCAATTGCATCATCTATTGTTTTATAAGTATAAATAACAGCAACAGGTCCAAAAATTTCTTCAAAGAAAATAGGGTTTTCAGCTGTAATACCTGTTAACAATGTTGGCTCTACAAATGCTCCTGGTCTATCGATACGTTTACCTCCTAACTCTACTTTAGCTCCATTCGCAACAGCTTTTTGAATTTGAGCAACTACATCTTTTGCAGCTTTTTCACTACTTAATGGTGCTACAACAGTTTCTTCTTCTAAAGGATTACCAACTTTAAGAGAAGATAAAAGAGTTTTTGACTTTTGAATAAAATTATTAGCAATAGATTCTGGTACAATAATTCTCTTAGGAGAAACACAAACTTGACCAGCATTCCACATACGACCTAAAATCGCAGTTTCAACAGCTTTATCAATATCTACATCTTCTAAAACTATAAAAGGATCACTACCTCCAAGCTCTAATGTCGATTTTTTAATATTTTTACCTGCAGCAGCAGCGATACTTCCTCCAGCAGCTTCACTACCTGTAAGCGCTACAGCTTTAATTTTAGGATTATCTACAATACGTTCTACACTCCCTCCTGGTACAAATAAATTTGTATAAACACCTTTTGGTAAACCTGCTTCATGGAAAATATCTTCCATAATTTGTGCACATTGAGGAACATTAGACGCATGTTTTAATACCATTGTATTTCCTGCCATTAATGCAGATGCTGCAGAACGCGTGATTTGATAATATGGGAAGTTCCAAGGTTGAACACTTAATAATACACCTATTGGTTCGTAACTTAGAAAAGCTTCACCTAATTCAGTTTCTAAAAGATGATCAGCTAAAAATTTTTCAGCATTGTCTGCATAATAATCAAAAATATTAGCACTCAATTCAACTTCGTAAATACTTTCTCGAAGTAATTTTCCCATCTCTAAGGTTGCTAACTTACCTAATTCTTGTTTTCTATCACGCATGATAGAAGCTACCTTGTGTATAATTTTTGCTCTTTCATCAAAAGAGGTATTCTTCCATGATTTAAAAGCTTCATCTGCTTTATCAACAATTTGATCAACTTGATCATTACTCATTACTTCGAATTCTTTTACCAATTCATTATTAAAAGGATTAATTGATTTGATGTAAGATTTTTTTAATGTTTCCATTTTATATTTTTTTTTAATTAAAAATCAGTTAAAAGAAACTTTATTTGTTTCTAGTAACAAGGTAATAAATATAATTGTTAAAAAATGTCAAAGCGAAGTTAAATTTATAATGATTACAAATAACAAACCCTTTTTAAGAATTCTCGTTACTAGGAGTTTTGTTTAAATCCGTATTCCAAATTTTTATTCTATCTGTCTTATTTAAACCTGATTTAACTTGAACATTAACTCCATCTGTTATACCAAGAGTTAAATACTTTTTTTGATATTTTGCATCTTGTCCTTTTCCTGAAGTTAAAACCTCAACATATGGTTTTTGATTTTCATCATAACGAAGATGTGCTGATTTTATCAATAATACATTTTTAGCTTCTTGTGTTACAACTTCTGCGTTGGCTGAATAACCTGCTCTGATAAAATTATCTGATGTTAACTGAATAGGAGCTTTAATCTCGAACTGAACAACACCGTTGCTTGTAACACCTTGAGGAGAGATAAAATCTAAAACAGCTGTAAATGTTTTATTTGCTATAGCACCAATGGATACATTAATTTTCATACCTTCTTTTAATTTACCTACTTCAGCTTCATCAACTTTACCTTCAAAAATCATTTTATTGACATCTGCCATTGTAGCAATTGTTGTACCTGTAGAGAAATTATTAATCTGTTGAACCATATTCCCTACCTCAACAGGAATACTTAAAATCATTCCCGATGTAGTTGCTAAAATTCTTGTTGTTGCGTATTTCTCCAACCCTGGAGCTATACCAGTTTGTGCAACTTTATAATCATACTGAGCAGTTTTTAATTGTTGTTGAGCTGACAAATATGTAGCCCTAGAATTATCATAATCTTCACGAGGTAAAACACCTTCATGATATAATGTATTTGTTCTATTAAAATTACGTCTTTCTTGATCAACTTTTATTTCTGCCGCAGTTATAGATTGTCTAGCAGAATTTAAAGATTCTACATTTGGAACAACTCTTAGTTCACAAATTAGTTGTCCTTTCTCTACATGTTCTCCTTCTGCAACATTAATAGATTTTATAACACCAGATATATTAGGTTTGATTTCTATCGTTTCTAAAGGTTTTACTTCTCCTGTTGCTACTGCCTTCACCTCTATATTCCCTATAACAGGAGTTGTAGTTTCGTACGTATCTATAGATTGGCTATTCTTTTTACCGAAGTAAGAAATAACTCCGACTATTGCTCCTATAAATACGACAACAAGTAAAATTTTTATAAATTTCTTCATTATATCTATGTGTTAAATATTGTTATTAATTAAATTATTCATCTCTTAATGCATCAATTGGTTTTATTTGAATTGCTCGTTGAGCAGGTATTAATCCAGCTAAGGTTGCCATAATTACCATAATTGCTAAAGCTGAAAATAATGTTGGTAAATCTATGGAAGCATTATATAATGGTATATTTTTATTTCCTGGTATTAGTATTTCATTCAAAAACATTAAAATTAAAGCCGCTGCAATAATTCCGATAAAACCAGCGATAAGAGTTAATACAACTGATTCTAAAAGAATTTGTCCTCTTATTTGTGATGGAATAGCACCAAGTGCTCTTCTAATTCCAAATTCTTTTGTTCTTTCTGAAACAGTAATTAGTAAAATACTTGCAATTGCAATAACACCCGAAAAAAGAGTCATTGCTCCTACAACTACAGCTAAAAATTGCATTCCTTTTACAAACTTTAGTATTTTACCTAACATTTCACCTAAATTGAAGCCACCAATAGCTTGGTCATCATCAGGAGAAATATTTTTAACTTCTTTTAAATATAATTTTAATTGTTTTTCAAAACCTTTAATATCATAACTATTCGGTAAACTAAGACTTAAATAATTAATTGTTTCACCTTGATTGTATACTTTTTGAAAAGTCGTAAATGGAATAAAAACTTCATTTTTACCTTCTACAGGTGAAGAAGGAGAATCATAAATACCTACAATGGTATAATAACTATCACTAATTCTTATTTGTTTTCCTAATGGTTTAGGATTATCTCCAAAAAATTCTTCTGCGACTTCTATTCCTAAAACGCAAACTTTTGATTCTGTTTTTATGTCATCTTCATTAATAAAACGCCCCTGTATAATATCTTTTCCAAACATTCTATTTTGATCAGGATAATCTCCATTTACAGTATAGAAATTATACTTAGATCCATAAGCGATAATTGTACTAGCTTTTGAATTTCGAGGTGCTAAAAGTGCTATTTGAGGAAATTGTGCTTGAATTTTTTTTACATCACTCATCTTTAATTCTATTGTTCGTCCTTTCTGAAAACCTTGATATGGAATAGAAGTTTTTCCTCCCCAAACAAACAAAGAATTCGTTGCAGAATTAGCTAGATTACGATCAAAACCATTTTGTAATCCTTTTGTTACCCCCAATAGAAGGACAAATAAAAACATACCCCATGCAACACCAATCATCGTAAGAATTGTACGCAACTTATTCTTACGAATAGCAGCATAAACTTCGCTCCAAGCATCTACATCAAAAATAAATTTTATAAAGTTCATTATTCGTCTCTTAAAGCATCAATTGGTTTTATTCTTGCAGCACTTAAAGCAGGTATTAATCCTGAAATTGTTCCAGACACAAAAAGAATTACAGAAGCAACTATTAAGGATTTCATTTCTACTCCTGGATTAAAAATAAAATATTCTTCTAAACTATCTCCTATATTTTCTACAACTAAAGAAGCTAATGCTATTCCTAAAATTCCAAAAATTATAGTAATAAGAATTGCTTCTTGTAAAATAAGACTTAAAACATTGAATGGTGTTGCCCCTAATGCTTTTCGTATTCCTATTTCTTTTGTTCTTTCTTTTACACTAAAAATCATAATATTCCCAATACTTACGATTCCTGCTATTAAACTACCTCCACCAATTACAAGAACAATAACTGTCAATATTACAAAAAACTGATTTGTTTGCTCCATGCCTTCAGCAGCATTCCTCACCCATAAACCAGAATAATCAGATGCAGCAACATTGTGTCTAATTCTCATATTATATTCAATTGTCTTGGCTAAATCTGATATTTCAGATAAACCAAGATTATCCTTTGGTGTTACAATAATAGAAGAAACCTTATCTGTCGCATAAATAATTTTAAAGGTAGAAAAAGGAGTATATAAGGCTCTTTCGGCATTATCACCTCCATCTTTACTTTTAAAAACACCTACTACCTGATACATCGCATTACCAACTTGTAAATATTTCCCAAGAGGAATTTGATTTGGAAAAAAATCTTGAGCAACTAAACGTCCTATAACAATAGATTTTGCCTGATTATTCATATCTTTTTGATTAATAAATCGACCAGAAGTAACTTCTTCATTAATCATATTTTCATATTGTGGATATACTCCAGTAATTGAATAACTACCTGAATTAACTTCGTTTCTTAATGTATCTGTTTTTGCAATAGTACTCACAACGCTTTTAATTTGATCAGGAAAAGATTTTTCTATAAAATTAAAATCATTTATATCTAACTCTATTGTTCTTCCTTGCTTATAACCATTATAAGGAACACTAGTAGTTCCTCCACTTAAAGTAATATTTAATGAATTTGCTTTAAAAAATTGTTTCTGAAAACCATTTTGTAAACCATTTCCCAAACCATATAATGTAATAAAAACAAAAAGAGCCAATGCAATTGTTAATCCAGACAAAGCTGTACGTAGTTTATTACTTGAAATGGATGACCAAATTTCTCTCCAACGATCGATATCAAACATAAAATTTAATAATTATTATAATTAAACTCGAACTTGTTTAACTTTCTCATCACTTACAATAACTCCATCTTTCAATCGAACTATGCGTTTACACATATTTGCAATATCATCTTCGTGAGTTACCATTACAATCGTTTTACCTTCATCATTTATTTCTTGAATAAGATGCATAACTTCTTGAGATGTTTTTGTATCCAATGCCCCAGTTGGTTCATCTGCTAATAATAACTTTGGTTTAGCTGCCAAAGCTCTTGCAATAGCAACACGTTGTTTTTGTCCACCCGAAAGTTCATTAGGCATATGTGAAGCCCAAGGAGCTAATCCTACTCTATCTAAATAATTTTTTGCTATTTTATTACGCTCAGATCTTTTTACTTTCTGATAATACAATGGTAAAGCGACATTTTCTAAAACGTTTTTGAAACTAATTAAATTATAGGATTGAAAAATAAATCCTAAAAATTTATTTCTATAATTTGCTGCTTTCGTTTCATTTAATTTTTCAATTCTCACACCATCTAATTCATAAATTCCAGTATCATGTTCATCCAACATACCTATTATATTCAGTAATGTTGATTTTCCTGAACCAGAAGATCCCATAATAGCAACAAATTCCCCTTCATCAATTTCAAGGTTAATTCCTTTTAAAACATGAAGTTTATTTTTACCCATTTTATAGGATTTATTTAAATCACGAATAGATATCATAAATTGAAAAAAATATTTTTATAAATGTATTTTATATGTCGTTATAATTAAAGAAAATGTTACAATAAAAGTTGTTTAAACTTTTAATAAATTATACATCTCTTTTTTGAGCAATTGCTTCGCACCGTGCTTTCCCGCTATATCTTTTTAGATTGGTTATTGAGTGCGGAGTCGAAATACAAAAACCAATCTAAAAAGGATGCCGCTTCAATCACTATTGCAAATTACAGATTAAAAAAAAATGAACCACATAATTAAAAGCAATTAATTAAAAAAAACTTCATCATTAATTTTCATAAAAAAAGTCATGCATAATTATATGCATGACTTTTTACTATTTATTTTTACAAATTAGTTTTTTACTTTGTAAACTTTGTTTTGAAAATACCAAGCAGCAAATGATAAAACAAACATTCCTACAGCTGTTGCTGGTACCCAAAAAGGAATTGGAACAGGATCTCCTGCTGCATAAGAGTGTAATCCTGATAAATAATAATTTACACCAAAATAAGTCATAATTACAGACCAAACAGCCCATAAAGCTGCAACATTAAATGCAAATTTCCCTCTTAAACCTGGAACTAAACGCATATGTAATACAACAGCATATATAATTACAGAAACAAAAGCCCAAGTTTCTTTTGGATCCCAAGACCAATAACGTCCCCAAGATTCATTAGCCCACATACCTCCTAAGAATGTACCAACCGTTAAAAGATAAATACCAATTGTTAATGACATTTCTGAAACGTAAGTCATTTCTTTTAATGAAATTTCAATTTTCTTATTTGGCTTAATTAGCATTATAATCAAAGAGAAAACAGCTAGAATAGCACCAAGACCAAAGAATCCATAAGAGGATACAATAATAGCAACGTGTACAATTAACCAATATGATTTAAGTACTGGTACTAATGGAGTAATCTGAGGGTCTAACATAGAACCACCGTGAGCAAATCCCATCATAATAACAGCTACCATTGCACCTGTTGTTGGTATAAATGCATTTCTATTTTTATATAACAACATCCCTGCTAGCACACTTACCCATGAAATAAATACAATTGCTTCATATCCATTTGACCAAGGAGCATGTCCTGTTAAATACCATCTAACACCTAATCCTATGGCTTGAACTACGAAAATAATAAATATTAATCCTAGGCATATATTAATAATTGTATGCAGAACTTTACTTTCTGAAAACAACTGTACAAATGATAAAAGCATTAATAATCCTCCTACCATTGCATAACAAATCATTACGTAAAAGAAAACATTGTATTTATTATACAGTATTTCTACTTCTACTTTTGTAGGAGATGGAACGACATTTTTTCCCCATTTTTGTTGATATTTACTAATATAATCAACTGCATTATCTGCTGGAGTCCAATTTCCGTTCTCTAAACCTTTTGAGACCATATTAAAATATACACTTACCATTCCTAATGCTAAAGTATCAATCTCTACAGGATTATTTTGTGTTTGATAAATCCATGATGTCCATCTTTCTGAAGGATCATTCTGTACTGGAATTATTTTTAACTGATATCCTTTTGCTGTTTGATCAAGAATATTAAATCTTTCTGTTACAGCAATCACTTCTTCATCAAACTTAGATCTTTCAGATGGTTTTTTAGAAAATGCTTCATTATATGCTTTATCCAATTTAAATCTTGTCGTTTTTGGATCTACCAAATTCATTAAAGATGTATAACCATCTTCATTTGCACTTGTCATTTTTTGAAGCTGATCACCTCCTTTTGAACCAATTTTAATCATTGGAGCGTTTACCCAATATGCAGGATCTAATTGTAAAGAAATAAACCATTTATCTGATGACAAACCATGGAAATTATCTTTTTTGTATACTTTTCTTAAAATTTCTAATGATTGTGTATTTACAGGTTTTATACGTCCTTCAATATCTTGAATTAAAAGATGTCCAAATTTTTCTGCATGTTCATCAGGAATTTTTACATTTTTTGCCAACTCATCACCATCAGCCATTTTTGTTGAGAAAATACCTAAATGCTCAGTAGAATGAGCTTTATCTGTAGAGGTATTCGTTTCTATTTTTTGATGACTAGATTTATTCCCATCAGTCGTTGTAGGATTTTGAGAAAATGCTAAACTTGACAATAAAAATAATGGAATTAAAACATTTAATTTCTTTGTATGTAAACCTTTTAGTAAAGAGTTTAATTGCATAAAACGAGTTCCTTTCCAGAATAACGAAACAAACATACCAACGAACAACATAAAATAACCTAAATAAGTGATGTTAGTTCCCCACCAATCTTGATTAACAGATAATATAGTACCATTTTCTGTTGGAAAATAACTTGATTGAAAAAATCTATATCCTTTATAATCCATTACATTATTCATATAAATATGATGTTTTTGCTCTTTTCCTTCATCTATTACAGTTATGTTTGATTCGAAAGAAGATGGATTTGATGAACCAGGATAACGATCTAAAACAAAATCATCTAAACGTAAACTAAAAGGTATTTTAACCATTTTTGAACCGTAACCTAAAGATATATTCATTCCATCAATAGTAACATCAGCAGTATAATTTGTTTGACCTTTTCCTCCAACAATAGTTACTGTATCTCTTTTATCACCAACGATAACCTCAGCTTTTATAGCTCCCGGTAAATTCTTCTCAGTTGGTTTAAATTTAGATCCTTGACGATAAAGAACTTCTCCCTTAAATGCAGGAGTAGGAATTACGAATTGAGCTCCATTAATTGTATATAAAGAGCGTAATTTTAATTGAGTTGGAACATTAAATTCAACTTTTCCAGCACCTTCTTGCAATTTTTGCATATCGGTAATCTGACCAACTTTCTGTCCAGCCATTTGTACATATTCACCTTCAAATGGAGATTTGATTATTAAATTTTCTCCTTCACCAGTAATTTGTATTGTTCCATCCATTGGTCTATTGTAAGCGACTAGAGTTCCGTTTATACTTTTTATTTCACCATTTCTGATAAATATAGTATTTCTTCCTCCTTGTCCAACAGAAACCAATTCTAAAACATTTATCCCATTTGCTTTTCTCACAACTGTATCAAGAGCGTGAGGAATATAATCAAATGTTCTAAGTTTTATTAATTTATTCTTGAACTGATATTCACCTTCAAATTGTCTATATAGAAGAGAATTTGTACTGTCTTTTCTATCAAAGTATGTCATGTTGTATTGATGATTATCATAAGCTAAACGCTGTGTACCATCATCAACAATCATTTTGAAATAAGATTTAGAAGAAGTTATTTCGTTACTTGTTTCTCCTTCTGGAATTGGCATTTCACCTTCGAAACTAATATAACGAGTGATTCCTCCACCAATAAAAATAAACAAAAAAGCCAAGTGGAAAACTAATAAAGGTAATTTTTCCTTTGACCATAATTTATATCGTTTTATGTTCATAAGAAACAAAACGATTAACCAAACCATCAAAACCTCAAACCACTTCGCTTCATAAATTACAGCTTTAGCAGTAGCTGTATCATAATCATTCTCAATAAAAGTGGCATACCCCATCGATATTGCATAAATAAATAACAATACTGTCATGGTTCTGGTAGAAAATAAATATTTTTCTATTTTACTCATTACTTAAAATTGAGCTACAAAAATAGTCGAGTTTATCTGAATAGCATTAAAATTTAATTGATTTTTATTATAAATAACAAGTTAATTGAATGTTAAATTGATTTTTATCAATATAGTCTAATAAGTATAAATATTTTATTTCTATCAAATACCTATTGTGCATTATAAATTAAAATTGTCAATTCATTATTTTTTTCGGAATAGAATGTAGATAATTGTGTGGATAATAGAATTTCAATCGAAATGATGTGCTTCTATAAATTATATGTTTAAATATTTAGTTTATATATCATTCATTTGCAATAGTGATTGAAGCGACATCCTTTTTTGATTGGTTATTGTATTTCAACTCCGCACTCAATGACCAATCAAAAAAGATATAGCGGGAAAGCACGGTGCGAAGCAATTGCCCAAGAAAGAATATAATTTAAAAAAAAGTTTAAATAACTTTAATCTAAAGTTATCAAATATTTATAAATTGTAGACAATTATTTAAATAAAAATAAACAATGAGTAAATTATTCGAGTCAATAAAAATAAATGATTCTATCAGTCTAAAAAATAAAATCATCATGTCGCCAATGTGTCAGTATTCTGCAGAAGATGGTTTTCCAAATGATTGGCACTTTCAACATTATGTTTCTCGTGCTGTAGGAGGTGTTTCTGCTATTATACAAGAAGCAACTGCTATAGTTCCTGAAGGAAGAATATCTCATGGGGATTTAGGAATTTGGAAAGATGAACAAATTGAACATTATAAAAAATTAACTTCACAAATAAAAAAACACAACTGTGTTCCTGGTATACAATTAGCACATGCCGGACGAAAAGCAAGTGTAGAAAAACCTTGGGAAGGAAATAAGCAATTAAGCCCAAATGATAAAAATGGCTGGCAAACTGTTTCTAGTTCAACAATTCCATTTCATGAAAATGATTACAAACCAACTTCTTTATCATTAAACGAAATAAAAGAGTTAATTAAAAATTGGGGTAAAGCAACTGAAAGAGCAATAAAATCTGGTTTTGAAATTTTAGAAATTCACGGAGCTCATGGTTATTTAGTTCATCAATTTTTGTCTCCATTAATCAATCAAAGAACTGATGAATATGGAGGAAGTTTTGAAAATAGAATTCGTTTGTTATTAGAAATAATTGATGAAATGAAAAAGTATACCTCAACACAATCTATTTGGGTTCGACTTTCTGCAACAGATTGGGCTGAAAATGGATGGAATTTAGATGAAACAATTGAATTATGTAAAATATTGAAAGAAAATAATATTGATGTAGTTGATATTTCATCTGGAGGTGGTGTGAGTGAACAGAAAATTGAAGTTAAAAAAAATTATCAAGTTCCATTTGCGAAGGGAGTTAAAAATAATGTTGATATAATTACTGGAACAGTAGGCTTAATCTTTGAAGCTGAACAAGCTGAAGATATATTGCAAAATAATGAAGCAGATTTAATCTTTTTAGGTAGAGAATTACTTCGACATCCTTATTTTCCTTTAGATGCTGCTAAAAAATTAGGTGATGATATTAATTGGCCTCCACAATATGATAGAGCAAAAAACAATCATTATGCTTAAATAAAATAGGTTAGATTTTTTAAATCTAACCTATTTTATTTTTATTAGTTAACATTAACCCCAAATAAATGTCCAATTAATGCCGTTATTCCCATTGCAATTGTTCCCCAAAAACAAATTCTAGCCATAGCTTTCCAGATATTAGCTCCACCTGTTTTAGCCGAAATAGCTCCTAGAATCATTAGAAAAATAATTGAAAATGAATATTGCCAATAAACCATATTATTTACTGGTGCAATAACAGATATTACTAATGGTAAGGAAGCTCCTGCTAAAAAAGAAAAAAATGAAGAAACTGATGCTTGTAAGGGTTTTGCTGTTGTGATTTCATTAATTCCTAATTCATCTTTTGCATGTGCTTCTAAAGCATTATGATCTGAGAGTTCTATAGCCACCTGAAGTGCGGTTTCTTTACTAACACCTCTTTTCTCATATATTTTGGCTAGTTCTCTTAATTCAACTTCAGGCATTTCTTCTAATTCCTTTCTTTCTCTCTCTAAATCTGCATTTTCAGTATCAGCTTGAGAACTTACAGAAACATATTCTCCTGCTGCCATAGACATAGCTCCTGCAATAGTACCTGCTAACGCTGTAAGCACAATAGAATGTCTATCTGAGCTTGCTGCTGCAACTCCTATTACAATACTTGTAGTTGATAAAAGTCCATCATTAGCTCCCAAAACTGCTGCTCTTAGCCAGCCAATTCTATTTACATAATGTTTTTCTAAATGATGTTTCATGTTATAAATTTATGTTTTATAGTTAACTTGATAACAATATAAAAACAATTATTTTCACCCGTTGTGCATTTTAAATA
>DJDD01000010.1 GCA_002430925.1 Flavobacteriales bacterium UBA5933
TTTCATTAATTTACCTAAAGTTAACAAAAAATTATTAGACGAAAATGATGTCTTAAGAAAAAATCTTTTAAAATATAAAGATTTAAATAAAGAAAATAGTAATAATTCTGGTTTAGATAGTTTAAAGTACAATCAGAAATTTACATTTATTCCTACAGAAATTGTCAATAATTCTATCTCAAAAACTCAAAATTTAATTACGGTTAATAGAGGTACAAATGACGGAGTAGAAAAAGGTGATGGAATTGTTACTAATAATGGAGTATTAGGAATTATAATTTATGCAGATAAAAATTATTCTAGAGCAATCTCTTTATTAAACAAAGATATAAGTGTTAACGCTAGGATAAAAGGTAATCAATACTTTGGAACAATCAAATGGGATGGAAAAGATCCTAGATATGTACAATTACTAGAAATCCCTAAGTTTATTAAAGTAAATAAAGGTGATATAATTGAAACTGATGGTAAATCTCCTGTTTTTCCAGAAGGAATTATAATTGGTAAAGTTGTAAGTAAAGAAATTGACGAGACTGGAGAATTAAGAATTCAAGTTAAGTTGAAGCAAGATTTTGGCAATTTATCTTATGGATATATAATTACTAATCTTGATAAAGCAGAAATAAATAAAGTAGAAAAAAACGGAGATATAACAAACACTGATAATGTTCAATAAAGACTTTTTAATCAATCTTATAAAAATAATAGTTTTAGCTTTACTACAAGTTTTTGTTTTTAATCATATCAACTTTTTAGATAGTTATCAACCATATATTTATATTGTGTTTGTATTATTTTATTCTCCAAATCAAAATAAATATGCTTTATTAATTCTGGCATTTTTATTAGGGTTAATTATTGATACATTAGAATATACAGGAGGTATACATGCATTTGCATTAACTTTTATTGCTTTTTTTAGAGGAGGTATTATTAAGGTATTAGCAGGTAAACAAGATTACGAAATGGAATTTTTTAGTTTCAAATCATTTAGTTTTATACAATGGTTATTCTATTTAGTAATTTTAATCTTATTACATAATTTTATATTATTTTTCCTAGAAAATTTCAAAATTCAAGGATTAGCTCCTTTAATGATAAATGCATTAATAAATTCTGCTTTAACTTTAGTTTTTGTTTTTATTTATAAGATTTTATTTAAAAATAAAGTTGGATCATGAAAAAGTTAATGATTGTTTATGTATTAATTTTATCTATAGTTTCTTTGTTTATAGCTCGTTTAGCTTATTTACAGTTAGTTACAGATAGATATACTTTAAATGCATTTAACACATCTATAAAACAAGAAATTGTTTATCCAAATCGTGGTGATATTTTAGATAGAAATGGTAAATTGTTAGTAAGTAATACATTTTCTTACGAATTGGATGTTATTGCAAGTAGAGTGATTGATAATTCAGGAAATGCTATAAATGATTTTGATAAAGAGAAATTCTCTAAAATGGTAGGGATATCAACTCATCAATTTGATTCAATTATTACTAAAATAACAACAGCTAAAGATTACAAAAAATTATCTCCATATCCTTTCTTAAAAAATATATCAAGGGAAGATTTTGCTCGTATGCAAGAGCAATTATATTTATATCCAGCTTTTAGCATTATTAAAAGACCTGAGCGTAAATATATGGTTAATACTGCGGGTAATATATTAGGTTATATAAATGAAGCTAGTCCTTCTTATATTAAATCAGATTCTGCGTATTACCAACCAGGTGATTTAGTTGGTATTGCTGGTGTAGAAAAGTCTTATGAAAAAGATTTAAGAGGCGTAAAAGGTGTTAAAAATCTTATTGTTGACAGAACAATGAGTGTTGTTGGTCCTTATAAAAATGGGGATTATGATCGCCCTGTTAAAAGTGGAAAAACAGTTAATTTAACTATTGATTATCGTTTACAAGAATTAGCAGAACAAATGCTAAGCAATAAGAGAGGGGCAATTGTAGCAATTGATCCTAATACAGGAGAAATACTTGCGTTAGCTTCAGCACCAACAATTAATCCAAATGATTATTTAAATTCTAAATTAAGAAATGATTTAATTCGAGATTCTATTTCTAAACCTACTTTCGATAGAGCTTTACAAGGTGCATATCCTCCTGGTTCAACATTTAAGATGATGACTGCTTTAGCAGCTCTGCAAATGGGAACTATGACAGAAAAAACAACGTATGTATGTAAACATGGTTTTAGATATGGGCGTATGCATATTGGTTGTCACTGTGGAATGTATTATGTACCACAAGGTTTAGAGCATGCTATTGGTAAATCATGTAATAATTTTTTCTCTGAAGCATATAGAGATATAGTTCGCAAAGATCCAAATGATTATAGTGTTGGAATGAATCAATGGTCTGCTATTATGAATAGTTTTGGATTAGGTAAATTTATGGGGACAGATTTACCCGTAGGTAGTAAAGGTCTTATTCCTAATTCAGATTTTTATGATAAGCGTTTTGGAGAAGGTGTTTGGAATCCGTATCGTATTATCTTTAATGGTATGGGACAAGGAGATATAAATACAACTCCATTACAAATGGCAAACTTTACAGCAGCAATTGCTAATAAAGGATTTTTTTATACACCACATATTGTTCATCAAATAGATGGTAAGCCTCTTACAGATTCTACATATATGGTTAAAAAAAATACTTTGGTAGATCCTAGTCATTTTGATATTGTTTTACGAGGAATGAGAAATGTTTTTACAATGGGAACTGCTCGCAGTTTTGAAACAAGCTCTTTTACTCAATTAGGTAAAACTGGAACTGCTCAAAATTCTCATGGTCAAGATCATTCTTTATTTATTCTGATAGCTCCAGCTGATAAACCTAAAATTGCTATTGCTACAATTGTAGAAAATGGTTCTTGGGGTACAACTTGGGCAGGACCAATGTCTAGTCTTGTAGCGGAATTATATATTACAGATACAATTAAAAGACCAGCTTTATTAGAAAGAATGAAGGCAGGTAATTTACAAGGAGAATATCGACGTCAATGGATTGATTATCTTAAACGTAAAGGTTTATACGTAGAGCCTCAAAAAGAAAAAACTGTAATATTAAAAGGATGAGCCAAAACAGATTATTAAAAGGTGTAGATTGGTTAGTTTTAATTCTTGGTTTAATGATTGTTACATTTGGTATAATGAATGTTTACAGTGTAAATCAAGATTTAGGAATAAAACAAATTATTTGGTTTGGATTAGGTCTAGTAATGATTCTTGCTCTAATGATAATGAGTGGAAACAACAGAAATTTTTTTGAAGTATATAGTCCAGTATTTTATATAATATCTGTCGTTTTACTTGTAGGAGTTCTTATATTTGGAAAAGAAATAAATGGAGCAAAAGCTTGGTATAGGTTTGGCTCGTTTAGTTTACAACCTGCTGAATTTGCTAAGATTGGTACATCTTTATTACTAGCTAATTTGATTAATCATTTTAATGCAAGTTTCAAAGATTTTAATTTTTTAGGTAAACTTCTTATTGTTATAATTATACCTATAGCACTTATCTTATTACAACCTGATTTAGGTTCAGTAATTATATTTTGTTCTCTTAGTATAGCTTTTTATAGAGAAGGATTAAATCCTTGGATAATAATATCTCCAATTGTTTTATTAGTAATTTTCTTAATATCGATTGTTCAAATACCATTTTATGTACTTCTATTTTTTGGATTTATTTTATTATTATCAGTTCTCTTAATTTTAGTCATTACAAATGAAAGAGATGTAAAAGAAGCAATGTATGGAAGTTTAGTAGGATTATCTATTTTCTTTTTATTATTAATTTTGGCTTGTTTTTTAGTACAAAATCTTCCAGAAAAAATGAGAGAATCTTTTGGGTACCTTTTTCCAATGAGATCTTTATTTTTCTCAGAACCAATATTTTTTAATACAGTATTTTTTGGATTATTTGGTTTTTTTATATCTATTATACCTGTTTTAATAGATAAACTTACAGAACAAAAGGAAACAAGTAGTTCACCATTTAAAAAACAATCTGGATTAATAGCAAATGTATTTAGTTTAAGTATTATAGTTTCTTTTGTTGTATTACTTATCGCTAGTTCAGTAAGTTTTATTTCTCCAATAATTTTTGAAAAATTACCTAAACATCAAAAAGAACGTGTAATTGTTCTTTATGAAGGTGAGGCTAAATACAGAGATACTTCAGGATATAATCTTTTATATGCGAAAACAGCTATTGGATCAGGAGAGTTGTATGGAAAAGGTTATCAACAAGGAACTATAAAAAAAGGTAGATTTGTACCAGAGCAACAAACAGATTATATTTTTACAGCTGTTGGTGAAGAATGGGGATTTATTGGTAGTACAGCACTTGTGTTGGTTTACGCTGTTTTTATAGCTAGACTATATTACATTGCTGAGAAGCAAGGAAATCGTTTTGCTCGTTTTTATGGCTATTCTGTTGCCTCAATACTTTTTTTCCATTTCTTTATTAATATAGCAATGGTAGTAGGCTTATTCCCAACAGTTGGAATTCCTTTACCATTTTTTAGTTATGGTGGTAGTTCTCTTTGGGGATTTACAATATTAATCGGAATCTTTTTAATTATTCATTATAAAAACAATCAAGGACTTATATAAATACTTGCTTGTTTTATGGAACTATAGTCGTGAATAAATAAGTTAGAAATAATGTTAACAAAACAATACCTTGCTGTATATTACTTCTTCCCGAATTTAAAGATAAATAAACTGTAAATAAAGATAATACAAGTAAAATTGATGATTTAGCATCTATTCCTAAAGAAACTTTTAAATCTGCAAAATAACATACAATAGCTACAGCAGGAATTGTTAATCCTATGGAAGCTAATACTGAACCTAATGCTAAATTAAGACTTGTTTGTAGTCTATCGTTTTTAGCAGCTTTATAAGCAGCCAAACCTTCAGGTAATAATATTACAGTTGCTATAATTATTCCCACTAAAGATTTTGGTGCTCCTAATTCTATTACAATGTCTTCTATCGTTGGTGATAATTTTTTAGATAATAATACAACTGCTATTAATGCTATTAAAAGTAAAATTAAACTAAATATAGACGTTAATAAATTAGGTTTTTCTACATGGATTTCTGAAACGCTTTCAGATGTTTGAGGTAAAAAATAATTTCTATGACGTATTGTTTGTACAGAGATAAACCCTCCATAAAGTATTAATGATATAATAGCAACAAATATTAATTGACTTGAAGAAAATCTTCCACCGGGTTCAGTAGTTAAGTAATTAGGCAGTATAAGTGTTAGAACAGAAATTGCAACCAATGTTATTAAGGCAGTAGAAACTCCTTGTTTTATAAAGTTCTGTTCTTTATATCTTACACCTCCAACTAACAAACAAATACCTATTATTCCTGTAAGAATAATCATTGTAGCAGCAAATACTGTATCTCTTGCCAATACAGAAGGACCATCTGTAGGTTCAGACATCATTAAAGATATAATTAAAGATACTTCTATAACAGTTATAGCTAATGCTAAAATTATTGTTCCAAATGGTTCTCCTACTTTATGAGCAACAACTTCTGCATGATGAACAGCAGCTAATACAGCACTTACAAGTACAATTCCCAAAAATGTTGTAAACCATATATCATTTTTAAAATTATCAGCTATTATTAAAGTAAATAGAGCTAACAAAGGACAAACTATAGTCCAATATGGCAAGGATAGATTTAATTTTCTTGAGATAAAATTATTTACATGCATTTAATTATAGTTTAATATCTTACGTAAAAATAATAATTTTTATTGATTATTTACAGTTTGTATTATAGTTATTATAAATAATCGAATTGAATATTTTAATTAAATTCTGAATATTATTTTATTTTAAATAATTAATTAAATATAAATTTGTAGAATGATAAATGTACCTGATGACAAATTAAAAAAATGGTTTAGTACAGCTTGTATCTGGGAAACCGTGAGTTGTGTTTTATTATTTTTAGTAGCTATGCCAATAAAATATCAATTTGGTTATATTTTACCAATGCCGTTTGCAGGATGTTTTCATGGTTTTTGGTTTACAGCCTATTTAGTATTATTAGCTAAAGTGAGAAAAATATATAATTTTGATGATGAAGATTTTATCTTCTTCATTATGTATTCTTTTATTCCATTTGCTACTTTAGCAGTACATAAAAAAATAAGCAACAAATAATTATAATCTGAAATTCTTTTTCCATTTTGTAATTGTATTTTTACTCAAATTATATTTTTGTGCTACTTCAGTATTAGTGTAATTATTTTTTAATTGATCATTCAATACTTCATGAATAAACTCCAAATCATAAGATTTATGTTTTTGATTTTTTTCTTGATTGTTAGGATTTATGATTTTAGAAAGTGCCAAAACATCTTTTGTTGTCATTTGTTTGTTTACTTTCTTTTTTATTTTTTTACGTTTTAAGATTTTTTCATAAATTTTACTATAATGTGGCTTTTCCATAAGTTTTAATTATAAATATTTATTGATCCAATTTCTAATTGTATTTTTTGGTATATTATATTCTTTAGATATTTCTTGTATAGTTTTATTTTCATTTTTGTAGATATCTAATACAAATTCAATAATTTCTATTGTATAAATATTTTTTTTGAATTGAGGGAGTTTAGAATCTTTTTTAGAATCTTTATTAATTTCTTTACTCAAAGGAGCAAAAAGAATGATATGTTGACTATAAATTCTAAAAAAATCATATTCTAATAATTTACTCCATTTAAGTAGATCATTAGAATCAATCGATTTTTTTTCATATTGTTCTAAAATTTGCTCTTCTGTATATTTATTTTTAAAAAAATTAATAATTCGTTTAGTATCTATGTTTAATTCAGATACCCTCATTTTTATAAGAAAACCAATATGGATATTTTTCATTTCAATTAAATAAATAAATATAGTAAACTTTAACTATTGTTGTTTATTTTTTTTAATTTATTACTTAAATTCTAATTTTTCTTAATTAGAATTTATTTCATAATTTTATCCGATTAAATATAGTATAATGATTATTCAACCAAGAACAAGAGGTTTTATTTGTATTACAACTCATCCAGAGGGTACTGCAAAAAATGTACATAACCAGATTGAGTACGTAAAATCAAAAAACATTACTACTGAAGGTCCTAAAAAAGTATTAGTTATTGGTGCTTCTACAGGTTTTGGATTATCTTCTCGTATTACAGCTGCCTTCGGATACAATGCTGCTACGATAGGAGTATTTTTCGAAAAACCAGCAGCTCCTAATAAACCAGGTACTGCAGGTTGGTACAATACTGCCGCTTTCGAAAAAGAAGCTTTAGAAGCTGGTTTATATGCAAAAAGTATTAACGGTGATGCTTTTTCTGATGAAGTAAAAAAGCAAACAATAGAGCTAATTAAAAAAGATTTAGGTCAAGTAGACTTAGTTGTTTATAGTTTAGCTTCTCCTCGTAGAACTCATCCTAAAACAGGTGTTGCACATTCATCAGTTTTAAAACCAATAGGTGAACCTTTTACCAATAAAACTGTAGATTTTCATACAGCAAACGTTACAGATATTACAATTAACCCTATCGAATCTCAAGAAGAAATTGATAATACTGTTGCTGTAATGGGAGGTGAAGATTGGAAATTCTGGATTGAGGATCTTAAAGAAGCTGGTGTTCTAGCTGAAGGTGTAAAAACTGTTGCTTATTCTTACATAGGACCAGAACTTACTCATAAAATCTATAAAGATGGAACAATTGGTATGGCTAAAAAAGATTTAGAAAATACAGTTCCTACAATTAATAATATTTTATCAGATTTAAACGGTGTTTCTTATGTTTCTGTAAATAAAGCATTAGTTACACAATCTAGTTCAGCAATTCCTGTTGTTCCTTTATACGTTTCATTATTATATAAAGTAATGAAAGAAAAAGGTATCCACGAAGGAACTATTGAACAAATGGAAAGATTATTTGCTGAGCGTCTTTATACAAACGACGGAATTGTTCCTTTAGACCAAGAAGGAAGAATTAGAGTAGATGATTTAGAAATGAGAGATGATGTACAAAAAGAAGTTGATGATTTATGGAAAATTGTAACTTCAGAAAATATCAACGAAATTTCTGATATCAAAGGTTACCGTGATGAGTTTTTCCAATTATTTGGATTTAATTACGATGATATTAACTACGAAGCTGATACAAACGAATTAGTTGAAGTACCAAGTATCAAATAATATTAGAGTTTAATCTATATAGCATACAAAAAAGTCGAGCATTTGCTCGACTTTTTTATTATTGTAATGCTCCAATCGTAGGAGAATTTTGTCTATTAATACCGTTATAATCTATAGGAAACAAAGTAGTATATTCAGCTTTACCAGCATTCTTTGCAGGAGAAGTCTCCTTAACCGATAATTTATTTGCAGTATAGTTGGTATTCACAAATTCAGGATCTTTCGTGATATTTGCTAAGAAATTAGAATCAGTCAATACATTCAAAACAGTTGTATCAGTGTTATGAATAATGTTGGAATCAAATAAATAATTAAAACTTGCTCCATCATTTTTATTAAAAACAAGTGCATTTGGTGTTCTTTCATTGTAAATAATACAATTTCCAAAAATAGCTTTTGTTAATGGGTTCGCAGAATTCTCACTATCCGTATTACTCAAATATACAGCGTATGCAGGGCCTGCTGAACCATTAAAATTAAAATAATTGGCAAAAGTTGAATGGTAAAATTCATAATTTCCACCAGATTCTATAGCCAAACTAGCAAGATTACTATTGTTTAAAATTAAATTGTAACCTTTTATTATAGCATTGTTAGCCAATATACCATAAGATTGATTATTTACAATCTTGGAATTACTTATTTCCAAAGAAGCATTATTCACAGCTAAACCAGTATCTCCACCAATAATTTTAGCATAATTAATTACAGAAGAACTATTAGGGCTAAGCTCTATTTTTTTCCATTGATTAGGAATAGAATCGTATTTATTACTTTGTCTAGCATATCTAAATTTTACCTCATTATTCAAAGCTCCATTCACAGTCAGTTTTGCATTATCAGCAATCGTTAGACTAGCTCCTTTCTTAAAATAAACAGTAGTTCCTTTATCAATTGTCAAATCGCTTGTTACAGTCAAATTACCATCAATCACTTGTGCTTCGTTGGAATCCCAATTTTCAGAAGAAATAGTAGCATCTTTTTCTCGCACATTAGCTTTTTCTATCCACGATAATAATTTTATTTGTTTTGTAGAACTTGTAGTCTCAAAATTTATTTCATCATCATACAAAGGATTTGCACTTGCAGCTTCTGCAGCAACTTCTATAAAAATATACAAACTATCTTTCTTACGAATAGGCACATTCTCGAAACTAATACCAGCCTTACCATCAACATTTATATTAAAGTAAGAATCACTTCCCTTAGATAAATATATTTTAGGAATTACTTTATTTTCATTTTCAGGATTGTAAACCTTCAAAACATAAGTTTCTGATTTCGAATAATTAAATACCGTATCAACAGAAACAGTATCACTACTATAAACTAAATCAGTATTTAAAGGATCATAATCAAAATCTTCTCTACAAGAAAAAAAACTAACAGTCAAAATAAGAGTTAGTCCAATAAAAAATGTTTTTACATTCATAACATTTTAAAAAAAAAGCTGTACTATTTAAAGAAAACAACAAAAAATTAAATTTATTGTCAATACAACAAATATATACTTTTACTCTGTAACAGATAAGATATAATCCAGCAATAAACTATCTTTTTTATGGCAAACCCTTCGGGTCGCGCTTTCACGTTCCCAATCTTTGCTAGTTTTATAATATATTATTAATAAAAAGAAAAACTAGCAAAGGATTTCCACTTCAATCGCTTTTGCAAAACCTTTTATAAAAAGGATTATGAATAAACATTTTAACACAAAAAATAATGTAATTATTATATTATAAAATATTTGTAAAAATTATCAAAATGTTTATATTTGCACCACGAAAAACTGCTCAAAGAAGTGTTATTTTAATTTTAAGAAGCCCATTACACTCGAAATTAAAATAACTTAACGTATTCTTTATGAATGATTTTTTTAATAAAAATTAATTGTATCATTCTTAAATTATATTATCTTTGCGCTCCAATTAAAGTTAATAAAGAAGATTTTAGAAAATGAAAAAAGATATCCACCCAACGAATTACCGTTTAGTAGCATTCAAAGATATGTCTAATGAAGAAGTATTTATCACTAAATCTTGTGCTGATACTAAAGATACATTAGTTGTTGACGGAGTTGAATACCCATTAATCAAAATGGAGATTTCTTCTTCTTCTCACCCTTTCTATACAGGTAAAACTAAATTAGTTGATACTGCAGGACGTATCGACAAATTCAGAAGCAAATACGCTAAAAAAGGATAATTATTACTATTTAATAATTATATATAAAATATATTTTAAAAACCTACAAGAATTTCTTGTAGGTTTTTTAGTTTAATTGAGTTTTAAGTTTAAATTTGTATAGTTTTGAAATAATATAATATTAGTTAGCTTACATGTCCTTATTCGACAATACTCAGTTCGCTTTTGAATCTAAATCTGATAAAGATTTAAAAAAAGCTTACTACCTTTACAAGTTAATAGGTAGTCCTTCTTTAACTAAATTTGGAACACACTTTTTTAAGTTTCCAATAGCTGTCGATTTACCATTTGTTAAGCCATTAATCCGAGAGACAATTTATAAACAATTTGTAGGAGGAGAAACAGCAGAACAAGGCGTTGTTGTCGCAAATAAATTGTATAAATATCACGTTAGCTCTATCTTAGATTACTCTATCGAAGGATTAACAGAAGAACATCAATTTGATGAAGTACGTGATGTGATGTTACATTTAGTAGATTTAGCCAAAGAAAATCCATCAATTCCTTTCGTAGTTTTCAAACCAACCGCTTTTGGTCGAATAGAGTTATTCGAAAAAGTAGGTAAAAAACAAGACCTTACTGAAGATGAAAAAGCAGCTTGGCAAAATGTTCGTCAACGTTTTGAAGCCGTTTGTCAGAAAGGTTACGATTTAGATGTAAACATCATGATTGATGCAGAAGAAACTTGGATGCAAGATTCTGCAGATGATTTAACTGATGAAATGATGGTTAAATTCAATAAAAATCGTGCTCTTGTTTGGAATACATTACAAATGTATCGCCATGATCGTTTAGCTTATCTAAAAGAAATCTTTGTGAAAGCAGAAAAAGAAGGTTACTATTTAGGTTATAAAATTGTTCGTGGAGCTTACATGGAAAAAGAAAGAGCTCGTGCCGAAGCAGAAAATTATCCTTCTCCAATTCAACCTAATAAAGAAGCTTCTGATAGGGATTATAATTTAGCTTTAGAATTTATCGTTCAACACAAAGAACGTTTCGGATTATTTGCAGGTTCTCACAACGAAGAAAGTTGCGAATTATTAATCAAACTAATGGAAGAAAATGGGATTGAGAAAAATAATCCTAATTATTGGTTTGGTCAATTATTTGGAATGAGTGATAATATTTCTTTTAATATTGCGCATTTAGGTTATAATATAGCTAAATATTTACCATACGGTCCTATAAAAGAAGTTATGCCATACCTTATTCGTAGAGCACAAGAAAATACTTCTGTAGCAGGGCAAACTGGTCGTGAATTATCGCTTATAGAAAAAGAATTAGAACGTCGTAAAAAATCAAAATAAAATTTTACAATTTTTTAAATATAAACCACTCAATTTGAGTGGTTTTTTTGTTGATGATATAAATTTGTAGAACGAATTGTTTGAAAACAATCAACCCTTTTACTAACTTGCCCTTTCAATCCAAATAGAATGAAAACATCTTTTTTTGCTGAAATTATTTTACCTCTTTCTTTAGATGGAACGTTTACATACCATTTAACCGAAAAAAATTTACAGCAAATAAAAATAGGTCAACGTGTATCTGTTCCATTTGGAACTCAAAAATTATATACAGGAATTGTACATTCTATTCATGAGAATGCTCCAGAATTATACAAAACAAAAGGAATTCATGCTTTTTTAGATGACGAACCTTTAGTTACTGTAACACAAATAAAATTCTGGGAATGGATTGCTAATTATTATATGTGTTCTTTGGGAGATATTTTTAGAAATGCATTTCCTTCTGCTTTAAAATTAGAATCTCAAACGTTTGTTCGATTAATAAATCCTAATTATGAAACATTAGAGGAATTAAATGATTATGAATTTTTAGTTTTTGAAGCACTAAAATTAAGAGAAATAATTTCTGTAGAAGAAGCGGCGCTTATTGTTGATGAAAAATCAGCAATTCCAACTTTAAAACTTTTAATAGATAAAGGAATTATTCGTTTAGATGAAAAATTAAACGAAAAATATACACCAAAAATTGATAATTATGTTCGTTTACATTCAGATTTAAAAGGAAACGAACAACAGTTCTTGGAAGTTTTAAATCAGTTAGCGAAAGCTCCAAAACAAAGAGAAGCTTTATTACAGTTAATAACTTTAGAAACTCAATTACAAGATAAACCTTTAAAAGTTGCAGATTTTGTGAAACAAGGTGCAACAAATGCAGTTATAAAGTCTTTAGCAGAAAAAGGCGCGGTAGAAATTTATCAGCATCAAACTTCTCGCGTAGATAATGGAATTGAAGAAACTGAAAAAGTATCAGAATTAACGTTAAAACAAGAAGAAGCTTTTAACCAAATAAAAGAGCAATTCAAAGATAAATCTACGGTATTGTTACATGGAGTAACATCAAGTGGAAAAACAGAAATTTATCTAAAATTAATGCAACAAGTAATTGCAAAGGGGAATAAAATTCTTTATTTATTACCAGAAATCTCTGTAACTACACAAATAGTTCATCGTATCAAAAAGAATTTTGGAGATAAAGTTGGTGTTTATCATTCTAAATTCAATCAAAATGAAAGAGTTGAATTGTGGCAAAAAACATTAATTGGTGATTTTGATATTATTATAGGTCCTCGTTCTGCACTTTTTCTACCATTCGATAATCTAGGAATGATTATAGTTGATGAAGAACATGAATCTTCTTATAAACAAATGGATACCAAACCATTTTTTCATGCGAGAGATATGTCTATGCTGTTAGGTGGAATGATGAATGCTAAAGTTCTTTTAGGCTCGGCAACACCATCCGCAGAAAGTTATTACAATGCAACTCAGAAAAAATATGGTTATGTTGTATTAAATGAACGTTTTGGACAAATTAAATTACCAGAGATTAATTTAATTGACTTAAAAAAAGCACAAAAGCAAAAAGAAATAACAGAAGATATTTCGCACATTCTCCGTGATGAAATTTTTGAACAATTAAATCATAAAAAACAAGTAATATTATTTCAGAATAGGAGAGGATATGCTCCGATTATGGAATGTAATACATGTGGACATACACCTGAATGTCCTAATTGTGATGTAAGTTTAACTTATCATAAATTTTCTAATCAATTAAAATGTCATTATTGTGGTTATGCCCAAGCAAAACCTATGCGTTGTCCTAGCTGTGGTTCTCATGAATTAAATACAAAAGGGATTGGAACTGAGCAAATAGAACAGCAAATACAAAATATTTTTCCTGAAGCAAGAGTTAGACGTATGGATGTGGATGCAATGAGGGGAAAATTTGCTTATGAAAAATTAATAGAAGATTTTCAGAACAAAGAAATTGATATTTTGATTGGTACACAGATGATCACAAAGGGATTTGATTTTGATAATGTTGATTTTGTAGGAGTTATTCGTGCAGATTCTTTACTTAATTTTCCTGATTTTCGTGCACACGAAAAAGCATTTCAGTTATTAACTCAAGTTGCTGGACGTGCTGGACGTAGACAAGAACAAGGTAAAGTATTGATACAATCTTTTCAACCAGAACATCAAATATTACAAAATGTTACAACATACAGTTATGCACCAACAATGAAAGATATTTTGTATGAAAGAAAAGAATTTATATATCCCCCATTTGCTCGATTAATAAAATTAAGATTTAAACATAAGAGTAAAGAACGTTTAGATAAAACAGCTGAACAATTGGTTGTTTTGTTAAAATCTAGTTTTGATTCTCGTTGTTTGTTAGGTCCAGAAGCTCCATCGATAGGTAGAGTTAATAATTTATATATTACAGATGTTTTAATAAAAATAAGACCAACACAATCACCACAAAAAATAAAAAAATTAATTCAAGATAAGATTAATCAATTGCATACAATAGCTGCATATCGTTCTGTAAGAATAGATATTGATGTAGATCCTGTATAAAAAATAAAGAAAATATACCCGTTGTGCATTTTGCTTA
>DJDD01000033.1:0-28985 GCA_002430925.1 Flavobacteriales bacterium UBA5933
AAGTTTTAATCCAAAATCTTTAAAGATATATGGAAATGGAGAAGGACGATTGATGGAAAATTTAACTATTTCTAGAGCTGGAGCATTGCAAGAAATACCAATTAAGTTTATTGGAGAGTCTGATAATTCATTTGATTCTGATGATTATGTTTTGTTTTATGCAAAAGGTCCACATCAATGGTATAGAGATACTGATACAACGGCTGAAAATATAAAATTACGTTATAATATTTATGATGATTATGCTTATTATTTCATTACTTATGATGGTGTTGATGGAAAGCGTGTCACAGAATATACACCATCAGGAAATAGTGTTAAAACGTATTCAACTTTTGATAACTTACAATTTCATAAAAAGGATTCTATTAATTTAAATAGTTTAGGTCAGATTTGGGTTGGAGAAAACATAGGAAGTGATGGAGGTTTTAATAAAACATTTAAAGCTAATAATATCGATGCTTCAGGGAATGCATATCTTAGATATTCTGTAGTAGGTAAAAATGCTAACAATAATAATTTTACTTTAACTATTGCTGGACAATCTTTTTCAGGTAGTTTAGGAACTTCTGTTTTCAGTAAAAATGAGCAAAATCAGAAAATTAATTTAAGTTCAAATTCAATAGGTGTTTCAATCAATACAAATGGATCAAATCCATCAGGATTAGGTTATTTAAATTTTTTACAATTAAGGTTTAAAGACAATTTAACTTATAACAACGAACAATTTTCTTTTCGTTTTCTAGATGATATAACTAATGGTAGTATATATGGATTTAATTTACAAAACTCATCAAATGTAAGTGTTTGGAATGTTTCTAATATTCATCAAATTTCTCAAATAAAACCAGAAAATAATTTATATAAATTTTCGACAACTTATCAGAATGAATTTGTAGCATTTAAAGATGAAAATGTATTTACTGATGTTTTATCTGTAGGTAGAGTATCTAATCAAAATATCCGTAGTTTAAAAAATATAGATTATGTTATTATAGCTAATTCTCGTTTTTTAGATCAAGCAAATAGATTAGCAACGTTTAGAAAATCTAATGATAATATTAATACTGCTGTTGTTACAACTGAACAAGTTTACAATGATTTTTCTTCTGGTTCTGAAGATCCAATTGCAATACGAGATTTTTTAAAATTTTTAAAAGATAATCAAAATTCAAATTTAAAATATGCTGTTTTATTTGGAGCTACAACTTATGATCCTAAAAATAGAATAAAAGATTATACCAATTATTTACCAACATTTATAGATGAACCTTCGAATACTTTAGAAGATTCGTTTACAACAGATGATTATTTTGGAATGCTTAATGACAATGTTGAATTGTTACAAAATAATGTTGATGGTACTTATAAATATGATGCTAGATGGTTTGATATAGCAATAGGTAGAATTCCAGTATCAACAACAACGGAAGCAAAATCATTGGTCGATAAAATTATTTCTTATTATGAAAAAGTTCAATCAAAAGGCACGTCTTTTGGAGATTGGAGAACAAAAATTGTTGCTGTTACCGATAATGATAATAATGTTTATACACCTAATTTTGATACAAGTTTAGATACAGAATTTGATAAAACACAAAATCAAATTTATACACTTAATAAAGTTTATACAGGTTCTTATAATCCCGAAAGTACTTCTGCAGGTGTTAGATATCCTGATGTTAATAAGGCAATTACAAATGGTATTGAATTAGGGACTAACTTTTTAATGTATTATGGACATGGTGGACCTCGTAGTTGGGCTCAAGAACGCATCTTAACTTTTGAAGAATTAAGTTCGTTATCAAATTTTAATTCAGTTTATTCAAGATTACCTATTGTAACAACTGTAACATGTGATTTTACAATTTGGGATTTGCCACAATATAATTCTGCAGGCGAAGCAATGTTAAAAAATGCCAATGGAGGAGCATTATCGATGATTACTACAAATCGACCAATTGGTACAAGTTATGGAGATACGATGAATTCTTATTTGGTTGAAGAATTTTTCACGAAACAAGGATTAGAAAATCAAACAATAGGTTATGTGCTTAATAATTCTAAAATAAATCATACACCTACAGCTTCATATCATAAAAGTGTTAGTATTCTTGGAGATCCTATGCTTGCAATACATAGACCACAACAAGAAATTTCAATATCAAGTATTAAAACAAGTGGAAATGTTGATGTACTAAATGGAGGGAAATTACAAGCACTAGATTTTGTTACAATAACAGGGACTATAAATCAATTGAATAATACAACTACTGATACAAGTTTTAGTGGTAAAATATCTGTCAGTTTGTTTGAAAAAGAGCAAGAAAATACACTTTTAAGTGAATCTGACTGGGCAGGTAAAACATTCAAGACAGAAAATAAGACAATCTATAAAGGAACTTCAAAAGTTGAAAATGGAGTTTTTACTATTCAGTTTTATGTTCCAAAAGATATAAATTATGAATTAGGGAATCGTAAATTAAAATTTTATGCATGGGATGAAGATGCAAAAAAAGATGCTTCAGCTGTAAATATTATAAAATTAGGAGGAATTAATGAGAATGGACTAAGTGATGATGAACGTCCTCAAGGTAAATTATATATGAATAATCTTAATTTTGCCAATGGAGGAATTACGGATCGTTCACCTTATTTAGTTGGTTGCTTAACAGATAATACAGGAATTAATTCTTCAGGTTCTAGTATTGGTCATGATATAGTAGCTACATTAGATGGAGAGGTTCAAAATGCCTATGTTTTAAATGATTATTATGATGGAGGAGATGCAAATCCTTGTATTAATAAAAATTATGAAGATTATCAGAAAGGGCAAGTAATGTATCAATTAAAAAATTTAGATTTAGGTCAGCATACAGTAAATCTTAAATTTTGGGACATCAACAATAATTCGAACACTGCTACGTTAGATTTTGTAGTAATGGAAAGTGGGAGTGGACAAATTCATATTGATAAGCTTTTAAATTGGCCAAATCCATTTATTAAAAATACATATTTTCAATTTGAACACAATTGTTCGTCAGAGTTAGAAGCTATGGTTCAAATTTTTACGATATCAGGTAAACTTGTAAAAACAATCAGACAAAATGTTTCTGCAGAGCCTTTTAGAGAAGGGTATAGAACTGGTAAATATGCTATAGAATGGGATGGATTGGATGACTTTGGAGACAAAATAGGAAAAGGTGTGTATATTTACAAAGTTAATGTAAGGGGAGTAGACACTTCTGTATGCAAAGGAACAGCGACAGCTGTAGAAAAATTAGTTATTTTAAAATAAATATAAAAATATAATCAATTATATATCGAATGAAAAAATTTACCGCAAGTTTATTGATTCTAGCATCGGCTTATTCATTTGCCCAACAAAAGGATAATAATCCAATCTTAACAGGAGCTCCATTTCTTAGAATATCTCCTGATGCAAGAGCTGGAGGTTTAGGAGACCAAGGTGTTGCTACATCAGCAGATAATTACTCTCAATATTGGAATGCTGCAAAATATTCTTTTGCACCAGATTATTCAGGAGTTGCATTTTCATATACACCATATATGAGTTCTTTAACAAGTGACGTTTTTTTACTTAATGCTAGTTATTACTCTTTTTTAGGACAAGATGAAAGAAGTACAATATCTGCAAGTATTTACTATTTTAATATGGGTGAAATCCAATTAAATAGTTTAAATGCTTCTACAGGATCAATACAAAATGATGGAACATCAAAACCAAATGAATTCTCTATAGATTTAGCATATGGTTTACGTTTATCTGATACTTATTCGATGGCTGTTACAGGACGTTTTATTCGTTCAGATTTATTTAATGGAATTAGTGATGGTACTGTTCAGCCAGCAAATACTTTTGCAGTAGATTTAGCGGGTTATTACCAATCAGAAACAATGAGTACAAATAATTTCGATGGTAAATTACGTGCTGGTTTCCAAGTTTCTAATATTGGACCAAAATTAGATTATTCTAATTCTGAAGATAATTCATCTTATTTACCAACTACTTTACGTTTAGGGATTGGTTACGACTTTAAATTTGATGAATACAACAAAGTTGGTTTAACAACTGAGTTCTCTAAATTATTAGTTCCTACACCGACTTACAAAACAGATGAGGATGGTAATATAATTCCAGGTAGTGGATATATTCCTAATAAAGGTGTTGTTTCTGGAATTTTTAGTTCTTTTGGAGATGCTCCAGGAGGAGGAAGCGAGGAATTAAAAGAAGTTATGTATGCTATTGGTGCAGAATATTCTTACAATGAAGCGTTATTCCTAAGAACGGGTTATTTTCATGAAAGTAAAATGAAAGGAGATCGTCAATACTTAACATTAGGTCTTGGTCTTAAATATAATTCATTTGCATTTAACGCTTCTTACTTAATTCCTACTTCAAGTACAAACAATGCTTTAGAAAATACTTTACGTTTTGGTATTGCATGGAACTTTGGTGGAGAAACAGATAATAATTATGATTATTAATCGATAAAATTTTTACTATATAATAATCCGAAGAAATTATTTTCTTCGGATTTTTTATTTGCTTTATTTAAATCCTAAAATCTAAGAACTACATTATTAATTATATAATTCAATAAATCTAGTTATTTTAAAAATGCCTTTTAATCTATGATTTATCTTAGCCCAATTTCTTAACTTATTTTATTAGATTTGTAAGTAAACGATATTGAATTACTAAGTTAATAAGTAAAAAGATGAAAAAACAATTACTTGTAGCAGCTTTTGCGTGTACGTCAATTTTGACTATGGCTCAAGAGAAATACCAAGCTATTAATCCAAACTTCATGGATAAATCTGTCCGTCCACAAGATGATTTATATAATTATGTAAATGGAAATTGGATGAAAATCACAGAAATTCCTTCTGATAGAGCAAGATGGGGAAGTTTTGATGAATTAAGAGAAAATACTGATAAAATTACATTACAACTTGTTCAAGATTTAATTAAAACAAAACATAAAGAAGGAACAAGCGAGCAAAAAATTGCTGATTTATACGAAGCCTATGTAAACTTAGATGCTCGAAATAAAACAGGATTAGCTCCACTACAAAGTTATTTTAAGAAAATTGATAAAATCAAAAATCTTAAAGAATTACAAAGCTATCTTACTGAAGCTTCTGCAATAGGAGAAAATCCATTTTATGGAGCTTATATCTATACAGATTTAAAAAGCAGTAAACAAAATGCAGTTTATTTAAGTAATATTGGTCTTACTTTAGGAAAAACATATTACCAAAAAGAAGATGCTAAGAATACAGAAACTTTAGGCGAATTATCTAAATTTGTAGATCAATTGATGCCTTACACAGGTTCTAAAACTAAAGATTTAAAAGGTCCTAAAATTGTTGCTTTCGAAAAAATGATGGCTAAATACATCAAAACTGTCGAAGAAAGTAGAGATCCAAATAAATCTTACAATCCAGTAAAACTTTCTGAAGTAAAAAATTACACAAAGAATATTGATATCGAATCTTACGTAAAGTCTTTAGGGATAAATCCTGAAACAGTTATTATACGTGAATTAGATTATTACAAAAACTTAGATAAAATCTTAAATCAAGAAAATTTACCTTTAATCAAAGAATATTTAAAATTTAGATTGATTAATTCTTTTGCTGGTTATTCTACAAAAGAATTAGATAATATTAATTTTGAATTTTATGGTAAAACTATCTCTGGTCAAAAAGAACAAAGATCTTTAGAAAAAAGAGGTTTAGCTTTTGTTAATGGAAATGTGGGTGAACTTTTAGGTCAAATTTATGTAAAAGATAATTTTCCACCAGAAGCTAAAGCAAATGCACAAGAGTTAATTAGCTATATTTTTAAATCATTCGATAAACATATCAATGAATTAGAATGGATGTCTGATGCAACTAAGAAAAAAGCAATTGATAAGCTAAATAAATTTACTGTAAAAATTGGTTATCCAGACAAATGGAAAGATTATTCTGATTTACATATTAAACCAGCTTCAGAAGGAGGAGATTTAATTGATGATATCATTACAATCAGTAAATGGAGAGTAAAAGAAAATCTTAAAGATTATGGAAAACCAGTTGATAAAACTCGTTGGGGAATGTCTCCACAAACAGTTAATGCTTATTTCAACCCATCAAATAATGAAATAGTTTTTCCTGCTGCAATTTTACAAGCGCCTTTCTATGATTACAGAGCAGATCCTGCAGTAAATTTCGGTGGAATAGGAGCGGTAATTGGTCATGAAATTTCTCACGGATTCGACGATTCAGGTGCTAAATTCGACGGAGATGGAAACTTAGTAAACTGGTGGACAAAAGAAGATCAAGAAAAATTTGCACAAGCTACAAAGGCTTTAGCAACTCAATATGATGCTTATGAACCAGTGAAAGGTAGCCACGTAAACGGTACATTTACATCAGGAGAAAATATCGGAGATTTAGGAGGAGCTTCTGTTGCTTATGATGCTTTACAAATGTATTTAAAAGATAAAGGAACTTACGCAAATATCGATGGATTTACACCACAACAACGTTTCTTCTTATCTTGGGCAACAATTTGGAGAACAAAATCTACAGATAAAGCATTAGAAGATCAGGTAAAAACAGATCCACATTCACCAGCTTATTACCGTGCTTTTGCACCAATTATTAATATCAATGCTTTTCATGACGCTTTCCAAACAAAACCTGGAGATAAGTTATATAAAGCACCAAAAGATCGTATTAAAATTTGGTAATCAATCCAAAATTATAAGACAAATAAAAACCAGTAAAATTTATTTTACTGGTTTTTTTTATAATTTCTAATCACTTATCTTAAGTATATAGTTTGTTGATTATTAGTATTTATTTGCAATAGTGATTGAAGCGGCATCCTTTTTAGATTTGATTGATCATTGCATTTCGATTTGGTCATTGAGGCTCTCGAAATGCAATACCAAGTCGAAATGTATCCAATCTAAAAAGATATAGCAATAAAGCACGGTGCGAAGCAATTGCCCTAAAAATAGATATAAAATTTAAATAAATTTATTCAATTATTTTATTTGGGCGTTTCCTTCGGTCGGGCATTTCGTTGCAATCTTTTTCTGAGGAAAAAGGATTTACACTGCATTCCCTAACGCATTTTACTCTTTGTTTTTTAATGAAGTCAATAAATTATAAGCACCTTTACCAACATATATTTTTGATGCATTGGCAGGAGATTTTATTTCAACCATTTTCATCGAAGTTATACCTATTTCAACAGGAGTTAAAACAAATTTATTTTTATTTACTTGCTCGAATATATAATTTTTTCCTTCGTACTGAACAATAGCTTCTTCAGGTAACACATTTGCACGTAATTGACTAACATTCAATTCAACATTAAAATACATGTTTTCTGTTACTTGAATACCATTCAAATTAGTTATTTTAGCATAAACATCTATTGTACCATCGGTGTTAACTTGGTTAGAGATAGCTGTAATTTGTGCATTTAATTTCTGATTTGGATTTGCATTGGTATATGCCTCTAAATTTTGACCAATTTGTAAACTATTCAAATCTTTTTCAAAAACCTTAATATTCAACAAAGAATTATCAGGATTTACAATTTCAATCATTGCATTGGCAGGAGAAACATATTGTCCCGTATTTACATAAACTTCATTTATTCTTCCACTTATAGGAGCGTAAATGTTAATGGTTCTTTTTATATTGTTTAACCTTACTCCAGCAGGATTAATATTTATTAATCTCAATTTTTCTTCCAGAGATTGTTTTTTTACCATTAATGTCTGCTTTGTCGCTTTTGCTTGTTGCATTACTTTATCACTTGCTGCTTGTTCAGCATTCAAATCCCTTTGTCGAATATAATCGTCATTCGCTTGTTCCAACAAAGCAATTGTTGTAAGATAATCTTCTTGCATTTGTATATATTGCGGATCTTCTAGTACAGCCACAACATCACCTTTTTTTACATTATTCCCAGGAATTAAAGAAATTCTTTTTACATATCCACCAAATGGATTTGTAATAGAAACAGTATTCTGTGGCGTTATTTCAGTTTTTGCATTCAACCGAATAGTTGTCGATAAATTCTTATTCTGAAAAGTAACCGTGTCTATAGGGAAACTTTTTAACTGTTCATCAGATAAATTTAGTTCGTTAGAAGAAATCGTTGTTGTCGTTTCTTCAACTTCTTCATTTTTAGTTTCTTTTCCGCAACTGTTTATGATTAAACTTAAACTAAATCCTAATGTTATAATTATATATTTTTTCATTTTCTTAATCTGCTTTGTAGTAAGACATTTCTGCAAAAATTAATTCGCGTTTGTTTTTTGTGTCCAAATAATTTGATTTTACCTCAATAATCTGATTATTCAAAATCACCCAATTCAAAAAGTTAATTTCACCTTCTAACAATTGTCGATTAATCGTTTTTTGTAAATCTAATGAAGCTGGTAATTGAGTTTTTTCAAAATCATCGAGAATATCTTTGTATGTTGTAAGCTGATTTTTTAGAATATCAAAATCTTGTTGAATTTTTAATTGTTGTAAAGTATAGTTTTGCTTTGCTATATCGACTTTTACTTTAGATGCTTCAATGTTAGAATTTATAGCTTTAGTAAACAATGGTATTCCAACTCCAACTTGATAGGAATTATATCGATTCCTATTAATATCTAAAAAACTTTGATTAGAATAACCAACTGTTAGAGTAGGAGATTTCTTAGATTTTTCAACATCAACTTCTAAATTAGATGTATTTATATTTTCCTCTGCCAATTGTAAAAGAGGATGTTGATTGATACTTGTAAGTTCTTCAGAGTTAAACCAATTAATAGTTTCCTTTGTGGGGTAAATCTTAGTTTCAGTATTACATAAATACTGCATTTGTCTTGCTGCATTTTCTAGTTCGACATTCACTAATTTTATTTGGTTATCAATTGATTTTAATTGAATAATAGCTGTAGAAACTTCACTACGATTTGCTTCACCTTTCTTTAATCGTAAATTAGATTTATCTAAAAATTGCTGATATATGGATTGATTTTCTTTCAATAAATCTTGTTGAGCTTCTAAATTTTGCATTGCTACAAACGTTCTAGCTAAACGTTGTTTAATTTCTAATTTAGTTAATTTCTCATTTGCTTTCGATGAGGTTATCATCTGTTCATTTAGTACTTTTTGTCTTTTATAAACAACAGGAAATTGAAAGGATTGCGAAACAGAAAATTGATTATCAAAATCATTGGTATTTAATTGACCTAAATTTGTAGAAATTTCTGTTGGTCCAATAGAACGGTTAGAAAAAACATTCTTTTCATGATAAACCGTATTTAATTCAGCTTGTTTTATTTCTAAGTTATTTGCATCAGCTAATTGAACCGCTTGTTCAAAACTGATACGTTCTTGTGCTTTTATAGTATTTCCAGCCAATGTAAATAGTGTAAATAATAATAGTGTTAGCGATACAGGATGTTTTCGCTTCTTTTTAAAATTAATATGTTCAAACATTACATATAATATTGGTAAAACAAATAAGGTAAGAAATGTAGCTCCCATTAATCCTCCGATAACAACAGTAGCCAATGGACGTTGTACTTCTGCACCAGAACCATTACTTAATGCCATTGGTAGAAAACCTAAAGAAGCAACAGCAGCTGTCATAAGTACAGGACGAAGACGAGTTCGTGTACCAATAAGTACAATTCGTGTAGTGTTTTTTATTCCATTACTTTTTAATCGATTATATTCTGAGATTAATACAATTCCATTTAAAACAGCAATCCCAAATAAAGCAATAAATCCAACACCAGCACTTATACTAAAAGGCATTCCTCGACCAGCAAGAAGTAATATTCCACCAATAGAAGATAGGGGAATAGCTGTATAAATTAATAGACTTTCTTTTACTGATTTAAAAGCAAAGAAAAGTAATACAAAAATTAAAATTAAAGCTACAGGAACAGCAATTCCTAATCTTGCTTTTGCTTCGTTTAAATTTTCAAATGCTCCACCATAAGTTGTGTAATAACCAGTTGGTAATTTTATTTTGCTATTTACTTTTTGTTGTAATTCATTAACCACACTTTCTACATCTCGTCCTTTAACATTAAATCCAATAACAATTCTTCTTTTTGTATCTTCTCTTTGTATTTGGTTTGGTGTGTTTTTATAATCAACATTTGCAATTTGTTGTAAAGGAATTTGAACTCCAGATGGCATAGGAATTAATAAATTCTTTATATCTTCAATGTTTTCTCTTTTATTTTTAGCTAAACGAACAACTAAGTCAAATCGTTTTTCACCTTCGAAAACCATTCCTGTTGATTGTCCAGCAAATGCGATATTAATGATTCTATTCGCTTCACCAATACTTAAACCATATTGAGCAAGAAGAGCTCTATTAAATTCTATTACAACTTGCGGTATTCCATTTACAGGTTCTATGTATAACTCTTGCGTTCCTTTTACTGAAGTGATGAGGTTACCAATTTTTTGAGCATTAGAAGCTAAGCTATCTAAATTTTCACCAAAAATTTTCACGACAACATCCTGTCTTGCTCCAGTCATCAACTCATTAAAGCGCATTTGTACAGGAAATTGAAAACTAACAGATAATCCAGAAACATTTTCTAATGCTTTGGTCATTTTATGAGATAGCTCAGAAAAAGTCTTAGCAGATGTCCATTCTTTTTTAGGTTTAAGAACAATAATCATATCTCCAGCATCCATAGGCATTGGGTCCGTAGGAATTTCACCACTTCCAATTTTAGTAACTACCATTTGGACTTCAGGAAATTGTTCTTTTAGAATTTTAGCTGCTTTGGTCGTATATTCTATTGTAGTAGAAATATTACTTCCAGGTAAAACTCTAGCTTCAACCGCAAAATCACCTTCTTCTAAAGCAGGAATAAACTCTCCTCCTAAACGTGACATTACAAATACTGCTATTGTAAAAAGACTTATAACAACTGTCAGAATGATTGTTCTTTTTCTTAATGCTTTTATTAAGTATTTCTGATGAAATAGTTCTATTTTATGCATTATTCGATCAGATAAGTTCGGTTTAATTTTTTTCTTTCGACTCAAAAATAAACTACTCATCATAGGAACATAAGTAAGTGATAAAATGAATGCACCAGCTAAAGCAAAAGCAACTGTTTGAGCCATTGGTTTGAACATTTTACCTTCAATTCCTTGTAAAGAAAAAATAGGTAAATAAACAATTAAAATGATAATTTGACCAAATACAGCTGAGTTTACCATTTTCTTTGCAGAGGACGCAACTGTTGCATCCATATCTATTTTTGAAAGCTTATTATTTAAACCAAATTTTTTGCTAAACATTAACTGATGCATAACAGCTTCTACAATAATAACAGCTCCATCTACAATCAAACCAAAATCTAATGCACCTAAACTCATTAGATTTCCTCCAATCCCAAAAAGATTCATCATGATGATGGCGAATAATAAAGCTAAAGGAATAACCGAGGCAACAATAAGACCAGCTCTTAAATTACCTAAGAAGATGACTAAAATAAAAACAACAATTAAAGCACCTTCCATTAGATTAACTTCTACGGTATGAATTGTATTATCAACCATTTTTTTTCTATCCAAAAACGGTTCTATAACAATTCCCTCTGGTAGTGTTTTTTTGATTTCTTCTATTCGTTGTTGAACATTTTTAATAACATCATTACTGTTTGCACCTTTCAGCATCATTACAATAGCGCCAGAAACTTCACCTTTGTCATTGTATGTCATTGCTCCATATCTTGTTGCAAAACCAGTGTTTATTTCTGCAACATCTTTCATCAAAATTGGAGTTCCGCTTCCAGAATGTTTTACAGTAATGTTTTCAATATCTTCGATTTTACCAATTAAACCTTCTGATCTTATAAATAAAGAAGTTGGACCTTTTTCTATGTATGCACCTCCAGTGTTTTGGTTATTTTCAGTCAGTGCATCAAATAAATCATTAATTGTAAGATTAAATGCTTGCAAACGTTGTGGATCTATACCAATTTCATATTGCTTTAGTTTACCACCAAAACTACTTACATCAGCAACACCAGGAACACCAAGTAATTGCCTTCTTACAATCCAATCTTGTATTGTTCGCAGTTCAGTTTCATCGTATCGTTCTTCATAACCCTCGGCTGGACGAACAACATATTGATAAATTTCACCAAGGCCAGTAGAAATAGGACCTAATTGTGGTTGTCCAATACCATTTGGAATATCTTTTTGAACTTGCAAAAGTCTTTCACTAACTTGTTGTCTTGCCCAGTAAACATCTGTATCATCATCGAAAACAATTGTTACAAGAGATAATCCAAATCTGGAGAAACTTCTGATATCCGTTATACCTCCAATATTTGAGTTAGCTTGCTCGATTGGGAAAGTAACTAATCGCTCTATATCTTCTGCACTAAAGGAAGGAGCAACTGTAATAATTTGAACCTGATTGGATGTAATATCAGGTTGTGCATCAATAGGTAATTTAGTTGCATTGTATATACCAAATACCAACAAGGCAAACGTAAATAATCCTATGATAAATTTATTCTTGATTGAGAAATCAATAATCTTATTTAACATCGTAAAATTATATAGATTAATCTATTATACATTCACTTTTTAGTGAATTATAAAATAGATATAGATTGAAAATAATGCTAGAAATAATAATTTATAGCAAATGAATAAAGTGTTGTAAATAATGGTTGTTACAACATTTATTAGAGTTAAAATCTAGAAAAATTACGCTTGTTTTGGTGGTTGCCAAATTGAATTTTGGCAATAGTTTGATACAAAATCTTTGTAATATAAAGAGATTGGTTTTGTATCTATTTTTTTGTCTATTTGAGGAATTTCAAAAACGAAAATAGGTAAGTAGCTATGGTCTACATGTGTAGTTTCTATTTTTATAAAAGGAAGTTTTTGGTCAGTTTGCCAATCTTCATCTTTTTCATGACCACCATAATGGTGTTTTATAAAAAAGACCATTTCTTCACTTATACTACCTAATTTATCTTTTTCTACATGTTCTATGAAGTGTGAAACAAATATCGGCAACTTATACAACTGTGAAAATTGAGTTGAAGTTGTGATGTATAGAAATATTAATATTTTTATTGCAAAAAGTTTCACATCACAAAAGTATTGATATTTTTGTTTTAATCAATATTGTTTTGAAAAAAATTCATTTGGCAATTGTTTAAATTTTATAAAATATTCTTATTAAAGAAGTTGTTTAAATGAATTATTTCTAATAATTATAAGTTGCAATAGTGATTGAAGCGGCATCCTTTTTTGATTGGATTCATTTCAAAACTAAATCAATCTCCAATCTAAAAAGATACAGCGATAAAGCACGGTGCGAAGCAATTGCCCTATAAATAAACATAATCTCTGTAAGTTTAAACAACTTTAAATTCTACTGAATATTTAGAATTTATGATTATTTATCCGTTTGTTAGTTTTAACGAATCTTCATTGTAACGTTCTCCAGTATTAGGATATTTAGCAATAATACTATCAATTGTATTGATATCATCTTTAGATAAAGCAATATCAACAGATTTAGCATTTATCTCTAAATATTTTTGTTTTTTTGTTCCAGGTATTGGAATAATATCATCTCCTTGTGCCATCAGCCAAGCCAATGCCATTTGAGCATTTGTTATTCCTTTACTCGTTGAAAATTCTGTAAGTGATTGAACTAGTTTTTGATTGTTTTCTAAATATGGACTTTGAAAACGAGGTAATTTTAATCTTGAATCACCTTGTTTTAATTGATTAACATCGAAATTTTCAGTTAACATTCCTCTTCCCAAAGGTGAAAATGGAATAAGAGACATATTGTGTTTTCTTACCATTGGTAAAATTTCAGCTTCAACATCTCTAGTAAGTAAAGAATATTCACTTTGCAATGCTGCAATAGGATGCACAGAATTTGCACGCTCAATACTTTTGGCTGATGCTTCGCAAATTCCCAAATAGCGAATTTTTCCTTCTTTTACTAAGTTACTCATTGCACCAATACTTTCTTCAATAGGTACATTGGGGTCAATACGATGTAAGTAATACAAATCGATACAATCGATATCCAAACGTTGTAAACTTAATTCTACAGCTTTTTTCATATATTCAGGAGACCCATCAACATGATTAGAAAAAGAGATAGAAGATTCATCATATCTAAATCCAAATTTTGTAGCAATAAATACTTTATCTCTATTTGGTTTTAAAACTTTTGAAATTAGTTTTTCATTATTTCCACCACCATAAAAGTCAGCTGTATCCCAAAAATTAATTCCCAAATCCAACGCTTTATGTAAAGTATTTATACTTTCATTATCATCTATGTTTCCATAAGCATGAGACATTCCCATGCAACCTAAACCTATTGCAGAAACTTCCTCTCCTGTATTTCCTAATATTTTGTATTTCATAATTATTTATTTTTAAAGTTTAATTTCTGTTGGATTGTAATAACTAATAGGATTCCAAACATATTCATCATCTCTTTTATCAATATATCCTAATCCTGGCCAGGGTAAATGAGAGGACATGACTAATGTATTGTTTACAAAACAGTCACTTAAAATTTTGTTCCTTGTTTCAATTCCTTGTTTGAAATTAACATCAAATAAAACACCCCAATCAGGTTCAGAAATCATTAGTGGAGTATGTAATATATCTACAACATTTTTTATTGATTTATCTTCAGAAGCTATTGTAAATATTATATGTCCTGGTGTATGTCCTGGTGCCAATTCTGTTTTTATCAAATTAAATAAAGTTTCTCCAGCTTTGAATGTTTTAACTTTAGGACTAATTATTTTTAATAGTTTTTGAATAAAATTTACAGTACCAGTTACTTGTTCTTGATTTAATTTACTTTGAGAAAAATCTGGGTTTTTTGTCATCCAAAAATCATATTCTTCCTTGGAAATATGATAAGTAGCTTTAGGAAAAACAAGTTGATTGTCTATAGATACTAATCCACCAATGTGGTCACGATGAGCATGTGTAATGAGAACATCTGTAATAGTAGTTGGTTCAATGCCTTCGTTAATAAGGCTTTCTATTAATAATCCTTGATTGTTATTAGAATGTTTACCCAATCCACTATCAATTAAAATTGTTCTGTCTGAGGTTTTTATTAAAATGATATTGATACTTAATTCTGCAACAGATTTTTTGAGATGCAATTGACTAGATTTTTTTTCAAATTCATTTTTTGAAATATCTGATGCAAATACTTTTTCAGGTTGATTAATAATCATTTCTCCATCAGAAAAAATGTAAAAATAAATTTTACCTAATTGTACTTTTATTGGTTTCATACTACGAATAGTTTTTTTGTTATTTTTAATCAAAAACGAATTACTCATTATTGTAGGGAAAGCAAATAAAGCACCAATCATAGAACCTAATTTTATTGCTTTTCTTCTATTTATTTTCACGTTCTTTTTTTCAAAATTATTTACATAGTTTTGAATTTACAAGTACCTACTTTTTTGTACTTTAGTTACCTAAAATAAACTATTATTGAGAATCAGTTTATTAAAAATTATAATTTATGATTAAAAATAATGAAACAGAACCAATGTGCGCTGTTGATTTTGCATTTAGAAGAATTGGAGGAAAATATAAAGGGCGTATACTTTGGTATGTTTCGAAATATGAAGTTTTACGATTTGGTGAATTAAAAAGATTAATGAATGATATTACGACCAAAATGTTAACACAAACATTGCGAGAATTAGAAAATAATGAACTATTGAATAGAAAAGTTTATCAAGAAGTTCCTCCAAAAGTTGAATATACACTAACCGAAACAGGTAAAAGTTTAATTCCTTTTATAAATTTATTAAGAGATTGGGGGATAAGCCAAATGGAAAAAGAAAATATACCCATCCGTAAGCATCAAGTTTAATTATTGGGCGTTCCCTTCGGTCGGGCATTTCGTTGCAATCTTTTTCTGAGGAAAAAGGATTTTCACTACATTCCCTAACGCAATATAGATATAGTATATAAAAATTGTTTCTTAACTAAGAATATTAATATATTTCAAAATAATTTTTATTTGTTTTTCTTCTGAATTTTCTGAGATAATATCTTTAATAATTTTATCTTTTTCTTCTTCAGATAAATTTTGGAAATTCAATAGAACAGCTGATTCTTCAAAAGTTTGTAAAATTTCTTTTTCTGTAATTTTATTTATAGGATTTAATAAATAAAGAGTGACATTTACAAAATCACCTTTATCTTTTTTGATTTCATTTCTAATTTTTTTATTAATGGAAATTAACTTATCTTCTCCTTTTCTAGAAAATAAATTTATACTTTCAATTTTATACTCATCAATTGTTCCCGAAACTTTCAGAGAACCCCATTTTCCTACAATGTCTTTTGTGTTCGGAATTTGTATATGATAGGTCCAGGCTCCTTTATCTTTTTCATATTTTAATTCAAGTTGTTGATTTTTAATTAAAAATTCCATGTTTACAAAAAAAATTAAACGGTCACTTTTTTATCTCCTATTTCCGATTCATTCTTTTTTTGATGTTCATCTATAAAAACTTGTCCAACTTTAGAGAAATCAGAAACTATTTCATACAAATATTCAAGTAAATTTTTAATTAATTCAGCATCATTTTTCAAATCATCAGTAGTTATTTCCTCCATATTTACAGGTTGTTCATCAAAAACAATAGTTTTTAATAAATGCTCTGTTTTATATTCTCCAAACATATTTATGCTTTGCAACAGCAATTGTAGAATTTTAGTAATTAAACGAATATGCTCTGATGTTAATACAACGTCATTATTTCTTTTAATGATTTTGACTAATCCAACAGAATAAGAAACAAAAGATTGATTGAAAATAGTAAAACTATTTAGCTCATCTGCATTTTTTTGCTTGTCTTTTGGTTCTGAAATTATTCGCTGAAAAACAGAATTAATGTTAGCCATTGCGATAAATAAATCTTTTCGAGCAATTTTATAGTCAGTTGTAGAAACTTCATTATTTGCTAGCCGTTTAAAAACAAGGAATATATATTCGTAATCAGCGATAAGAGCTTTTTGTATATACCCATTCATATTATTTTTTTCCCATGTAGGGAAAATTAAATAACAAGAAATAAATGCCATAAATCCACCAATTATAGTATCCATGAATCGTTCTTCTATAATTGTAATGGTATCAATTTTAGAGTAAAAACTAATAGCAATTAGTACATAAGCTGTTAAATAAAATGTTCCGACAGAATATCGTTGTCTTATAAAAGTATATGCTAGTAACATGAAGAAAAGCATGAATGCAAATCGAATTCCAAGATCATGAATAAAAAGAACAATTAGCAAACCAACAATTCCACCAGAAATAGTTCCTTTCAATCGTTGATAATTTCTTTTTTTAGTAACACTAAAACCAGGTTTTAATATAACAACTGTTGTCATCAAAATCCAATAACTATGATAGCTAGTAGGTATTATAAATGTAATTGCATAACCAGTAAGCATTACAATTGTAGCTCTTAAAGCATGACGAAAAATAGAAGATTTAATATTAAAGTGATCTCGCATTTTTCGCATAGAATAATTTACAGTTGGCTGAAAATTTTGTGCATGATCTAATGGATTCTTCTTTTTTTCTGAAAATGAATCATCATAAAAGAATTTATGAATGAAATTTATTTTATAAATGACTTGTTTTATGTTAATATAAACCTTTGTTAATACAATAGGTTTCTTTCCATCAAGATATAATTCCTTGATAGCATCATCAATTTTTTTCAATTCAATATCAAAGTCAAAAGTAGGCGATTTAGGTTTTTTATTAGAATTGATATGGTAAGCAATCATTTTTAACTCATGCGCAATTTTATTCATCATGTTATAAATCTTACGCATAGCTTTTGTATCGCCATATTCTTCACGAATACTTTTATAATCGTATTGTGTAGCAGTTATATTTTCAAAAATATCTATTAAGTCAGAATAGATAAATACAATAGATCGACCAATTGGTGTTTGATCTTTTACTAATCTTTTATTGCTAAAGACTAATTCACGAACTAAATTTTGTTTTTCATTAATGATAACATGTTCATCAATAAGTTTTTTTATAATATCATCATAATTAGAATCTTTATCGAACATAGAGGCTTTAATACGAATATATTCAGCTATATGTATCATCGTATCAGCAAGGTTCTGCTGAGCCATTCTATAAGGTCTAAAAGTACTTATAGCTAGACTAAAAATAGAATACCAAATAGCACCAGCAGTTATAAAACTTGCGATTTGAAAAGCATTTAAATCATCTCTCAAATCATTCATGTTCATAACCATAGACATCATAATAACCATGCCTAATGCACTTGCTCTTTGTCCCCAAACTGCAAGCATATTTGAAGAAAAAACAATTACAATTAAGAACAATCCTAATACATACTCAAAATGATTGATTGTTTTGGTAAGGAATGAAATGATAAAAATAAAAAGAACTGAAAGCCATAAAAAATTTCGTCTTTCCTTGAATGGTCCAGGAGTATCTGTCATATGTGCTAATACAGCACCAAGACTCATGGTTACACCAGTATATAATTCGCCGAAATATCCTGCAACAATAGGAGGTATAACAATTGCAATAGAAGTTTTTATTCCATCAGCAAGAGCTTCTCCATAAATGAAATTTTCTAATTTATTTTTAAATTCCAAATGATTTAAATTTTAATAATGATTTTGATATCTATAAAATTAATATAACTTTTTTATAAATTCAACTAAATACGAGATGTTTTTAAAATATGAAAACCATCAATGCTTTGTGTAAAAATTAGAGTAGTAAGTCCACCATCAATAATTTTGAATTTTTTCTTAATTACATCTATTGGTTGATTAAAGTTTTTAACAAGCATGTTAGCTTTCATTTTCAAAATTTCCTTTTTAGGATTTGTGATTTGTTCTTCAATCTTATACACTTTACCTGGAAAATTATTTATAATTTCTGATGAAGTATATAAATGAGTATTCTGATGAAGTTTCTGAATGTTAAATCTTTCTGATATTAATTTAAAAGCACCAGTTTTTAAAATAGCTACATTGGGTTCATAGATATATTGTGAGACAGAACCATAAGTTGCTATAGCATCTATTTCATCATTATAATTAAATTGAAAATCAGTTTGATTACTTTCTAAATTAATAGCTTTAATGATAGGATTATCATATATTTGATTTTTATCTAATACAATCAAAAAATCTTTTACTTCATTTTTTAAAGCAACAATATGTATTTCAGTAATATGATTTACTTGTTGTAGAGTTGAAGAAATATCTAATAAAGGAGAAAGTTTGATTAATATTTTATTACTTTTTTCAAAAAAAGTAGGAATCCATTCTAAAATATTAGGTTCTAAATCCTCTAAAATGAATTTTCTTCCACCAGAATTTCTTCGTGCAGGATCAAGATAAATAACATCAAATTTTAATGTTGAATGTTGATCGAAAAAATCTCGAAAAGAGGTAGAATATACTTTTACATTCGGAGAAAGTATTGATGTATTATTTTTTACAATCTCACTTAATTCTGTATTTTGTTCTATGTGATAAACTTCTGAAAACCTTTTTGCAAAAGCCATAGTATCTATTCCAAATCCAGCGGTTAAATCAATCAAAGTGTTTCCTTCAATTAAACTAGCTTTATAATTTGCTGTAGCTTCAGAACTAGCTTGTTCAAGGTTAATAGAAGGAGGAAAGAATATATTCTCAGTTTTGTATAATGTAGGGAATTTAGATTTAGATACTTGTATTCCTTTTAATTGTTGAGCAATTTCTGATGAAGAAATTAGTTCAAAAGGAGATTTTTTTAAAACAATTTTTTTAAAATCCTCATGTTCAATTGATTTTAAATAATCTTGAAATTCTGCGGATAAAATAGCATTATTCAATGGTGTAATAATTTTATTGATAGACGAATATAAATTTATTTCTTTTCTTCTTTTTCTGCTAATCGAGTAGGGACAATAGGTAAAAATAGAACTTGCTTAATCACTTTTTCTTTTTTTGTTCTTTCATCATTACCAAATGAAATCTTGTTTTTATTTACACCAATTAGTTGTAAAATGTTTTCATCAAAATCTTTTTGTTCTTTTTTTGCAGTTGAATAAATGAAATCTTGAATTGTTTCATTTTCTATTGATTTCAGAAAGCCTCCAGAATTTTGAATTGTCTTAAATAATTCCAAAGCTTTTTCACCCATCTGATCAGTAAGATTTTCTATATAATAAGAACCAGAAATATAATCATCGTTATAATCACAAGGATTTATTTCATTTTCCACAATTATTGCATCACTTTTGCCTAGGAATGAAGCTGATATTTCCAATGAAGCTCTAACAATATTATTATCCTTATCTAAAGATGATTTATTTCTTTTAGAAACAGAAGTAACAATGTGTGCATCATTTCTTAAATCATATTGCTCCATAATCATTCGCCATAAAAATCGGAAAGCTCTTAGTTTAGCAATTTCAAAGAAAAAATTACTTCCAATCGCAAATTTAAAGTAAATTTTATCTGCTATTTCAGCTCCAAAATCCTCAATATACTGCACTGCATGCGATAAAGATATTGCAATTTCTTGTATATGATTGGCTCCTGCATTTTGATAAACATCTGCTTGTATGGCAATACATTTATCACAATAACTTTCTCTAACTATTTTTTTGATTAAATCACGATCTGCTTTTCTGGTTTCCTTTAAACGAACTCCATTTTGAGCATAATAGCCGTAAACATCAAAGTCTAAGAATTTTTTATGAGGTAATTTTTTAAGAACATTAAAATTTAATGTTTCATGGTATTGAAAATATAAATCAGATTCACTAGGAATAGATTCTAATTGATCACTATTATTTTCAGTTATAAAATAAGCATTGCAATACTTATTCTCCAATTTGATATTAGTAGAAATTATTTTAGTAGCATTAGAAATAGGTTTTAGATTATAATAATCTACATCATTCGATATATATAATGGTTTAACATTGATATGATCATTAGTTCCCCAAACAAGCGTTTTATTATAATCTAAACCTTCTAATTCTACTTGAACTTTATTCTTCCATTGTTTTTCTGAGATAGGAATAATATCTTCAAAAAATTTATTCATTATTTTTTCTCTTTAGGTTCTTCAACTTTTTCTTGTTGAATAATGAATATATCTTCATCTTCCTTTTTTAGAAAATGTTGCTCTCTAGCAATTCTTTCTATTTCAGCAGGATTGTTATTAAGTTCGTTAAGTTTTTCTTTTTCTTTATTTAAATTTTTTTGAAAATAAGCTTCATCCATTTCTAATAGACGAATTTGCTTATCAAGTTCTCTATGAACAAAAAATGAGTTTTGATCGAAAAAAAACATCCAAATAATAAATGCAACAGAAAGTATAAAATAGCGATTCCAAACTATTTTGAATAATCGAGAATCTCTTATTTTCTTTTTTGGAATTTCTGGAGTTAATTCTTCATCTAGTATTTCTTCCGATGTATTTTTCATTTATATGGTTACTTGAGAATTTAATTTTTCTTTAATTACAGTAGTAAGAACTTTTACAGCAACAGAATTTTTCTTTTTCATATTAGGAATAATAATATCTGCATAGTTTTTTGAAGGTTCTATGAATTGCTGATGCATTGGTTTTAACGTTTTTTGGTAACGAGTTAAAACTTCATCTAAATCACGACCTCTTTCTTGTATATCTCTACGAACACGACGGATTAATCTTTCGTCAGAATCTGCATGTACAAATATTTTAACATCAAATAAATCTCTTAATTCAGGATCAGTTAATACTAAAATACCTTCAACGATAATTACACTTTGTGGGTGAGTAAGAATTGTTTCGTCCTTTCTACTGTGTGTAATGAATGAGTAAACAGGTTGCTCAATCGAAACGCCACTTTTTAATAATGAAACATGTTCTTTTAATAATTCAAAATCAATTGATCTTGGGTGATCGAAATTTATTTTAGAACGTTCTTCAAAAGATAAATCTAAATGATCTTTATAATAATTATCTTGCGAAATAACAATTACACTTTCGGCGTTTAGGTCTCTCAAAATATTATTAACAACAGTAGTTTTTCCTGAACCTGTTCCACCTGCAATTCCAATTACTAGCATCTTTTTTTTATTATTTTTTAAATTATTAGTTGTTTCCATTGCAAGATCATCCATTAAATTTTACTAAAGATAAAATTTTACTTTTTAATTTTAAAATATTTACGAATGATTCTTGTTTTTTTATTTTTTTAGTATAGAATAGGATAGGATTAATAGAATGAGTATAGTAGACCAAATTGTTATTTGATTGTAATTTTAATCGACTATTCAAGTATAAATTAATCATTTAAATTTTTTTACACAAAAAAAGTACTTTACAGTACTTCTCTAAATTTTATTAATCGCGTGCAAAGGAAAGAAAAAAATGATAATTATTAAGTATTTTTTTTGTAAATTTAAGTAATCAAAACTGTTAAAAATATAAAAATGAACGAATTATTATCAACAAATTTTCTCTTACCTATACTGATAGGGATAGGTTTGGTCGCAGCAACGGGGTTCAGAATTTTCTTACCTTTATTTGTAGTCAGTTTATTAGCTGATTCAGGAAGCATTAATTTAAATATTTCTGAAAGTTGGAGTTGGATTAGCTCTGATACTACAATGATTATATTAGGAATTTTATCAATCGTTGAGTTAGCAATTTATTATATTCCTTATTTAGATAATTTTCTAGATAAAATATCTGTGCCTTTGGCTGCAATAGCAGGTGTTTTTATTTTTAAAATAGTATTACCAGAATCAATGAATGATTTTTTAGCTTGGATTTTAGCAATAATAGTTGGAGGAGGAATCTCTTTCTTTATTTCTGCTACAATGACTGCAGCTAGAGATGTGTCAACAATTACGACAAGAGGAGAAGGTAATTTTGTAATAAGTACTTTAGAAACACTTTCTTCTGTGATATTAATATTTATGTCGATTTATTTGCCATTACTTTCTTTTGTATTTGTTCTATTTATATTGTATAGTTGTTATTATGCATATGTACATGTTCGCAAAAGAGAAGATAAAATGGTATTATACTAGTAATTGAAGAATATTTCATAAAAAAGGCTTTCATTTAATTAAATGAAAGCCTTTTTTATGAAAAGAAAACAAAAAGAAATAAGTTTAAACAATTGTTAGTTTCACACCTAAATTATCAATATCTTCTTTTGCTTTTTCAGTAATTCTTGAATCAGTAATAATATGATCTACTTCATTTAAATCACATATTTTTCCAAAACCTTTTTTTCCAAATTTGCTGTAATCTGTCAATACTATAGTTTTCTGAGAAGCTTTAATCATTAAATGGTTTAAATTGGCTTCTAGTAGATTAGATGTTGTTAAGCCATAATCGGTATCTATTCCATCAATTCCAATAAACAGTTTTGAAAATGATAGTCTTTTTAAAGTTTCTTCTGCATAAGGACCAACAACAGATGTTGAATTAGGTCTTACAACACCTCCTAATTGAATTACTTCAATATTTGCTTTTCCACTAAGCGCTAATGCAACATTCATTGCTGATGTAACAACTGTGAGCTTTCCACTTGTTACATTTATAGCTTGTGCAAATTGTAAAACAGTAGTACCAGAAGCAATTAATATAGCATCGTTAGGTTCTATTAATGATGCAGCGTATTTTGCAATATCTTTTTTCTGATCAACATTTAGAAGGCTTTTCTCATTAACATTAATATCTTGAGTATATGGATTAGTTTTATAGATAAGACCATGAGCTTTATAGATTAAACCCATGTTTTCGAGTGTTTTAATATCTTTTCTTATAGTAACAATAGATACGTCAAGTTTTTTGGCTAAATCGGATATTTTAAGGACTTCATTTTTTTCTAATTGATCTAAAATATAATTATGTCTTTGCGCCATTGTTTCAAATTCTATCATCATTTATGTTTTAAAATCTAACCAAATTTAGTAAAGTTTTTTATATATAATTCTTTCATTAAAGGTTAAAAAAGGTTTTTATTTGTTTCTTATTTGTTTTTTTTTATTATTTTTGATTTCGAAATGTTTTTATTATGAAAAGAAGCTCTTTATTAAAACAACTAACATCGAATAAAAATTGGGATGTTATTATTATTGGTGGAGGTGCCACTGGTCTTGGATGTGCAATGGATGCAGCAACCAGAGGTTACAAAACTTTATTAGTTGAACAGGCTGATTTTGCCAAAGGAACATCAAGTAAAGCAACAAAGCTTTTACATGGTGGAGTTCGTTATATGGCACAGGGTGATATTGGTTTAGTAAAAGAGGCTTGTCATGAAAGAGGTTTATTATTAAAAAATGCACCACATCTTACAAGAAATACTTCTTTTGTAATTCCTAACTATACATACTTCGATAATATTATGTACACTGTTGGGTTGAAATTTTATGATTTTTTAGCAGGTAAATTAAGTTTAGGAAAATCTAAATATGTAAGTTCAAAGGAAACTTTAAAAATGCTTTCAACAGTAAAACCAAAAGGTTTGAAAGGAGGAGTAGTTTATCAAGATGGTCAATTTGATGACTCAAGACTTGCTTTAAATGTAGCTCAAACAGCAATAGAAAATGGAGCTTGCGTTTTAAATTATACAAAAGTTGTAGGTCTTTTAAAAGATGAAAAAGGAAAGCTTTCAGGTGTAAAAATAAAAACAGATGATACTAATGAAATTTTTGAACTAAATGCTAAGGCTGTCATTAATGCTACAGGAGTTTATGCCGATAATATTTTACAGTTTGATAAACCGAATTCTCCACACTTAGTTAGACCAAGCCAAGGTGTTCATATAACAATTGATAAAAAATTCTTACCAGGAGAAAATGCATTAATGATACCTAAAACAAGCGATGGACGTGTTTTATTTGCTGTTCCGTGGTATGATAAATTAATCTTAGGAACTACCGATACACTTAGAGATCATGCTGAATTAGAACCAAGAGCTTTAGATGAAGAAATAGATTTTATTTTGACTACAGCTCAACAATATTTAGTAGGTAAACCAACTAAAAATGATGTGCAAGCAATTTTTGCAGGTTTGCGTCCTTTAGCTGCTCCGCAAGGAGAAGGCAAAAATACGAAAGAAATTTCTCGTAGCCATAAAATATTAGTTTCTGATAGTGGTTTAGTAACAATTATTGGAGGAAAATGGACAACATTTAGAAGAATGGGACAAGATACAATTGATAAAATTATTGAATTAAATAAGGTTCCATCTGCAAATTGTAAAACAGAGCAATTAAAAATACATGGTTATGAAGAAAATGTTGATTTTGAGAAAGATTTACATTTTTATGGATCAGATAGATCAGAGATATTGAAATTGGAAAAAGAAAACCCTCAGTATGCTGAAAAATTATTACCAAAGTATGATTATACATATGCTTGTGTCGTTTTTGCAGTAAGAAACGAATTAGCATATAAGTTAGAGGATGTTTTAGCGCGTAGACTTCGATTGCTTTTATTAGATGCAAAAGGAGCGGTTGAGGTATCTCATAAAGTAGCAACTGTTATGGCTAAAGAATTAGGTAAAGATGAACAATGGGTTCAAAATGAAGTAAATGAATTTGCTGAATTAGCAAAAATATATCAATTATAAGAAGAAAAAAATAATTCCAAAATAATAAAAACCACAAAAATGGAAACACACGAAAAATTTATTCTTGCATTAGACCAAGGAACAACAAGTTCTAGGGCTATTATTTATAACCATGATGGAGAAATTGTTGCAATATCTCAAAAAGATTTTCAGCAAATATTTCCTCAACCAGGTTGGGTAGAGCATGACCCAAATGAAATTTGGTATACACAATCTTCTGTAGCTGCAGAATCTGTAGCAAAATCAGATTTAAATGGAACTAATATTGCTGCTATTGGTATTACAAACCAAAGAGAAACTACAATAGTTTGGGATAGAGAAACTGGAGATCCAGTTTACAATGCAATAGTTTGGCAAGATAGACGTACATCAAAATATTGTGATTCTTTAAAAGAAAAAGGATATAAAGATATTATACAAGAAAAAACAGGTCTTGTTATTGATTCATATTTTTGTGCAACAAAAATTAAATGGATTTTAGATAATGTTGATGGTGCAAGAGCAAGAGCAGAGCAAGGGAAATTGTGCTTTGGAACTGTAGACAGTTGGCTTGTGTGGAAATTTACTAGAGGAAAAATGCATATTACAGATGTATCTAATGCTTCAAGAACTCTATTGTATAATATTAATATCATGGATTGGGATGATGAATTGTTAGATTTATTTGGTATTCCAAAATCTATGTTGCCTGAAGTAAAAAGCAGTAGTGAAATTTATGGAACAACATCAACAACATTATTTTCAACTAAAATTCCAATTTCTGGTATTGCTGGAGATCAGCAAGCTGCATTATTTGGACAAATGTGTGTAGATGAAGGAATGGCTAAAAACACTTATGGAACAGGTTGTTTCTTATTAATGAATATTGGAGATCAACCTGTATTTTCAAAAAATAATTTATTAACGACAGTTGCTTGGCAAATAGATGGTAAAACAACTTATGCATTAGAAGGTTCTGTTTTTGTTGGAGGAGCAGTTATTCAATGGTTGAGAGATGGTCTTAAAATAATTTCATCTGCGCCTGAAAGTGAAAAATTATCTGCATCTGTAGAAGACAATGGAGGTGTTTATTTTGTTCCAGCTCTTACTGGTCTTGGTGCTCCCTATTGGGATCAATATGCTCGAGGTGCAATTTTTGGAATTACTCGTGGTACTACACAAGCTCATATTGCAAAAGCAGCTATTCAAGGAATTGCATTTCAAGTTGATGATTTAATCAAGAGTATGAAATCTGATGTTGGTAATGAAATTAAAGAATTACGTGTAGACGGAGGTGCTTGTGCAAATAATGTATTAATGCAATTTCAAGCTGATTTGATAGAAAATGAAGTTATTCGTCCTAAAGTTTTAGAAACAACATCTCTTGGTGCTGCTTATTTAGCAGGTTTAGCTATTGGTTATTGGAAAGATATTGATGAGATAAAAGTTCAATGGAAACAAGATAGACTATTCAAACCAGAAATGGATTCTGAAAAAAGAAATGAATTATTAAAATTCTGGAATAAGGCTGTAAAAAGAACTCAAAATTGGATTGAAGATTAAAATCAATTAGTTATGAATGAATTTTCAGCTGAATTAATAGGAACTGCTGTCTTAATACTTTTAGGTGGTGGTGTCTGTTCAAACGTTGCTTTGAAAAAGACAATAGGTCATGGTTCTGGTTGGATAGTTATTACAACTGGTTGGGCTTTGGCTGTTTTTGCAGGGGTTGTAATTGCAGGCCCTGTAACTGGAGCTCATTTAAATCCTGCAGTATCTGTAGGTTTGGCACTAGCAAATAAATTTGAATGGTCTAAAGTGCCATTGTTTGTTCTTGCTCAGTTGTTAGGGGCTATGATTGGAGCTTTTTTAAATTGGGCGATGTATAAAGATCATTTTGATGCTTCTTCTGATAATCCAGGTTCTCAACTAGGTGTATTTTCTACTGGACCTGCAATTCCAAACAATTTTAGAAATGTTCTTTCTGAGATTTTAGGAACATTTGTTCTAGTTTTTTGTGTATTTCATTTTTCTAATGCATCAGGAACATCAGGAACGGATAAAGTAAAATTAGGCTTAGGATCTGTAGGTGCTATACCTGTAACTTTTATTGTTTGGTCTATAGGTTTATCATTAGGAGGAACAACAGGTTATGCTATAAATCCAGCTAGAGATTTAGGACCTAGAATTATGCATGCCATATTACCTATGAAAGGTAAAGGCTCTAGTAATTGGGGATATGCATGGATTCCAATTGTTGGACCTTTATTAGGAGCTGTTTTAGCTGCTTTGTTATTTTGCTTTTTATCTAGTTAATTTAATTATTCATCTTCAAAACCACACAACATGAATAAAATAACTTCATTCAAAAATATATTACTAACTTTTGCATTCACAACTCCACTTTTTGTTTTTTCACAGACTTATGATGTTACAGATCTTAAAATGAACGAAAATCAAAAAAATGAAAGTTCTTTGAATGATGAGTTTCAGCAAGAGTTATCTCCATTTTATTTGCATGGACAATTAAAAACTATGCATTTATGGCGAGGAATTGCTGTAACAAATTCTACCGTTTTTGCTATTGATGCAGGAGTAGGAACGAATGATGGAAAACTGAAAGCAGGAGTTTGGGGAGGATATGGAACAACAGGTGAATATCGAGAGTTTGATTATTATGCCATTTATTCTCCTGTTAAGAATTTAACTTTTGCTCTTTGGGATATCTATAATTATTCTACCAATGCAACTTGGAACAATAAAGATTTTTTTGAATACAATGCAGATAAAACGGGGCATTTTTTAGACTTGTCTGTTTCTTATACACTTTCTGATAAGGTTCCATTAAATTTATATTGGTCAACTGTAATTCATGGTAGAGATAGAGGATTGGAAAATGAGAAAAATCTTTATTCTTCTTATGTACAAGCTTCTTATCCAGTCGTAAAAAGTAAAGCAATTAATTTAGATTTATATGCAGCAGCAGCATTTGCTTTATCTTCTGAAAAAGAAGATAAAGGCAAGAATTTTTATGGACCAAAATCAGGCTTAGCAAACGTAGGTTTTATAGTGGGTAAAACACTTAATTTTGGTAGATATCAATTACCTATAACTGCTACTGCTTCTTGGAGTCCAATTAATGATTCGGGCAACATTCAGCTTGCGTTTAATATTTTTTAATATTAGTATGTGAATACTTAACAAAAAGAGGATGTTCTAATAGAATATCCTCTTTGTTTTTATTGTAAATTT
>DJDD01000033.1:29111-32196 GCA_002430925.1 Flavobacteriales bacterium UBA5933
GTTTTTATTGTAAATTTATAAATAAATTATACTCATTATGCTTGATATAACTTCTAAAATAAAATTATATAATGAAGTTGAATTACCAATTTTAGGATTGGGCGTTTATAAAACGAATGAAGGTGATGAGGTTATAAATGCTATTCATTCAGCTATAGATGAAGGTTGTCGTCTTATAGATACAGCTTCTTATTACGACAATGAAATTGGAGTTGGTAAAGCAATTAATTCATACGAAATCAATCGTTCAGAGCTATTTGTTACTACAAAAGTTTGGATAGATGATATGGGATATGATAAGACAATTCATGCATTTTATCAATCACTTAAAAACCTGAATTTAGATTATATAGATTTGTATTTAATTCATTGGCCAGTTGCTGATCAATTCATTGAATCTTGGAAAGCTTTAGAGTTTTTATATGAAGCGGGTTTGGTAAAATCTATTGGAGTTTCTAATTGTTTGCAACATCATTTAGAAACAATTCAGAATAATTGTGTTTATAAACCAATGGTTGTACAGAATGAATTTCATCCAAGGTTGATTCAGCAAGAATTGGTTAATTATTGTAAAGATCATGAAATTGCTTACCAAGCTTGGGCTCCATTGATGAGAGGACGATTGTTGGAAAATGAAATATTAAAAAGTTTAGCTAAAAAATATAATAAGTCTGTTGCTCAAATTATTTTAAGATGGGATTTACAAAAAGGAATAGCAACAATTCCGAAAAGTGTAAATCCTGAACGAATAAAAGAGAATTGTTTAATATTTGACTTTGAACTTTCTTTGGATGATATTGATAAAATTGATTCATTGAATACAAATGAAAGAACAGGTGCTGATCCTGATAATTTTTTAGATTATTTTGCAAATAAGAAATAATGAATGAAAGAGATAACTTATTCAATTATTTCCAGAGGAGAAATGTTAATTAATTCTTCAAATCAGACTGTTAATATCTCTATTCGAGTTTCTGGAGAATTGGTTTTTAATCCACTAATATTTTATGCTGATTTGTTCATTTTTAAAAAACGTTCTGTATTATCAGAAAATATAAATCAAGAGATTATTGATTTTATTATACATGATAGTATAAGTAAAGGAACAAAAATTATTTTTTATTGACTTTGCGTTAGGGGTTGAAGCAGCATCCTTTTCTAATTGGATTCATTTTGATTTCAGTAAGCTCATCAATTAGAAAAGATATAGCGGAAAACCCGCTCGAACGCCCAAATAAATATAAAACCTCATAATATACTATTACGAGGTTTTTTTTGATGTATTTATTTTATTTTTGGTCGAATTAAACCTTCTTGAGCAACACTGCAAATTAGTTCTCCAGATTTATTGAATAGTTCTCCTTTTGTAAATCCTCTTGTATCCATTGTACTTGGGCAATCTACGCTTACTAAAATCCAATCTTGTAAATTAGGAGTTCTGTGAAACCAAATTGAGTGATCTAAACTTGCCATTTGTGTGTTACCAAAATGAGCCTTAGAAGCATGAGGTTTTAATGCTGTAGACAATAAATTATAATCAGAGCTATAAGCGATTAACTGATGAACAACTTGTAAGGGTAAGTTTTTTGGCGCATCATTAAAATTCATCCAAACATTGCTATAGCTTTCGTAATCTTTCTTTTCAGCAAGGTTTAATGTCTCAACAGGTTTAAAATCTATTGGTCTGTCGGCCATTATAAATTGCTTAGTAGCTTTTGGTAAAAAATCTCCGAACATTTCTGCAATTTGTCTCCAGCTGATTAATTCTTCAGGTTGTTTTACATCTGGAATTTCTTCTTGATGTTCATACCCTTCTTGTTTTAATTGAAAAGAACATGCCATTACAAAAATAGCTTCGTTATTTTGTTTTGCTGTTACTACTCTTGTGCTGAAACTTCCTCCATCTCTTAAAATAGCAACTTCATAATAGATTGGTTCGTCTAATTGACCAGCTAAAATGAAATATGAATGTAATGAATGACAAAATCTGTCTGTGTCTACTGTTTGGTATGCAGCATTTAATGCTTGTGCTACAACTTGTCCTCCAAAAACATGAGGACTTCCCATAAAAGAACTTTTTCCTTCGAATAGATTATTTTCTAATTTTTTTAGAGAAATTAATTCGATGAGTTCTTGTGTTGTTTTCATTTTATGTTAGATTAAAATTTTAATTTGTTTAAGCGTTGGACATTCTTTTCTAAAGCAGTTTTATATTCATTTTTCATTCTAGTGATTAATTCCTTTACTGTAGGAACGTCATGTATACCAGAAACGCCATGACCAGCAGACCAAATATCTTTCCATGCTTTTTGATCATCATGATCTGTTAGTTTAGAAAAATCCTCTTCTTTTTTATCTTCGATATTTATGTCGGAATGTTTGATACTTTGTTTTAAGAAATTAGCAGAAACTCCAGAAACTCCGTCAGTGTAAATAATATCCTCAAATGATGAATTTACTATCATATCTTTGTATTTATTATCTGCAGCTGCTTCTTTTGTAGCTATAAAACGAGTTCCTATGTATGCAAAATCTGCTCCCATTGTTTCTGCGGCTAATATATCATTTCCATTGTTCAATGAACCAGCTAGAATTAAGCAACCTTTGTAAAATGTTCTAATGTCATCGATTAAAGCAAATGGATTAGCAGTTCCTGCGTGTCCACCTGCGCCACCAGCCACAGCAATAATTCCGTCTACACCAGCTTCTACACCTTTTTCTGCATGACGTTTTTTTATAACATCATGAAAAACGATTCCTCCATAGCTGTGTACAGTGTCTACTATTTCTTTTACGGCACCCAAAGATGTTATGATTAATGGAACTTTATATTTTACACATAAAGCTAAATCAGTTTCTATCCTTGGATTGGTTCTGTTTACAATTAAATTTACTCCAAAAGGAGCTGCTTTTTTTTCTGTTTCTTTTTCGAATTGTTCTAACTGTGTTGTAATATCAATTAGCATTTGTTCGAAATCTTCTGGTTTTCTACCATTCAAAGAAGGAAATGTTCCACAAACACCATTTTTACAAGCTTCTATAACTAATTCTGTTCTAGAAACTAAAAACATAGGTGATGTGATAG
>DJDD01000033.1:32226-33849 GCA_002430925.1 Flavobacteriales bacterium UBA5933
CGTGATAAGCGGCAAATCTAGTTTTTCTTTAAATTCTTGTACTGTCATTTTTTTCTATTTTGTTGTGGTTTTGTACTTGCAATTTAAATAAAATAATGCATGGTTTTTACGAAAATGTTATAAACATTGCCATTTTGTTTTCAATAAAGTTTCAAGTTTTTCTATTTCATTTTGATAGATAGTCTTTTTTCTAGTTCCGAAATAAAGCGTATTTTCAAGAATTGAATTTCCTTCCCAAATCAGTTTTATTTTTTTATCCTTTATTGCTTCTCCACATAGGAAATCTGGAGCAATAGAATATCCATTATTATTACTTAAACATCTAATGATGGAGCTGATATTTGGAACAATATAATTTGGACTAAAATCTGGATGTTCACCAAATTGGTTTTGCCAAAAATTTTTCATGTGTTCCATTTCATTTGTAACACTGTACCATAATTGATTTTTTAGAAATGATGCAATTTCTTTAGTTTTATTTTCTTTAATTAATTGTTCTATTTCTGTAGTATCAGTTTTACTTCCTGCTATAAGTACAATTCTTTCTTTAGAAAATGCTTCATATTTTAAATTCTTTTGATTTCCTGCTCTTGGTGTAACAATAAGATCTAATAAGCCATTATCTAAATCCTGTTGCATTTGATTGTAATCTCCAAATTTGATTATAAAATTAAAAGGAAATTTAGATATATATTCTTCTAATGTATATTGAAAAGCTTCGAAACACATACCTACACTTATGGTTACTCTTTCTTCTTTTGCTCTTTTATGAAAATACTGTTCACCTTTTTCTAATTTTTTTAAAGGATCAATGATATAATTATAAAAAATTTTCCCTTTTTCTGTTGGAACCATTTTTCTAGCTGATCGATCAAATAATTTATATCCTGTAAACGCTTCTAAAGAATTCAAATGTAAGCTAACTCCTGGTTGAGAAATAAATAATTCTTGAGCAGCTGCAGATAAAGTCCCTGTTTCATAAATTGCTTTAAATGTTCTTATCCATTCCAGGTTCCAACGCATAGCTATTATATTAATTATACAAATGTATAACTTAAATTATTTTTATAATATATATTTATATGAGAAATTTGTAGAATAAATTATTAAAAATAAAATAATGAAAGTTTTTATTATAAATGGAGGACAAGTTTTTGCTCATTCAGGAGGGAAATTCAATAATACATTAACAAATTGGACAGTTCAATTTTTAGAAAAGAATAATATAGAATATAAAGTATCAAATATTAATGATGATTATGATGCATTTGAAGAAGTTGAAAATTTTAAATGGGCAGATATTATTATATATCATACACCAATTTGGTGGTTTCAGGTACCAAATCGATTAAAAAAATACATAGATGATGTTTTTACAGCTGGTCATAACAATGGTATTTTTAAAAGTGATGGTAGAAGTAGAGTAAATCCAGCAATAAATTATGGAACTGGAGGTTTAATGCATGGAAAAAAATATATGGTTACAACTTCTTGGAATGCTCCAGATACAGCTTTCACTTTAGAAGGAGAATTTTTTGATCAAACAAGTATAGATGATGGTGTTTTATTTGGTTTTCATAAAATGAATCAATTTGTAGCATTAGAAAGAATTGATGGTTTTCA
>DJDD01000187.1 GCA_002430925.1 Flavobacteriales bacterium UBA5933
AAAAAAACCAATTCAAAAAAATTTTTATAGCTACAATAATATCTTATTTCAGAGTTATAACTTGCATAATATTCTTGTATTCCTTTAATATTTGAGCCTTCAAAATCAAAAATTAAAGGACGTCCATAATTATCTTTTATAATATGATTTAGTAAATAAGAAAAAGAGCCTTTTGGTTCAAAATCTTTATTTCTAACGGAACTAAGTAATATTATTCTCTCTAATGAATGTAGTACAAAAACAGAAGAAATAATTGTTTTATTTTCATCAAAAAGAAAGTATTGTGTACAGTTTTTTCGTTGTATATTTTCATTGATTATCTCTTTAAAAAGAGATAAGTTTATTGTTTTCGAATAAGCATAATTTTTTTCTAATGCATCAAAATACCATTCTACATCAAAAAAAGATTGATCAATATTTAGTTTATTAAACGAGTTCTTTTTAATATTTCTCTTTCTATTTAAACTAAAATTATTGTATAATTCTTCATAAGAATTAGATATATCCAAAATTTGATTTACTCTCAATTTTCCTTTGGGAGAAAACATTGCTGTATTTTCCTCATTAAAATTATAGGAACGAACTAATTTTCGATGTAATCTCATTTCAAATTCTTGAAAAATATGTCCAGTAAATTCTTTTTGATGAAAAACACCTAATTGTTGACAATAAAGAGGTTGATTTATAAATTTTATTCCAAATTTTCTTACGAAAGGTAAAGGCATTACAGCTTCGTAATCATTATAAACCAAACAATCCCAATTTTCTCCTAACAACGTATCTAAATACCAAAATTCAGCATAAACACGATAATTTACAGATTTCTTTAAACAATCTGTATACTTATCTACTGCTAATTTTTGTCGAGAAACTTGTCTTATCATTCAAAAATACTTTCATATACTTTTCGCCATCCAATCCAATCTTCATCCAGGTTCGATTGATGAAATAAAGTTATAAACGTTCCGTTCACACTTTTAATTGTATTTTTCAATTGCTTTAGTTCTCCTATAGCTTCTTCAGTTGTTAATTTCATATAATTCCTCAACGTAACATCCATTGCTACAAAAGGATATGTTATTAACAATGTTTGTTCATTTGTTGATAAGTCAAACCATTTATAAGGTGTTGAAGTTCCTGCTCTAAACCCAATTCTATTTGCAAATCCCATTGTATAATCTTCTAAAATCCCCCTTTTCAACAATTGTTGATATGTTTGTGGGAAATTAAGTTTTATAAAATGCTGACGAGATTTTTTTACAGATTGATTCGTCAACAATTCCAAACGATTTATTTCTGTTTGTAGTAAATCACTTTGTTGATTGGATTGATAAGAAGGATGTATTCCTATTGTTGCCCAACGAGCAACATCATTTATTAGCTCTTTCTGATTTTTATTTTTCCAATCATGGTTTTTATCAAAAGTAGAATAATCTCCCAATAACCAAAAAAACACAGTTTTTACATCATATTTTCGAGCTAAATCCCTCAAATAATCAAACGTAGCATACGGATCTTTTTCTTTTCCTAACCATACATTCACTTGTTTTTGGGCTTCTCTAAAATTAGCTTTTAATAGCTTTTTTGCAATAGAACCTATTTTTATTTTAGGCGAATGATACAAATATTTCCAAGCATAATCAACATCATGCGTATTTATTTGTTCAAAAACTCTTTCTTTAAAAATAAGTTGAGAATATTTTATAGAGATTTGCTTTTGTATCTCCATACAAATCAAATCAACTATAGGTTTTGAATAATCTAAATCTGAACCTAAAAACCGTTGATGTTCATCAAATAAATAAGGTTCTGCACTATATTCTTCATACCTAGAAAGCCAATAAAAACATTTTCCAAATTCGTTTAAAGTCGAATAATTTGTTGTTGTCCTAATATCATTTTCCAATAAAATTTCATCAACATTAAAATTAATCTCATGTTCTAAAAACTGATTAGAAAAATTAATTTTTGGTCCATTATATTCGTCAAAAATAGTTTTAGAAATCACTATTTCATATATAAGTCCGAAAAAGTCCGAAAATATAAAATCAAAAATGTACTCAATTCTATTTGTAATTTTTTCAGTAAATATGACAACTGTTTGGTTCAAAATAAACTATTCAATAAAGATTAAAGATAATTAAATTAATCCTTCATCAGCAAACGAAAAATAATTCTTTTGCGAAACAATCACATGATCCAAAACCTGAATATCCAAAAGCAAAGCTCCTTCTTTTATTTTTTGTGTAATGGATTTATCTGCTACGCTAGGTACCAAATTCCCAGACGGATGATTATGAGAAAGAATAATTCCTGTAGCCATCAATTCTAACGAACGTTTAAAAATTAATCGTACATCAACAGAAGTTTGTGTAATTCCTCCTCTCGAAATTTGTTCTGTTTTTATAATTCTATTTCCTTGGTTCAGGTACATAATCCAAAACTCTTCGTTGGGTAAATCTCCTATTTGTTGTTGCAAAATAATTGCAGCATCATTACTCGAAGAAATTTTTTTTCGCTCCAAAACATCTTGCGTATTACGTCTTCGTCCTATTTCCAAAGCTGTAATTATCGAAATTGCTTTAGCTTCGCCTATTCCTTTAAAAAGGCACAAATCAGTAATAGAATATTTTGCCAATTCATTCCAATTATTATTTGCAGATTTCAAAATTCTCTTTGCCAACTCAACTGCAGATTCATTTCTGCTTCCACTTCCCATAATAATAGCGAGCAATTCTGCATCAGATAAAGAACTTCGTCCCTTTGTTGCCAATTTTTCTCTTGGTCTATCATCTTCATTCCAATTCTTTATAGAACTATTATTTTCTGAGTAGGTAGTCATAGCATAATTATTTTGGTATCAGAAAGATAATAAAAAAGCCCGAACATATTCTGTTCGAGCTTATTAAATTTTATTTGGGCAATTGCTTCGCACCGTGCTTTTCGTTACAATCTTTTTCTAAGGAAAAAGGATTTTCACTGCAATCACTATTGCATCCATCGTAAACAATTACTTATTTACTTTTGCCCAAGTATCTTTTAATGTAACTGTTCTGTTAAACACTAATTTTTCAGCTGTAGTATCTCTATCCAAAGCAAAATATCCAATACGTTGAAACTGGAATTTATCTTCAACTTTTGCTTCTTTTAAAGATGGTTCACCAAAACCTTGTTTCAATTCCAAAGAATCTGGGTTTACAAATTGTAAGAAATCAACATCTTTTTCAGCATCAGGAGATTCTACAGTAAACAATCTATCATATTGTCTTACCTCAATTGGCGTATTTTCTGTTGCAGAAACCCAATGTAAAGTACCTTTCACTTTACGTTTAGACGCTTCTGTTCCGCTTCCCGATTTTGTTTCAGGATCGTAAGTTGCAAAAATAGTTGTAATGTTTCCATCAGCATCTTTTTCTACTCTTTCTGCTTTTATAAAATAAGCACCTTTTAAACGAACTTCGTTTCCTAAAGATAAACGGAAAAATTTCTTAGGAGCTTCCTCCATAAAATCTTCACGTTCTATATAGATTTCTCTTGTAAAAGGAACAATACGAGAACCTGCATTTTCGTCTTCTGGATTGTTTTCTATTTCCAATTCTTCTATCTGTCCTTCTGGGTAATTCTCTATCACTACTTTTACAGGATCAATTACTGCAAAAACACGAGGAGCTATTTTATTTAAATGATCACGAACCGAAAATTCTAATAAAGAAATATCCAATACATTATCACGTTTTGCAACACCAGCTGTGTTCCAGAAATTCTTGATAGATTCTGCTGTATAACCACGACGACGTAAACCAGAAATTGTAGGCATACGAGGATCATCCCATCCTGTAACTACATTTTCTTGTACCAATTTCATCAACTTACGTTTACTTGTAATCATGTACGAAACATTTCCACGAGCAAACTCACGTTGTTTTGGTTTTTGAGGCTGATTTGGTAACTCTACATTACTCACATACCATTCGTATAAATCGCGGTGATTTTTAAACTCTAACGAACATAATGAATGAGAAATACCTTCTATATAATCAGATTCTCCGTGTGTCCAATCGTACATTGGGTACATTTTCCATGCATCTCCAGTACGGTGATGTGAACGTTTTAAAACGCGATACATCACAGGGTCACGCATATTCATATTCGGAGAAGTCATATCTATTTTTGCACGCAAAACATGAGAACCTTCTTCAAACTCTCCTGCTTTCATTCTTTCGAATAACTCTAAGTTTTCTTCTACAGAACGATCTCTATAAGGAGAATTAACTCCTGGTTCGAATGGCGTTTTACGTTGCTCATTAATCACCTCCGATGTTTGATCGTCGATGTAAGCTTTTCCTTCTTTGATTAATTGTACAGCCCAATCGTAAAGCTGCTGGAAATAATCAGAAGCATAACGTTCCTCTGCCCATTCAAAACCTAACCATTTTACATCTTCACGAATAGAATCTACAAACTCTTGTTCTTCTTTCTCAGGGTTTGTATCATCAAAACGTAAATTTACAGGTGCATTGTAACGCTGTCCTAAACCAAAGTTTAAGCAGATTGCTTTTGCATGTCCTATATGCAAATAACCATTTGGTTCTGGAGGGAAACGAAAACGTAAATTTTCTTTTGGCATCCCATTCGCTAAATCATCTTCAATGATTTGCTCAATAAAATTCAATGATTTTTTTTCTTCTTCCATTTCTTAATTACGATTGAGTGTGCAAAGGTACAAAAAATCACTAATTTAGATATGATTTTAAATACTTCTATTTTCAAGAAATATATATAAAATTGAAAGTTTGGTTTTCAGAACCAGAAAAGAATAAATTAACGATAATTAAATTTATTTTTCTATTTTTATAACACCATAATTCAACTGAATGTCAAAACTTTATGTTTTTTCCATTTTTTATAGAGTAAATCTATTTATTTTTAGCTTAATCGTATTTTTATCCCTTATTATAAATGGACCTTATGGAATAAACAATATTGTTTTAATAGCTATTTTATCAGAAATAACATCAAATGTTTATCATCTAAATTATAAAAAAAATGAATTCTATTTCTATTATAATTTCAGGTTATCAAAAATAAAACTGTTTACATTTTCTTTCATAATAACTTTACTATTAAGCTTTTTAATTTTAATCACTTATAATTATGTCTTTATTAGAAATTGATAGTATTCAGAAATTTCACAAACAACATAAGCTTTTAAATTCAATATATTTACAAATAAATACAAATGATATTATTGCTATTGTAGGAAGAAGTGGAAGTGGTAAAACAACTTTATTTGATGTGATTTTTGGTTCCAAAGAAAGTGAACAAAAATTCATTAGACTAGATGGAATTGTAAAAAATAATGCTTTTGAAATAAAAGAAGGATTGGGATTTGCAACTCAATTCAATCATTTCCCTAAATTTCTTAAAGTAAAAAACTTAATCCGTTTATTCTTCAAGAATAAATCTGAAAATGATATTTTTATTAATGATCCTGAAATTGAAAAAATTTTAAATTTTAGAATTAAAGATTTATCTTATGGTATACAACGTTATTTACAAATAAAAATATATTTATTTTCTAATAATAAATTTTGTATTCTAGATGAACCTTTCGCTGGATTATCTCCATTATTAATTGATAAGATTTCTAACTTTATTGTTGAACAATCAAAAAGTAAAGGGATTATAATATCCGACCATCAATATGACTATGTACTAAAAATTTCAACCAAAAATTACTATTTGAAAGATGGTCATCTTTTTTCTTTTGAAAATAAAAATGAGTTGATAAACTTGGGTTATATTAACAAGTTTTAATCGTAATGCTTGCGTTAGTGATTGTAGTGGAAATCCTTTTATAAAAAATAATATGACATCCAATAACTGCTATTGTTTTCTTTTTTTATAAAAGATTGCAACGGAAAGCACGCCCGATAGGGAACGCCCAAAAAATAATATTACCCTAAATAGATTTCTAGTAAACCGTCTGGGATTTGAACTAACATTGCTTTTTCTTCGCGATTTACTTCAAGAATCCAATCGTTAATCATTGGAATAAGAATTTCTTTTCCTTGCGCATCCACTTCAAAATAAGCTTGTGCAGCAGAATCGTTTACAGATTTTATTGTTCCGACCTCTGTATTAGATTGGTCATAGATGGTGAAACCTATAATTTCGTGGTAATAAAAATCTGTTCCTGTTAGTTTTGGTAAAGATTTTAAAGGTAGATATAATTCACGATTGATTAATTTATCAACTGTTTCGTCTTCTACATCTTCAAATTTCACTAATAATTTATTACCTTGATAAGGTTGAGCAGTTTCGAAAAAAAATGGAACCAGTGCACCATCTTGTTCGATGTACACTGCTTCCAAAGTATCGTATAATTCTGGTTCGTCCGTATCCAAATAGATGATTACGTTACCTTTGAAACCATGTCTCTTGGTAATTTTTCCTAAATAGTAGCAATCATTTTTTGTCATTGGAACGTTTCTGAACTTTAAAATTATTCTTCTGTAGCAACTTCTTCAGTTGTACCCTCTGCTTCTTCAGCAGGAGTTTCTTCTACTTGTGCAGCAGCTTCAGCTTCTTGAGCAGCTTTTACACGAGCATCATTAACAGCTTTTTCAGCTTCTAATGCAGCAGCTTTAGTAGCAGCAACATTTGAAGTTAAACCGTCTTTTTTAGCTTGAACTTTAGCATTTTTAGCGTCTAACCAAGCTGCGAAACGTTTTTCAGCTTCTTCTTCAGAGAATGCTCCTTTAGCAACACCACCTAATAAGTGTTTCTTCATGTAAGCACCTTTGTAAGATAATAAAGCTTTAGCCGTATCTGTTGGTTGAGCACCTGTTTGTAACCATTTTACTGCTGCTTCAACGTTTAATTCAACTGTTGCAGGGTTAGTAATTGGGTTGTAAGTACCTAATTTTTCGATGAAACGACCATCACGTTTTGCTCTTGAATCAGCAACTACGATGTGAAAGAATGGTTTTCCTTTACGACCATGTCTTTGTAATCTAATTTTTGTAGCCATATTATAACTAATTATTTAGGGAACTCGTCCCGTTTTACAAATTTGAGGTGCAAAGATAATGATTTATTTAAAATAATACATTAATTTAGTTATAGTTATTTAAATTTAATTTATGAAAATTTTTGTTACAGCTTTTATTTTTACACTTTTTTTATTTTTTATTCAATGTAATAATAAAAGCATATTGATTAATTCTTCTGAATCTAGAAATAAATTTATTGAAGATTCAATTACATATAAGAAGCAAAAATTGATAAATAAGTTTGAGAAACGACGTTTGAAGAACGAAAAAAAATATGATAGTTTAAAAATAAAAGGGGATTCAACAAAAAATAAATCATCTTTATCTGGTTTTAATGGTTCTACACCTAGGTATAATGAAACTAATTGAAAATATGAATTAAATAATAAATTAAAATAATTAACACTTAATAACACAATGTATGAAGAAAAAATTACTAACTCTTTCTTTCTTATCTTTAGTATTTGGAGTAAATGCTCAAAATAAGAATCAATTAATAAACAATTTTCAAAATAAGAATAAAAAGAATATAGAAAAATTCAATAAAATCGTAGGAAATCCTAAAAGTGCAAAAAATACAAATGAATATGATTTAAGTAAGCTTTCATTTATTAATAAACATTCTATAGGTTTTTTACAAGAAGATGATGTAAGAGCAAATTCTACATCTAATGTAGATTACCTTCAAAAAGGTCAAGTAGGAGGATTTTCTATCAATGGAGAAAATATGACTATTGGTATTTTTGATGGAGGAACGGTACTTAATAATCATAACGAATTCAGAGATAAATCTAATCAAGGTAAATTTCGTATAGTAGATTTAGAAAATGGATTACAAGCATTGAGTGCACATGCTACATCTGTTTCAGGGTTTATTGCAGCCGAAGGAAGAGCAACTTTAATTTTAACAAGTAATGCTACTGGAGCAAAAGATACCATTGTTTCTGCAGCAAAGGGAGTTTTACCTTTAGCAACAATAAATCATGCTGGTTTTAGCACAACGACTAATGGAGATATTTTTGAGAAAATATTAAAATTTAATAAGTATATTTCTAATCATTCTTATGGTATTAATTATGGATGGGGTTATAATGCTACAGGAACAAAAGGTGCAGGATGGTATTATCCAATAAATACCAAAGGTTTTTCTAGTGATACACAAACTCTCTCTGGAGCATATTTAGATAATGATGCTGCTTATGATGAAATTGTATATGCTGATCCTAAATTTACTATAGTAAAATCATCTGGTAATTATTTTGGTTATGGACCAGAAGCTGGAGATACTACTCCTAAATTTAGATGGGGAGAAGCAGGTTATCAAGAGTTTGAAGCAGGAGATATAGTTCCTAAAATTAATTGTTTTGATGGATCTTATTGTATAGGAACTGGATCTTTAGCCAAAAATATTATTGTTGTTGGTGCTATAGATCTTCCTAGTACGAATGGTTATAGAATTTCTTCTTCAAATGATATTATACGTTCTTCTTATAGTAGTGTAGGACCAAGAAAAGATGGTGCTATAAAACCTGATATTGTTGCAGTAGGTTCAAGTGTTATTGCTCCTACTAGCTCTGCTATAAACTCTTATACTATTGGTAGTGGTACGTCATATTCTGCACCAAAGGTAACGGGTGTAATTGGAGCTATAACTGAATTAAAAAGAAAATTAACAAATGATAATAATTTTTATTATAATTCAGATGAAGTGAAAGCTATTTTATTACATACCACTCAAGAAGCTGGAGATTTTGACGGACCTGACAACTGGTTTGGTTGGGGATTATTAGATGCAAAAAAAGCTGCTGAAACTGTATTAGCAATTCAAAATAATGAAGCTATTTTTGAGCGTAATGAAAAAGAATCTGGTGAGAATTACGAAAAAGAAATTACAGTAAATTCAGAAGATGAATTGAAAGTTACTATTACGTGGGTAGATCCTGCTGGAGATTTAATTGATGAGAATGCAACACTTGAAGAAATGGCAGAAGAAACAGTTTCAAAATTAGTTAATGACCTTGATTTAAGAATTATTGATTTAGATACTAATGAAATTCATTTTCCTTGGAAGTTAGATTTATCTAATGTAACAGGTGCTGCTGTAAAGGGTGATAATACAGTTGATAACATTGAACAAATATCAATAAAAACACCTCAAATTGGGAAAAAATATAAAATAATTATATCTAATAAAGGTACATTAGTTGATGACACAAGAAATTCATCTAAACAAACATATACATTACTAATTACAGGAGCAAAAGGTGAAAGTTTAGCAACAAATGATGTAGTTTCTAAATCAAATTTAATAGTTTATCCTACTTTAGCTAAAGATATTGTTAATATAAAAACTGATAATACTATTGAAAAAGTTCAATTATATGATATTTCAGGGAAATTAATTTCCACAACAAAATCGAATAGTATTAATGTTTCTTCTTTATCATCTGGTGTTTATATTATTAATATAAAAACTGATAAAGAAGTTGTGAGCAAAAAAATAATAAAACAATAGTATAAAATAAAAGAGGCTGTCTCA
>DJDD01000095.1 GCA_002430925.1 Flavobacteriales bacterium UBA5933
CATTTTTGGTAACTTACTTACATGTTTATCTTTTTCTTATGGAACTTTAGCTACTGCTAGATTTATTGCAGGTTTACCTCATGGTGCTTATTTTGGAGTTGCTGCAATAGTAGCGAGTAAATTATCTGATGTTGGCAAACAAAGTGCAGCCGTTGCTATGGTTCTTTCTGGAATGACTGTTGCAAATTTATTAGGAATACCACTTTGTACTTTTCTTGGCGATGTTTTTTCATGGAGAATTACTTATATAGCTGTGACTATTTGGAGTTTTATTACAATTATTCTCATCAATAAATGGATTCCTATCATTCCATTAACTGTAATTACTAATTTTTCGAGTCAATTTACTTTTCTTAAAAACTGGAAACCTTGGGTGTTAATTTTAATTATCACTTTTGGTAATGGAGGAATTTTTTGTTGGTTTAGCTATGTAAGTAAAGTAATGACAAACGTTGCAGGATTTAACCAAGCACATTTGGGAAATCTTATGTTTTTGGCTGGGATAGGAATGTTTTTGGGTAATATTTTGAGTGGAAAAATGTCTGATCGATTTTCTCCCATCAAAGTTGTTATTTTTATACAAGCTATAGCTATTGTTGGATTAGTTTCTGTTTTTTATTTATCCCATTTACAATCCATTGCTCTTATTAGTTTATTATTGCTTACAGCTTGTTTATTTGGACTTTCTGCACCAGAACAAGTTTTATTACTTAGAAATTCTGAAGGAGGACAAATGCTGGGTGCTTCTTGTGCGCAAATAGCATTTAATCTTGGGAATGCAATAGGTGCATTGGCTGGAGGTATTCCAATAACAAAAGGTTTTACATACAATTATACAGCTATACCTGGAATTGTTATTTCCTCTTTAGGATTACTTTTATTATTATTTTTCTATTTTAAAACACAGAAAAAATCAGTAAAATAAATTTTATATAACGACATTATTTGTCTTTTAGAAATAGTAATTTTACGTTTATAGAATTTTACGAATATATTTATGGCTCAATTCATACAAAGTGTCGTGAAAGATTTGTTAGATAATAAAACAAACTTTCTGAATACAACTTTAATACTTCCTGGAAAACGTCCGATGTTATTTTTTAAAGAAGAATTTCAGCGACAAGCAAAAAATATACTTTTACCAGAAATGAGAAGTATTGAAGAATTGATGAGTGAACTTTCTGGTTTAGAAATAATTTCTGGAATTAACCTTTGGTTCAAAGCTTATCAAGCGTATAAAAAAGTTGTAGAAAAAGCTGATACTTTTGAAGAATTTATAAAATGGGGTCCAACTATTTTAAAAGATTTTGATGATATTGATGCTTCTTTGCAGCCAGCAGATAAAATCTTGGATTATTTAGTTTCTGTCGAACGTATTAGTAAATGGGGAGAAGGAAAAATTGAAATCGGGAAAAATGAAGTGATTCAAAATCATCTTACATTTTGGGGAATCGTTTCTAAAATGTATTTTCAATTACAACAAGATTTAATTGCTGCTAGAGAAGGTTATGCAGGAATGGTTTTTCGTATTGCAAGTGAAAAAGCTGATGAAATTATAGAAAATAACACTAAAAAGTATGTTTTTGCTGGTTTCAATGCTCTAACAAAGGCTGAACAAGGATTAATTTTTAGATTAGAAAAAGAAAATTTAGCTACTTTGTATTGGGATGCTGATAAATATTATTATAATAATCCTAACCAAGAAGCTGGTTCTTTTTTAAGACAGTATAAAGATAAAATAAAACCAATTAATTGGGTTGTTGATGAGTTTTCTAAACCTAAAAATTTAAAAACTATTGGTGTTGCAAAACAAGTTGGACAAGCGAAATATGTTGCCGATATTATTCGAAATTTATCTGAAGAAGAAATAAAAAATACAGCCTTAATTTTAGCTGATGAATCTATATTACCAGCCATTTTAAATTCTTTACCAGAAAATATTACTCATCTTAATATTTCTATGGGAATCCCTTTACGTTCTATTCCATTGGCACAGTTTTTTAAATCTATTTTTGAACTGCAAATGAATCGTGAAAAATTAGGGAAAGGTTCATTATTTTACTTTAAGAATATTCTACAGATTTTGGAAAATAAAACTTTATCTGAATATAGTTCTGATGAAAGTAGAACTCTGGCTTATGATATTAGAAAACAAAATAGAATTTTTAATTCTGAAAATTTTATACAAAGTTCTTTAGGAGATTCTATTTTCAAATCTTTATTTCATATTCCAAAATCGATTACAGAATTTATTCATCATCTTAAAAATTGGACTGATGCATTACTACATCATCCAAAAATGAATGATTTATTAATGAAAGAATATTTATTCTTCTTTAAAAAAGTATTCAATCAGCTGCATGAAAATTTACTGGTTATTGATGATATAAAAGATTACCGAACTCTATTTTTATTATACAACAAAATTGTTACGTCAGAAACTGTTGCTTTTATTGGAGAGCCATTAAAAGGATTACAATTAATGGGATTGTTGGAAACTCGTTTATTGAATTTCGAAAATATAATCATGACTTCTGTAAATGATGAAATATTACCTCTTGGCCGACAAAACAATACCTTCATTCCTTACGACATTCGTAAACAAATGAAGTTGAATACTTTTACTGAAAATGATTCTATATATGCTTATCACTTCTATCGATTAATACAACGTGCAAAAAATGCATATTTTGTTTACGATACAGAAGCTGACGGAATGAGTTCTGGTGAGAAATCAAGATTTCTTGCTCAAATAAAATTTGAAAGTAATCATACAGTTGAAGAAATTTTTGCTGCTCCAGACTTTAAATCAGAACCTTTAAGAGAAATTGTTATAGAGAAAACGGAGGAAACAATGCACAAGTTATGGAATTGGGCAAACGATGGAATTTCTCCTTCATCTTTATCAACTTATTTAAGAAATCAACTTGATTTCTACGAACAACGAATTTTTAGAATTGATGAAGTTGAAGAAGCTGAAGAAACCGTTAGTGCAAGAACATTAGGAAACATTGTTCATGCTACTTTAGAGGAACTGTACACTCCTATTCTTCATCGTATTTTACACGAAAACGATTTTAAAGCAATAGAAAAACTGAAGGAAAGTACTTTACAAAAACATTTTACAAATGAATATAAAGATGGTCATTTGGATAAAGGTCCAAATTATTTGATTTATAAAATTGCAGAAAAAATTGTTGATGGTGTTTTAAGTAAAGATTTAAAAACTGCAAAAGAAAATGAATTTATCATTCAGTCTTTAGAAATTAAAAATAAAATTGATTTCACCTTGACAAATGGTAAAACTGTAAAATTAAGTGGTGTAATTGACCGTATAGATTCTGTAAACAACCAAATAAGAATCATTGATTATAAAACTGGGTACGCAGATGACATAATAGTTAAAACTGAAGAAATTGAATCAGTATATCAAAAAGAAAATAAAGCAAAACAATTGCAATTAATTTTTTATGCTCATCTTTTTTATGCAGACAAAGCAAATTTGAATAAGGATATTGAACTATGCATCTTCCCTATAAAATTCCCTAAAAAAGATTTGATAAGATTAAAAGTAGATAAAAGTTCTGTCATTGATTCTTCGATTGTAGAAAATTCTAAAGAAGCTATGAGTACTTTAATTGAAGAAATTCTAAATCCTGATATTCCATTTAAGCAAAATAATTAACAATTGTACACCAATAAAATATTTTTTATTTAATTTAATATCAAATATTTATATATTTCACAACGTATAAACTTTTCAATAATCTTAATATTTTATTAAAAAAATAGTAGTTTTGGAAAAAGTATAAATTCATATAATGAAAAACAATAAACTATTTATAGCCATAATCATTGCCTTAATTCTGGGAGTTATTTTGGGAGGAATTGTGCATTATAATGCATCAGCAGAAACTGTTAAAACATTTTCTACCAACATCAAACTTCTTGGAACTATTTTTATTCGTTTAATACAAATGATTATTGCTCCATTAGTTTTCTCAACATTAGTAGTGGGTATTGCAAAAATGGGTGATATGAAAATGGTTGGTCGCGTTGGTGGTCGTGCATTAGGTTGGTTTATTACAGCATCTCTTTGTTCATTAATCATTGGTTGTATTGTAATTAACATCATGAAACCAGGAGAAGGTTTAACAATTCAAATGGATACAAGTAATGCTCAAGATTTATTAAATGCCCAATCATCACTTACATTAGAACATTTTGTTACACATATGATTCCTAAATCTGTTTTTGAATCATTTGCTACAAATGAAATTTTACAAATTGTAGTTTTCTCAATTTTCTTTGGTATAGCATTAGCTGCTTATGGAAAAGAGGGAGAAATTGTTACAAAAGCATTAGACAAAATTTCTCATGTTGTTCTTATAATGGTAGGATATATTATGTGGACTGCTCCATTAGGTGTTTTAGGTGCTATTGCAGCTGCTATTGCAACTTATGGATTTGGTATTTTCTTATTGTATGTAAAATATATTATTGCATTTGTTATCGGTATAGCAATCTTATGGATTGTACTTTGTTTTGTAGGATATTTGATTATTGGACGACGTTTGTTCGATTTATTAAGACACATCAAAGAGCCATTATTAATTGCATTTTCTACAACTTCATCAGAAGCGGTATTTCCAAAATTAGTTGAAGAATTAGAAAAATTTGGAGCTCAGAAAAAAATAATCACATTCACATTACCTCTTGGTTATTCATTCAACTTAGACGGATCTATGATGTACATGACGTTTGCATCTCTATTCATTGCTCAAGTTTATGGTATACATATGCCAATAGAAAAACAAGTATTAATGTTATTAGTTCTTATGCTAACTTCTAAAGGTGTTGCAGGTGTTCCAAGAGCGTCATTAATTGTTGTTGTTGCAACTTGTTCTATGTTTGGTATTCCACCAGAAGGTATTGCATTAATTTTACCAATCGATCATTTTTGTGATATGGCAAGATCTATGACAAATGTTTTAGGTAATGCACTTTCTACAGTTGCTGTAGACAAATGGGAAGGTCATGTTGCTGTAGAACAAACATTCACAGATGATAATCAAGCATAAATGCTTAAAATAAATTATATTAAAAAAGCTCCTATTTTAGGAGCTTTTTTTTATGTGTACGCTTCAAAATCAACTTAAATTTTAATATACTTTTTGGGGCAATCCCTTCGGGCCGGGCTTTATGTTACAATCTTTTACAAAATGATAGCTGAGCGGAACCGAAGTCTGTTTGTAAAAGGATTTCCACTTCAATCCCTATTGCGAATTACGAAATAAGAATTTAGAAACTAGAAATAATGAATTCTGAGTCTTACGTAATATATTTAATTACTATAATTAAAAACTAATTTCTAGTAGTGAGTTTTGAGTTCTAAGTAGTAAGTTTATTACTATAAAAGATATAGCAAAATCTATATCATTGTAGAGTTGTTATAAAAGTAAAAATCACTTTATGCTTGATTAACATTATTTCTAATACATAGTTTATTTTTAAAAAAAATATATTATTTTTGAAAACTTAAATTACTCAATACTAAACCCTTATTTTATGAATAACAATTCAAATAATACTGAATTGAAAGAAAATATCTCTTCAATAAATTCTGATAATTTAGAAAAAAATAACATTTTTCCAATGAAGAACAAGAAAAAAACAATTATTGTATCAATTGTTATAATCCTATTTATATCTATTGGAGGTATATTATACTTGATAAATAGTCAAAAAAATAATAATGATCAATATGAATATGATAAAGATGAATCATATCCTGTTTATATTCATGAAAATGGCAAAAGCTATACTATTGACCAAATGCTATATAATAAATTTTTCACTATTGATGAGTATAAAAATTTACCTCCAAATTATCAATATTCAATATTAAATTATCTTGGTAATAATTACAGAGATGAAGATAATTATTATTTTGTTTCTCGTATTCCAAGTAGAGCTAAAACTATTTATTGTTATGGAAATTTTACAAATAAAAATAAAAATAGTCAAAAAGATTTAGCATTTATTGCTGAATTTTCTGATTATAAATCTTCTAAACTGATTATTACTAATACAAATGGAGATTTATTATTCACAAAAGAATACTATAGTTTACCTATAATTAATAGCTTTAAGAAGGGGGCAAAAATATATATGGGAGCAAAAAAATTAGTACCATCTAATTGTGATGGTATAATTTTACAAGAGCCTGATGAAAAATATGCAATAGTTTTTGATAATAAAACAAAACAATTTATTCAATATCATCAATATACATCAGAAGAAATTGAAGAACAAGATCATTATTATGATAACGATGAAGAATATGAAAATAATAACGATTCTATAGATTTAGAAAATCTAGAAAAATTCAATTAAATAAATTATAGAGCCAAAATGTAATTAATAATAGATTTTGGCTCTATAATTTTTTATTAACTATTCTGTAATTCTATCAATGTTATTTCTGGCCAAACTCCTACTCTACCAGGAAAAAAATGATAACCGAAACCTCTATTTACATTAATTATTTTTCCTTGGTAATTATAAAATCCTGCCCATTGCGGATATATATATTCAGCTGGGCTCCATTTTAATCCAATTTTAGGAACTTCTATTCCAAATTGCATTCCGTGTGTATGCCCAGATAATGTTAAATCATAATGTTTAGGATCAGATTTTACTATTTCATTCCAGTGAGATGGATCATGAGACATCAAAACTTTAAAATCTGAAAAATTAACTCCTTCAGAAGCAACTTTTAAATCTCCTAATTTTTTAAAGCGTGTTCCCCAATTTTGTACGCCTACTAAAGCGATTTTTTCTCCATTTTTATGAATAAATCTATTTTCATTTAACAATAATTCCATTCCTATTTTTGGAAAGATTGCTTTTATTTTTTCAAAATTTTCTTGTTTATCTTTTTCTGATTTCCAATCAGTATATTCTCCATAATCATGATTACCAAGAACTGCATAATTACCATAAGGAGCTTGTTTAATCTTAGAAAAAACTTCTATCCATTTATCCATTTCCCAATGAAAATTATTAACAATATCACCTGTAAATAGAAATATATCAAAATCTTGTTGATTAATAAGATCAATTGCATATTCAATTTTCTCTCTATTATCTAAACTTCCGGAATGTATATCAGAAATTTGGAGGATTTTAAATCCATTAAATGATTTTGGCAAACGATCATAAGCCAATTTTTTTCTGATAACTTTAAAATTATATTTCCCTTGAATCATTCCATACAATAAACTGAAAAAAGGAATTGCAGCAATAGATAAACCAGAAATCATAATAAATTTTCTTCGAGATGGAAGATAACTATCTGTTTGTTTATTTTTATTATTTATGATTCGATTTACAATCCATCCTAAACCACGAACAACATCTTGAAAAAAGTAGATAATTACTAAAAATAATCGTGGAAGACCAAACAATAAAAACAAACCTGTTGCTAACATGGTTGTTTGAGTTTGACCAATTGAACGATCAAAAAAGATTAGATTATACCCAAAATTAGCTAATACTATAGCCCAAATAAATATATTGCTAAATAAAATAAATTTGCTTTTTATAAATTTTTTAAAATTGAAATAAAGATAAATTTCAAGTAAACTGAAAACAATTATTAAGGTAATAACAGCGTTTGTAAACATTTTTGATTGATTTTAAACAAAAATATAACAATTTCAAACACTTGTTTAAACTTATTGAAATTATTAACAGATTATTGTAAAATAAATAATAGACAAATAATTTCATGCATTATAAAATTGTAAATTTGTATTAACTCACTAAATAATTTTTTATGGAAAATAGATTACCAGTAACGGTACTTTCTGGGTTTCTTGGAAGCGGAAAAACAACTCTTCTTAATCATATATTACACAACAAAAAAGGATTAAAAATAGCAGTTATCGTTAATGATATGGGTGCTGTGAACATCGATGCACAAATGGTTGCTCGTGATAATAATTTAATTCAAACAGATGAAAAATTAGTTGAACTAAGTAATGGGTGTGTTTGTTGCGAATTAAGAGAAGATTTAATTGTTGAAATTGAAAAATTAGCAAAAACTGGCAAATATGACTATCTAGTTATCGAAAGTTCTGGTATTTCAGATCCAGGTCCTATTGCTCAATCTCTTGATTTTGTATCTCCAGATGGAAAAATAGATTTACCTAAAGTTTCTCGTTTAGATACATTAGTTACTGTTGTTGATGCATTTAATTTCTTCAAAAATTTAGGTACGGATGAAGATGTATTTGATAGGGGATTTACTGAAAATAAAGAAGACAATCGTCCTATTGTAAATCTATTAATCGATCAAATAGAATTCTCTAATGTGATTATTCTTAATAAAATGGATTTAGTTGATGAAGAAACATTATTAAAAATAGAAGGTTTTGTAAAAAAACTAAATCCTAATGCAAAACTAATTCCGGCTAGTTTTTCTCATATCGACTTAAATGAAATCTTAAATACAAACTTATTCGATTTTGAAAAAATTCAAGATATGAATGTTTGGGTAAAACTATTGGAGGAGCAAGAAAAAGAAGAACATCACCATCATCATGACCACGAATGTGGAGAACATTGCACACATGAACATCATGATCATTTAGAAGAAAAATATGGAATGACTTCTTTTGTTTATCGTCAACAAATACCTTTTAATGCAGAGCGATTTTTAACGTATTTAAATGATAATTTTCCTGCAAATATTTATAGATCTAAAGGTTTATTTTGGTTAGCAAATCGACCGAATGATGCAATATATTTAAGTCAAGCTGGTGGAAGTATTCGTATTGATCCTGCTGGTGCTTGGTGGTGTTCGATGTCTTATGACGAAAGAATACAATTCGCAGCTTACCAATTTAATCAAAAAGAAATTGATGCTAAATGGTCTAAAGAATGGGGAGATAGAACTATTGAACTTGTTTTTATTGGAGAAGGATTAGACAAAGAAAAAATAACAGAAGAATTAAATGCTTGTTTATTAAACGAAAGTGAAATTGCTGAATGGCAATCAAAATTTAATTCATAAATAAAAAAATCGAGCAATTGCTCGATTTTTTTATGTTTATATTTTTTGTTTCTGATTAAAAGAATAAATCAAATAAAAGAAGAATGGTAAAATAAAAATTGAACCAAGCATTAATGCCCAAGCCAACATATTGATAGCTCCTTGTCCTCCGTTATTATCAATTAATGATAATGTTGAACCATCGGAAAAATACAATAAGTTAGGATAATGAGAATATGAGGCAGCAAATAAAATCATTACAACAATTAATGCTGCATATACTTTAATGTAACTATCTTTTTTCTGATTAAGTGAAACTAACAATAATACGATTGATAATGTTGCTAATGTAACTGCTATATATCCATAAACTTGATCTGTAATCCAATCAAATAATGGAATTTCTTTCCATAAAGAAACTGCAAAAACAATTGCTCCTGCAGCAAAAATAGCAACTGTATAAATTTTAGCTCTTCTTCTTAATTTTACTCTATCTTCCTCCTCATTAACCGTTTGTATTGAGTAAGCAGATGCTAAAAACGCACAAATAGTTGTAGTAAATAATCCAACTGATAAATTAAACCATGTTAACCAAGAAAAAATGTAAGCATCTTGAAAACCTATTGCATTATTATCTATACTTCCAGATACAATAGCTCCAGCAATTATTCCTAAAAAGAAAGGAGTTACTATACTTGAATAGGTAAAAATTACATCATATAATTTATGCCACTTATCATCAATTACATCATAATTTCTGAATGTAAAAGATGTTCCTCTAGCTATAATACCCAATAACATAATGACTAACGGTATATGTAAATAGTTAGAAACATCAGCGTAAATTATAGGAAAACCTACAAACAGCACAACAATAGCAATAATTAACCACATATGATTCGCTTCCCAAATAGGACCTATCGAATTATACATAATTGTTTTGGTTCTACTTTTATATTTTTTACTAGAAAATAATTCAACTATACCTGCACCAAAATCTGCTCCTCCAAAAATTAAATATAAACAGATTGAAACCCATAAAAAGGCTATTACTACGTAAATCATAATCTAATGTTTTTCTGATTTATAATTAGGATCTTCAGGATCGTATAATTTGGCAACCATTTGTATTTGTCTGTTCATTAAAAAGACTAAAATAATAGATAATGTAATAAATACAAACGTAAAAATATAGAATGAATATTGAATTCCAGGCATTGGCGTAATAGAGTCCATTGTTCTTAAAACTCCATAAATAATCCAAGGTTGTCTACCTACTTCTGTAACTGTCCAACCAGCTTCAAGAGCAATATAACCAAATGGAGTTGCAATCATAAATAGCTTATAAAACCATGATTTCGTAAGCCATTCTTTTTTGAAAAAATGAGCAATTAAATAAATTCCAGCTACAGCCATCATTAGCATACCAAAAGTAATCATTGTTTGAAAAGCATAATGAACAATAGGTACAGGAGGCCATTCATCTTTTGGAAAAGCATCTAACCCTTTTACTTCTGTATGAAAATCTGAATGAACTAAGAAACTTAATAATCCAGGAACTTTTATTGCATAATTAACTTTTTGTTCTTTCTCATTTACAATTCCTCCCAGAACAAATTCAGCATTTTTTTCAGTTTTAAAATGAGCTTCCATTGCAGCTAATTTTATAGGTTGTCTCTTAGCGACATCTTTAGCAGAAATATCTCCACTCATCGGTGATATTAATGCCGCAACTATTGCTAGAACTGAACTAATCTTGAAAGCTTCTTTATGAAAATTCACATTTTTACCTCTCAAAATTAAAAATGCATGTAATCCAGAAACAGCAAAACCTGTAGCACAAAAAGCAGCAATAGTCATATGTAAACCTTGAGAAAACCAAGCTGCATTAAACATTGCTTTTACCGGATCTATATTTAGGTATTCTCCATTTATAAAATCAAATCCAGAAGGTGAATTCATCCATGCATTTGCTGCAACAACTAGTATACCAGAAGCTAAACCACTAATTCCTACTATAACACCACAAAACCAATGAAACCATTTATTAAATTTTCCCCAACCATAAAGAAAAAAACCTAAAGCAATAGCTTCAATAAAAAAAGCTGTGCCTTCTAAAGAAAATGGCATTCCAAATATTGGTCCTGCATGTTCCATAAATTTAGGAAAAAGTAAACCTAATTCGAAAGATAACATTGTACCAGAAACTGCTCCTGTAGCAAAAAGAATCGCTACACCTTTACTCCATGCCTTGGTTAATCCTTTGTATATTTCTTTTTTTGTGGTTAAATATTTATAATGAGCTATAGCCATCATGAATGGCATTACCATTCCTACACAAGAAAAGATAATATGAAAGGCTAAGGACATCGCCATCTGACTTCGTGCAGCAATAAAATCGTCCATAAATTTTATTTTATAATTAATCGTTTAACATAGTAAAGTTAGTAAATAAAAAAAGGTATATCTCATTTGATACACCTCTTTTTTATGATAAATTACATTTATTACTTTATTGTTGAAGGAATCAACCACTTAAAGTCTGGTCCAATTTCTGGAATAATGATACGTTGTGATATTCTTTCCATTCTTTCTGGGAATTTCATGATATAATCTCTTGCTTTTTCTGCTTCTGCTGTTAATCCAGATATTTTATCTAATTTCCATATTTCGATAAGTTTTCTCATGATATCAATATAATCAAAAGCTGTATAAACACCAATACGTTGAGCAGCATCAGAGAAAGCATCAAATAATGTTCCTCTTGCTTCTCCTGATTCACGTAAAAAATGAGCTGGCATTACAATTTTTAATTTGAACATATGTTGAACAGCTAACATCATTTCAGAAGGATCAACTTCAAAAATACGACGAACAAATTCTGAATAAGCCAAGTGATGTCTCATTTCATCTCCCGCAATAATTTTACACATGCGTGAAAGTTTCTTTGCTCCATATTTTTTAGCAATAGCAGAAACATTATTATGAGAAACATAAGTAGCTAACTCCTGAAAACTCGTATAAACAAAGTTTTTATAAGGATCATGAGCTGTACCAATATCAAATCCATCACATATAAGATGTTGTGTAGTAACCTCAACTTCTCTCATATTAATTCTTCCTGATAGATATAAAAACTTATTCAATACATCTCCATGACGATTTTCCTCACCAGTCCAATGGCGAATCCATTTAGACCATCCGTTTTCAATATATTCTCCTGTCTCATCAACAACACCTTCCATTTGCATTAGCCAAGATTCGTATGTTGGTAAAGCTTCTTCTGTTATTGTATCACCAATTAAGGTAATCCAAAAATCATCTGGTAAATCTTTAGATAATTCTCTTAATTCTTTGATTTCATCAAAAAAAGAATCACTTTGAGAATTAGGTAAAAAATCGGTAGGTTGCCAAATTTTATCAGCTGGTACTAGGAATTTATCCATGTAAGCATCTATATCTTTTTCGATAAATTGCATTACTTCCAGTCGAACATTTTTTATTGACATATTATTATTTTATGTGGTTATACTTTCTGTTACTGATTTTTCAGTAAGCTCTAAAATTTCAGGAAATTTATATTCACTTACTTTAAGTGGTTTATGGTATTGAATGGTAACTTTTGTTCCAACATTCATTGGAAAAATTCCGTATCTAGTTAATTTCCATGTATTATTTAATGTTATAGGAATTACATAAGCATCTTTAGCATATTTAGTCAAGACTTTTAAACCATTCTCTTTAAAAGCTTTTGGCGTTCCATCTTTACTACGCGTACCTTCTGGAAAAATAACAGCAGAATAATTATTCTTTTGAATAAATTGTGCTAATTTTTTTATTTCTTCTATGGCTTGCTTCCCATTTTTTCTATCAATTAATGCAGAACCTCCATTTCTCAAATTATATGATATACTTGGAAAACCTTTCGCTAATTCTATTTTAGAAATAAATTTTGGATGATAATCTGCTAAATCATATTCAATTGGAGATATATCATACATACTTTGATGATTACTCACAAATATCAATGGAACATTTTTTATTAAATTTTCATGTCCAGAATATGTGTATGTCGTTCCTAATATTTTAGTACAATTTACTAAAAGTTTATTCATCAATTTCACGCTTTTATGATGCGCGTGATATCCACCTATAGTATTGCATAGCCATTGCACAACATGCATTACTAAAAGTGTAAGACCAAAAAATATATAAAATATTATGGTTAATGGGTAACTTAAAATTTTCTTCAATGTTAAAAATTTAGACAAATATAATAAAATATTATGCCTTGCATAATAAATATGTAAAATGTTTTATTTTTGATAAAGTAAACTAAACTTTTCGTTATTCGCTTCATCATATAAAGTTATCTGCTTAGAAGCATTGACTTTATAATAAGCAGTTTTACTTAATTTCTCTTTCAGTTCAATAGGTATTTTACAATCTGAAGAATAATCACTCAAATGATTAAAAATTAAAGCTTGATTAATTTTTGTAAAATCACCAGTAATTATCCCACAAGATGTTTTAAAAACAATTTTTTTTGTAGTGTCTTCAAAAATAATATAATCATTACTATTTTTGATAGACCATTTACCAGATAAATCATTTACCTCATAATTTTTAGGAGTAGTCGTTGTAGATAAAGTTTTTGAATTAAAACAACTCGTTAACCCAATCATTAAGAATAGTATGAGAAATAAAAATTTATATAATGTTTTCATCATAAAAAAATCAAAAATTTATCTAAGCTAATAATTTTTCAAAAGCTTTTCTACTACCACCTCTAAAAATAACTTCACCGCAATAAGTATAATTTAATTTTTCGAAAACTCTTAGCATACCATCATTATCAAAATTCGTATCAACTTTTATGCTTACTATATTTTTAGATAATGCAATTTTTTCTACTTCTTGCATCACCCAAGTTCCTAATCCTTTTATTTTTACATCTTGTGCAATAGCAAGGCGATGTACAACAACATATTCTCCATCAGTCAGCCACTCTCCGCCAGACAATTCATTATAAGCAGGTTCTACTTCATCCATAATTACTACATAACCAATGATCGAATTATTTTCTGAATCAAGAACTACATACCCTATCTCTTTATAAATGTCATCATTCACAACATCAAGATTTGGATAACCTTCCTGCCATTGTGTACTTCCTTCTTCCTTTCTTTTTAAAATTGCTTGCTGTAATATTTGCCAAATTCTACTTGCATCATTCTTTGTAGCTTTACGTAGAGTTAATTTATCGAACATTTGTTTTTTTTACCAAGTTATAAAAAGTAAACTTAAAATAAATATTTTTAAATTCAACACTATTTTATTTTTTTGAGCAATTGCTTCGCACCGTGCTTTACGTTTCAATCTTTTTAGATTGATTATTGATTAAATATTAAAATGTATCCAATCCAAAAAGGATTTCCTCTTCAATCACTATTGCAATTAATAAGAAAAAACAATTCATAAAAATAAAATATAACTTGATAATCATTTTAAGTATTGATAGTTATATTTATTGTTTATTTTAAGATGAATAATTAATTAAAAAAATAATAATTTTACAACAAACCAAATAAATTACACATGGTGAAATATTTTTTTTATTACTAAGTTTATTAGCTTCTAATGCCGCTTTTTCGCAAATTGGAGTTAATACAGAAGAACCAAATACAAATACACTTTTACATGTTTCTGAAAGATTAAAAAGTTCTGATACAGATGCAAATAATATAAAAGGTATCATAATTCCAAGATTAACAGAAACTGAAAGAGATAAACTTACATATTCTGATGCTCCGACCAATTCTACATTAAGATTAAACGACACAGATAACAGTTTAATGATTTATAATACTACTGAAAATTGCTACAATTTTTGGAATATAGATGAAAAAGAATGGAAAAGTATGTGTGGAAGCGTTGGAAATGCTAAATTTACTTTTGATTGTAGTAATGTTGTTTTAAAAGTTGATTATATAAAAGGGGTTGAAACAGATGGAACTGATTATATTTCGATAACAATAGATAATATTACAAAAATTGGGAATTATTTCATCACTGCCACTTCTGATACTGATAATGGTTATTCTTTTGTTGGACAAGGAACTTTTACAACTACAGGAACTCAAGTTATTCGATTATATGCGTAAGGTAAACCTGTTACCGCACAAACTGATAGTTTTACAATTAATTCATCTGGAAGCTCTTCGCAAACTGATTGCCCAATTTCTGTCACAGTACAACCAGATATAGGTAGTTATGTTTTAAATTGTTCTTCTACTACTGTAAATGGTACATATTTAAAAAATGAAAGTTTAACTTCATCAAACACGATTATTTTAAATATTAATGTAAATAAAGTTGGGTCCTATAATATAACTACAGGAACAGTAAATGGAATAAGCTTTTCTGCTTCAGGAACCTTTACATCTACAGGAACACAACAAATTACATTAATAGGTAGTGGAGCTCCTACAACTAATACAGATTTTGATATAACAATCACATCAAATACAACTAATGGAAATGCAAACTGTTCTGCTACAATTCCAATAACTTTACCAGCGATGACTGTTGCTATTATAGGAAATGGTGATTATTCGTGGAATAATAGTTATAGAAAAAGTGTATTTAATTCAAGTTCTTTTGGACCTTCTGGTAAAGTGAAAATTAAAAATTTGAGTATTTTATGGTCTACAACAGATGTAAATATTGCAGCTAATAGTCTTACGAGTGGTACTCAACCAGATATAGTATTATATTATGCCTATGGAGCTGCGCCTAATTCATCAATATCAACTGCTTTAGCTAATTATATTAATAAAGGAGGTGTTGTAATATATGGAACTGCTGATAATACCGCTTCTGATGCTAATATTTTATTACAAGGAATTTATGGGACAACTAATCCTCCTGTTGCATATAATAGAGGAACTTCAAGTAATGTAAACGATTATCAAATAAATAATCTTCCTGATAACTCTATTATTAATGGACCATTTGGTAATCTTTCTTCAAAGTATTGGGGAGAAGATAACTCAGGAAGTGTATTTGTACAAAATTTACCTAGTTCGGCTTTACAAATAGCTTCTGCAAATAATCCTTATAGTAATCAAAGTATAAGTCCTGATGATTCTATTATTTGGTATGATGAATCACATAATTTTGTTTACGTTGGTGATTCTGTAGCTGCAGCTTGGGATACTACTACATCTAAAACGGGATGGGCTGCAATTTTTAATCAATCGACAGGTTTACCTAAATCAAAACTATTTGGATATTGGAATTCCGGTACTGCAGGAACAGTATTTGTATATAATGCTGCCTTAGATTTAAACTTATTAGCATGGGCTATAAATAGAGCTGCTGTTTCAGGAATTAATGAACATTAAAATATAATTATTATATACTAAAAAGTTAATACATACCTGTTGTGCATTTTGA
>DJDD01000147.1 GCA_002430925.1 Flavobacteriales bacterium UBA5933
TAAAAAGTATATTGAAATATTAAAAAATACTTTGTATAAACCTTAAAAATTTTAATAAAAGTATATTCATTAAATATAATGTTTTATCTTAAATTTTATATCATCAAAAACGAAAAATTATTACTTTTGTTATATTATGAACATAGCACAAGAAAAAATAGATTTTGCATTATCACAAATCGAAAATCACTTAAAAGATTTAGGAATTAAAAATAATTTTTCTTTTCTCCGTATAGAAGAATCAGATGATGAAAATGAAAAAATATTTTTTTATGAAGTTTCAACTCCAAACTTCAAAACAATTATTCAAATTTCTTATAATTTTATGAAAGAAGAACAAAATCATTCATCAGATCCTTCATTTAGTTGGATGGATTATAAAAAGATCACCGAATAACAAAGTAAACAATATGGAAGTTGAAAATAATCTAAATACTTTTCGAATAAAAACTCGTATTTTATATAAACATACTGACCAAATGAAAGTTGTTTATTATGGAAATTACCCTGAGTTTTATGAAATTGGACGTGTAGAGCTGATGCGAGAAAGAGGTTTTCCATATGCTGAATTAGAAGCAATGGGAATACAAATGCCTATTATAGAAATGCATTCGAAATATATTGGTAGTGCATTATATGATGAATTAATAGAAATAGAAACTACTGTAAAAGAAAGAAACACTGGAATAAGAATACAATTTGATTATAATATTTATAATGAAGCAGGTAAAAAAATAAATGAAGGTTACACTATTCTATGTTTTATAGATGCTGAAACTCGTAAACCTATTCGTGTACCTGAAAGAATATGGACAAGCCTTGGTTTATAAATTTTAATTATACATTAAGAATCTATCTGAATTTTTCTTTTTAAATTTGCAGCTTTGTTTAATTAAAACTGTTAATAAAATAGCAATGTCAACAATACAAGAAAAAATAAATAACACAATAGTAGATGTCGTTGATTTTCCTAAAAAAGGAATAATTTATAAAGACATTACTCCTTTATTTTTGAATCCTGAACTTTCTGAAGAGATTGTAAATGAATTTGTAGAAAAAGCAAAAGGAAAAATAGATATTGTTTGTGGTATAGAAAGTAGAGGTTTTTTGTATGGTATACAAATTGCACAAAAATTAAACGTTCCATTTGTTTTGGTTCGTAAAGCTGGAAAATTACCTCCTCCAACAATTAATCAATCTTATGATTTAGAATATGGACAAGCGACAATTGAAGTTAATCCTAATTACATAAAAAAAGATGCTAGAGTTTTAATTCACGATGATATATTAGCAACTGGTGGTACTGCAGAGGCTTGTGCTGAGTTAATAGAAAAATGCGGAGGAAAAGTTGAACAGTTTTCTTTCATCATGGATTTAACATTTTTAAATGGAAAAGATAAATTAATAAAACATACTAACGATATAGTTTCTTTAGTAGAATTTTAATCATAAAAAAGCCTTTTAAAAAAGGCTTTTTTTATTTTTTAGGGTCTATTATTATTTCCGGTGCTCTGTCACTTCTTATATCTAATAAAGCTTTTATATTTGCAAAAACTTCTCTAATAGTTTGGCTTGTTTCTGTATCGTAAGAATTCTTGTCTGCATTGTAACCAATACAATCAAGTCCTAAAACCTTTCCTAAAAACACAGCTCTTCTTAAGTGATATGACTGAGAGATTAGTATAACCTTATTAAATTCAAATATATTTTTAGTTCTATATATTGTACTATAAGTATCCAAACCCGAACCATCTAAATATGTATCTTCAATCTTTACTCCTCGTTCTAATACATATTTTTCCATGACATCTATTTCATTAAAATTTTCATGAATTTTTTCTCCAGAAAGTAATATCACATCAACTTGTCCTGCTTTATAAAGTCTTATAGCAGCATCTAATCTATCTTTTAAATATAGTGTAGGACTTCTATCTTTATTGACTTTTGCTCCAAAAACGACTGCAATTCTATAATCATCAGGAATCTGCTTTTGAATATTATATATATAAAACATCGTGTAAATATGTATTACTAATGCTACTATTAAAGTAAAAATAGCAATAGCACCTATTAGTAATGTACTTTTACGAAATATAAATCTACCAACCTTTAAAAACCTACCCAATTTTATATTATAATGATTCTTTACAAAAATCTACAAGATTTACCTTATTAAAAAATATTTCTATAAAAAAAAACATCGTATTTTTACAAGCAATGGACAAACTAGAGTTAAGAACGGTTACTGTAGAACGCTATCTACAACCATTAAGAGAAGGAGGTTCTTTACCTGCATTAGCCGATGCTGATGATGGTTTTAAATATGTTTTAAAATTTAAAGGAGCTGGTCATGGACCAAGAATGCTTATATCTGAATTACTTGGAGGAGAAATCGCAAGAGTATTAGGTTTTAAAGTTCCTGAATTAGTTTTTGCTTTATTAGATAAATACTTTGGACAATCAGAAGCTGATGAAGAAATTCAAGATTTACTTAAATTTAGTGAAGGAACCAATTTAGCTTTACATTATTTATCTGGAGCTATAAATTATGATCCTGCTGTTATGCAAATTGATGATAAATTATCATCACAAATTGTTTGGTTAGATGCTTTTTTAACTAATGTAGACCGTACCTTTCGTAATACCAATATGCTAATGTGGCATAAAGAATTATGGCTTATCGATCACGGTGCATCGTTTTACTTTCACCATTCGTGGGATAATTGGGAAAAAGCTGCAATAGCCCCTTTTCAACCAATAAAAGATCATGTATTATTAAAAAACGCAACAAAACTTGAGGAAGTAGACAAGGAGTTTAAAAGAAAAATAAACAAAGATATTATTGATGAAATCGTTGACCTTATTCCTGATGAATGGTTAGAAATTGAAACCTATCATTCTACTTATGATGAAATGAGAACTGTCTACAAAACCTTCATTAAAACAAGATTAAACAATACAGAAATTTTCATAAACGAAGCCAATAATGCAAGAAAAAATCTTATATGAATATGCAATTCTTCGTTTAGTACCTAAAGTAGAACGCGAAGAATTTATCAATGTTGGTGTAATTCTTTTTTCTAAAAAAGAAAATTATTTAAAAGTTAAATACTTTATTAATGATAAAAGAATTAATGCCTTTTGTCATGAACTTGACTTAAATTTTATTGACAGTAACTTAAATGCTTTATCTAAAATTGCTGAAGGTTTACATACAGAATCTGCTGTTTCAAATTTTGGAATTGCTGAACGCTTCCGTTGGTTAACGGCTGTACGAAGTTCATCTTTACAAACTTCAAGACCACATCCAGGAAAAACAAAAGATCTTGATAAAACTCTAGAAAAATTATTCAGAGAATACGTTTTATAAAACTTAATTACTTAAAAACGAGTTTATTAAAAAATCAGTTATAAATTAGTTATAACAATAATTTTTAAATATTTATCGCCATGAGCAAATTAAGAAACAACGTAAGATTAACAGGAAATGTCGGAAAAAACCCAGAGATCAAAACATTAGAAAACGACAAAAAAATTGCAAGATTTAGTTTAGCTACAAATGAAAGCTATACAAATAGTAAAAATGAAAAAATTCAACAAACTACTTGGCACAATATCGTTGCATATGGTCCAATAGTATCAATCATTGAAAAACATGTTGAAAAAGGTAAACAAATTGGCGTAGATGGAAAACTTACTTATCGAGATTACACTGATAAAGAAGGTATAAATAGAAACATCACAGAAATTGTAATAGATGAAATAATTCTTTTGTAGAGCGTTAAGAAAAAAGGAAATAATAAAAAATTATTTCCTTTTTTTAATTTATCTATAATATTCTTACTACCCTAACATTCTTATAGCAGTTTTTAATCCTTCTATAAAAACATCTATTTCTTGTTTTGTATTGTATACTGCAAAGGAAACACGAACGGTTCCCGGAATATTAAAATGTTGCATAATTGGTTGAGCACAGTGATGTCCTGTACGAACTGCAATTCCTTTTTTATCTAAAATCATTCCTACATCAGAAGAATGAACGCCAGAAAATTTTAGATTAAATGATACTGCTCCTGAATGCTCTGCATCTTTTGCATAAATTTCTACTTCATCAAATTCTGACAAACGTTGAATAGTATAATCAATCAATTCTTTTTCGTAATCATGAATATTTTGAATCCCAATAGAATTAATGTAATCTACGGCAGCTCCTAATCCTATAATTCCAGCAATATCAGGAGTTCCTGCTTCAAACTTAAATGGTAAACACGCATAGGTAGATTTCTCCATCGTTACGTCTTTTATCATTTCTCCTCCTCCATGAAATGGAGGTAATTCATTTAAGATACTTTCTTTTCCATATAATACCCCTATTCCTGTAGGTCCATACATTTTATGCCCCGAAAATGCAAGAAAATCACAATCCATTGCTTGAACATCAATATGTGTATGTGGTGCTGATTGAGCGGCATCAATTAAAACCCAAGCTCCTTTTGCATGTGCTTTAGCAATAATTTCTTTTATAGGATTAATAACTCCCAAAGCATTGGATATCTGATTAACAGAAACAATCTTTGTTTTATCAGTTAATAAATCATCTAACTTTTCGATATCTAAAATACCTTCTTTAGTAAGTGGAATATAACTTAGTTTAGCTCCTGTTCTTTCTGATAATAATTGCCAAGGAACAATATTTGAATGATGTTCTATTTCTGTAATTATAATTTCATCTTCAGCTGTAAGAACATTTCTTAAAACATTAGATACTAAGTTAATTCCTTCTGTTGTACCTTTTGTAAAAATTATTTCGTGATCAGATTTTGCATTGATAAATTTCTGAATCTTACGACGAGATTCTTCCATCATATCAGTAGCTTCTTGGCTTAATGTGTGAATACCACGATGTACATTCGCATTATATTTTTCATAATATTCATCTAGAATATCTAAAACTACTTTTGGTGATTGAGAAGTAGCTCCATTATCTAAATAAACTAAAGGTTTACCGTTTACTTCTCTTTTTAGAATTGGAAATTGACTTCTTATTTGTTGAATATCTATTGACATTTTTTTACTAAATTTTGCCAAAGTATAAATTAAACTTTGACTGTTCTAAAACTATTTATAATCAAGATAGTATAAATAAAAAAGTAAGCATTCAAAAAATAATTTCAAATACTTACTTTATATTTAAAAATAAGTTTAAAATTAAAACTTATTATTTATAATTCAAAAACTATTTATAATTCAAAGTCTAAACTAACACCTAATTTTTCAGCAATTATAGCGTTAACTCTATTTGATATTTGAGGTATATTAACATGTCTTAATGCATCAGAAGCGAATGCATATAATAACATTGCTTTTGCTTCTTTCTTAGGGATACCTCTTTGTTGCATATAAAATAATGATTCTTCTTCTAATTGACCTACAGTACAACCATGAGAACATTTTACATCATCTGCAAAAATTTCTAATTGAGGTTTAGTATCAATAGAAGCTTTATCAGATAAAAGTACATTATTATTTTGCTGAAAAGCGTTTAATTTTTGAGCTTCTTTATGTACATAAATTTTTCCATTGAAAACTCCATGTGCATTTCCATCATAAATTCCTTTGTACAATTCATGAGACTCACAATTAGGGAAATTATGCTCTACAAATGTATGATGATCCACATGTTGTTTTCCATCAATTACAGTAATACCATCCATAACAGAATTACAATTTTCACCGTTTTGATAAAAATTTAAATTGTTTCGAACAATTTTACCTCCAAAAGCAAAAGTAAATACATATGCACGAGAATCTCTTTCTTGATTAATGTAAGTATTATCAATTAAAGATGCATCATTTGTATCATTTTGTAATTTATGCCAATGTACTTCTGCATTTTTACCAACATTAACTTCAGTAACAACGTTTGTTAAATTCGCTTTGTTATCTAATGTTTGATGTCTTTCTATAATTTGTACTTGTGCATTATCACCTACAACAACTAAATTTCTTGGTTGATACATTGCTTCTTGAGAAGCTCCTTCAGAAAAATAAACAATCTGAATTGGTTTAGAAAGTATTACATTGTTAGGGATATAAATAAAAGCACCATCTTTTGCAAAAGCAGTATTTAAAGCAACTAAACTTTCATCTTTTTTTGCAATTTTACCGTAATAATTTTCTATCACAGATTGATGAACTGTTTTATGCATTGCACTAGAAAGCACACATATATCAGCTTCATCATGTGTTGTGTTTGATAAGAAAGACGAATATTTACCATTAATAAAAACGATAGTATAAGTATCGATTTCATTCACTAAATATTTTTTAATGTCTTTGTATTCAATTGCTACTTCATCTTCTGGGAATAATTTATAATCCACTTTCAATAAAGGAGCAAGGTTTGTATATTTCCATTCTTCGTCTTTACGTGTAGGAAAACCTTTTTGATTAAAGATATCGATAGCTTCTTGACGCATACCTTCGATTCCTTTATTCACTTTGTTTTTTTCATTAAACACTAAATGACGAGAAACTAAATTTTCTTTTAAATCAATCATCTTTTTTTAGATTTTAGAGTTTAGACCTCAGATTTTAGATATAGAGTTTAGATTTTTAATAAAAAATTAAAATATTTAACTCCCATTTTCTAGCTTCTAAATTCTAAATTAATTAGATTCCTGCTTCTTCTTTTACCCAATCGTAACCTTTTTCTTCTAATTCTAAGGCTAATTCTTTTCCTCCAGATTTAATGATTTTTCCATCAGCTAAAACGTGAACGAAATCAGGAACAATATAATCTAATAAACGTTGGTAGTGAGTAATCACTAAAACTCCGTTATCTTTGTTTTTAAATTCATTAACACCTTCTGCAACAATACGTAAAGCATCAATATCTAATCCAGAATCTGTTTCATCTAAGATTGCTAATTTTGGATTTAACATTAACATTTGAAAAATTTCATTACGTTTTTTCTCTCCTCCAGAAAAACCTTCGTTTAAAGATCGAGATAAGAAATCTTTTTTAATTCCTAATAAATCTGCTTTTTCACGAATTAATTTCAACATTTCAGAAGCTCCCATTTCTTCTAAACCTTGCGCTTTACGAGTTTCATTAATAGATGTTTTAATGAAATTAGTAACAGAAACACCTGGTATTTCAATAGGATATTGGAAAGACATAAAAATTCCTTTTTGAGCTCTTTCTTCAGGTGCTAATTCTAAAATTGATTCATCATCTAATTCAATATCACCTTCAGTTACTTCGTAATCTTCTTTACCAGTAATTACATTAGATAAAGTTGATTTTCCTGCTCCATTTGGGCCCATGATTGCATGAACCTCACCTGGATTAATTTGAAGATTTAAACCTTTTAATATTTCACGCTCCTCAATACGCGCGTGTAAGTCTTTTAAATTTAATAACATTTTTTCTTTAGATTTTAGATTTTAGATTTTAGATATAAGTATCTTTCTATCTAAATCTATTTATATTATTCTAATTTCTTAATTCTAATTCCTAACTTCTAAAAAATTATCCTACAGAACCTTCTAATGAGATTTCTAATAATTTTTTAGCTTCAACGGCAAACTCCATTGGTAATTTATCTAATACTTCTCGGCTAAATCCATTAACAATTAATGCAATTGCTTTTTCAGTATCAATACCACGTTGGTTACAATAAAATAATTGATCTTCTCCAATTTTAGAAGTTGTAGCTTCGTGCTCTAATTGAGCTGTTTTATTTTCAATTTCAATATATGGAAAAGTATGAGCCCCACATTCGTTACCCATTAATAATGAATCACACTGAGAGAAATTTCTTGCTCCTTCTGCTCCTTTCATTACTTTTACTAAACCACGGTAAGAATTTTGAGATTTACCTGCCGAAATACCTTTAGAAATAATAGTTGATTTAGTATTTTTACCAATATGAATCATCTTAGTTCCTGTATCTGCCTGCTGATAATTATTTGTTACCGCAATTGAATAAAACTCTCCTACAGCATTATCACCTTTTAAAATACAAGATGGATATTTCCATGTGACTGCAGAACCAGTTTCAACTTGAGTCCAAGAAACTTTAGCATTTTTCTCACAAACAGCACGTTTTGTTACAAAATTAAATACTCCTCCTTTACCGGATTCATCACCTGGATACCAATTTTGTACTGTCGAATATTTAATCTCTGCATCATCCATAATTATCAATTCTACAACTGCAGCATGTAATTGATTTTCATCACGCATTGGGGCTGTACAACCTTCCAAGTATGAAACATAAGAACCCTCATCAGCAACTAACAAAGTACGCTCGAATTGTCCTGTTCCTGCAGAATTAATTCGGAAATATGTTGATAATTCCATTGGACAACGAACACCTTTTGGAATATAACAGAAAGATCCATCAGAGAAAACAGCTGAATTTAATGCAGCATAAAAATTATCTGTTGGAGGCACTACTCTACCGATATATTTTTTCACTAATTCTGGATGCTCTTTTATGGCTTCAGAAATTGACATAAAAATAATTCCTTTTTCTGCCAATGTTTCTCTAAAAGTAGTTTTAACAGAAACTGAATCAATTACTGCATCAATAGCTACACCAGATAAACGCTTTTGTTCATCTAAAGAAATTCCTAATTTCTCGAAAGTTTTTAATAACTCTGGATCAACCTCATCTAAGCTAGATAATTCTTTTTTAATTTTTGGCGCAGCATAATAACGAATAGCCTGAAAATCTGGCTTTTCATAAGTTACATTTGCCCATTCTGGCTCTTCCATTTTTTGCCAAGCACGGAAAGCTTCCAAACGCCATTCAGTCATCCATTCTGGCTCTTCTTTTTTAGCCGAAATAGCACGAACGATATCTTCATTCAATCCAACTGGAAAATCTTCATATTCCATTTCAGTAGACCAACCAAACTCATATTGTTTTTGGCTCGCAAGATCTTCACGTAAATCGTCTTCTGTATATTTTGTGTTACTCATCTTATTATTTATAAAATGTATAGGTAAATTTAAAATTCATCGGTTCTTGTTTTTCCGATTTATTACCTAAAAATTTAAATTCTTTTATACGTTTATTCTGATCAAGAACAACTTCAAATTGAGGTTGATTATTTTTCAGAATTTGGTATTTATTATCTTTTATTAATTTTATTTCAGACCAAGGTCCGTCAATCAAATTAACTTTCTCTGTTTTTGGCTCTATTTCAGGTGTATATTCTTTAACCTTGAATGGAGCTTTAAAAATAGAACTACTAAAACATACTTTATTAATATCACGTCCCAAAGATTTAGTTATTCTACAATCATGCATTAATCTATCTTCAAAACCTAACTTCTGATCCAAATATGTTTTTTTCAATAAAATATCACCTTCAAGCCAAACAATATCAAATAATTTGTTTGCATTTTTTATGTACATTTTATCTTGGTCATAAAAGAACTCATTAACTCTTTGTTCTTTACCTTTTTTAGTAATCATTTCTTTTTCTAGAACACCATCTTTGTATGAATAATTTACCTTAGTTGGATCAATTAATTCATTTGTTAATTCTAAATCAATAATATGATTATTTAAATCATAATTAGCTTTATAAACTACTTTTTTAGTTGCAACATTTGTAATAACAACAGTTTTTATCTTTGACTCATCAATAGGTAAAGCATTTACTAAATTTTTAACTCCAAATAAGCCAAAAAACATATTTTCAGTATACACTTTATTCAATTTTATAGAAGATTCTGTTGGTTTAAAAACCATAAAATCTTTTTCTACAATAGTATTTTGTGCAAAAATAGTAACGCAACTAAAAAAGACTATTAGTAAAGCTATTTTTCTCATGATTTATATTGCAAAACTTTCACCACAACCACATGTACGTGTTGCGTTCGGATTATTAAATATAAATCCTTTACCGTTTAATCCTCCAGAATATTCTAAAGTCATCCCAACTAGGTATAAAAATGATTTTTTATCAACTAAAATTCTTACACCGTTATCTTCAAACAATTTATCTTCTGGTTTTTGTTCTTTATCGAATTCTAAATTATAAGATAATCCAGAACATCCTCCACTTGTAACGCCTACTCTAACAAAAGATTCCTCAATAGAAGAACCATCTTCCTGCATTAGTGAATTTATTTTTGATTTTGCTGATTCTGATACTTTAATCATTTCGAATTATATTTTATTAGTACAAAGGTACTTATTTAAAATGAAATTAAATAACTAACAATATAAATATTACTAATAACTCTAATCAATTTTTCTATAGTTAGAAAATTATTTTTAAGATTTTAAACCTAATTTTTCTCTTGTTCTTCTAAGTACTTCTTGTGCAACTTTTCTCGATTTTGCAGCCCCTTCTTCTAAGAAATTATCTAATGCTAATTTATCATTCATTAATTCATCAAAACGTAAACGAGCCGTAGAGTATTTATCTAAAATCAACTCAAACAATGCTTGTTTAGCATGTCCATAACCATAACCACCTTTAAAATAATTATTTCTCATTTCCTCTATTTGTTCAGGAGAAGCTAATAATTTATACAATGCAAATACATTATCTGTATCAGGATTTTTTGGTTCTTCTAATGGCGTAGAATCAGTTTCTATCGACATTACTTGCTTACGTAATTGTTTTTCTGGTAAGAAAATATTGATGAAGTTATTTCTTGATTTTGACATTTTGTTACCATCTGTACCAGGAATTAGCATGATGTTTTCATCAATTGCAGCTTGTGGTAAAACAAACGTTTCCCCCATTTGATGATTAAATTTTTCAGCTACACTTCGTGTAATTTCTAAATGTTGTAATTGATCTTTTCCTACTGGAACAACTTCTGCATCATACAATAAAATATCTGCAGCCATAAGAATTGGATAGGTAAATAATCCTGCATTAACATCTACTAAATAATCAGCTTTATCTTTAAAAGAATGTGCTAATGTTAAACGTTGAAATGGGAAAAAGTTTAATAAATACCACATTAATTCTGTTGTTTCTGTAACATCAGATTGACGGTAAAAAACAACTTTTGAAGGATCAAGACCTAATGCAAGCCAAGTTGCTGCCACTTCGTACGTATTTTGTTTTAATACTTCTGCATCTTTTATTTGTGTTAAAGCGTGCAAATCAGCAATAAATATAAACGAATCGTTACCTTCTTTTTCAGTTAACTCAATCGCTGGTGATATTGCTCCTAAAATATTTCCTAAGTGTGGAGTTCCTGTTGCTTGAACTCCTGTAAGTATTCTTGGCATTTTATTTAAATAATTTAACGACAAAGATAGTCCATAAAGACGATATGTGCTAAATGAAAATTATTTTTTATACAATGATATGTTTTTCAAGGAATTATATTTTTTTATTTTGATTTTAGTATATTGTTGTTCGCAATAACGATAGTAATGAAAATCCTTTTATAAAAAATAGAGCAAAGCGGAATTTTTTATAAAAGATTGCAATGGATAGCGTGGCCGAAGGAATTGCCCAAAATAGTATAATTGTAAACTAAATAAATACAAAAAGTATAAAAATATATCTTTTTTAAAAAATAATAGTATATTTGTACACCAATAATAAAGTTATGAAGTATAAAATTATAAAAGATGTTATTGATTTAGTTGAAGAATTTGAATCAGAACAAAACTGTTCTGAAACTTATGAAAACAATGTAAATGGCTTTAAACAATGGATTGCTGATAATTATATTAAACAAGATATTGAAGAACCTTGTTGGGAAAGAAAAGAATATGGAAGAAGTGCTGAGAGTATTATAAATACACAAATTGTACATATGAATAGATATGCAAAATCTTACACTAAATCTGCTTTATTTAATTCTGATTTTGCAACACAAGAAGATATAATTTATTTAATTAATCTGAATAGCTATGGTGAAATGACTAAAACAGAATTAATTAGAAAAAATGTACATGAAAAACCTGCTGGAGTACAAATTATAAATCGATTAATAAAACAAGGTTTTGTAATTCAATCTGACTCTAATACCGATAAAAGAAGTAAACACATTAATATTACAGAAAAAGGTAAAATAGCTTTAGAAAATCAAATGTCAAACATAAGACAAGCGAGTAAAATTGTAACTGCTAATTTGACAAAAGAAGAAAAAATGGAATTGATACGTATTTTAAACAAACTTGAGGAATTCCATCAATCTATTTATGATAAAAACATTGCTACTGAACATTTGTTGAACGAAGCAATAAAAGAAATCAATTAAAACTAACCATGAAAAAAATACTAGCAATCATTAGCCTTTTTGTACTTACATTTTTTTGTAACGCACAAAATAATACTTACCAACTATCTAGTCATATTCTTGATTTATCTACTGGAAATCCAGCTAAAAATGTTTCTGTAACATTACAGAAAATGAATAAAGATAAGTTATGGAAAATTATAAGTACCAACAACACAGATGAGAATGGAAGAATAAATAATTTGTTGCCCTCACAGAATAATAATGAAGGAATTTACAAATTAGTCTTTGACACACATCCTTATTTTGAAAATAAAAATATTGATAGTTTTTATCCTTTTGTAGAAGTAGTTTTTACAATAAAAGGACAAGAACATTTTCATGTACCAATAACTATATCACCATTTGGATATTCAACCTACAGAGGAAATTAAATGAAAAAAATAGCAATAATAGGATCTGGATTTTCAGGATTATCTGCAGCTGCATATACTGCAAAAGAAGGTCATGAAGTACATGTTTTTGAAAAACATTCTCAACCAGGAGGTAGAGCTAGACAATTTACAACTGAAAATGGTTATGTATTTGATATGGGACCTAGTTGGTACTGGATGCCTGATATTATCAATAATTTTTTTAAAGATTTTAATTTAGATTCATCTGATTTTTATGAACTAATTTCTCTAAATCCTCAATTTGAAATGATTTTTTCTGATGAAAAAATCGCTGTACCAGAAAATTACAACGATTTAAAAAAATTATTTGAAGAAATTGAAGAAGGAGCTGGTGATAAATTAGATGATTTTATGCAGGCAGCAAAATATAAATACAACGTTGGTATGCAAGATTTTGTTTCTAAACCTTGTCATAACTGGTTTGAGTTTTTTTCACCTAAAATTGCAAATAGTGCTTTAAAATTAGATTTGTTAAGTAATTTTAGATCTTATGTTGCTAAATATTTTAAGAATGAGAAGCTAAAAATGTTAATGGAATTTCCTGTTATTTTTCTTGGTGCTTCTCCTAAAAATATTCCTGCCTTATATAGTTTAATGAATTTTGGCGGTTATGCATTAGGAACTCATTATCCTATGGGCGGATTTTATCAGCTAGTTTTAGCAATGCAAAAAGTTGGTGAAAAGCATGGTGCAAAATTTCATTTTAATTCTGAAGTAAAAAAAATAAATACGACAAATAATAAAGTTTCTTCTTTGATAGTTAATGGAGAAGTTCATGAATTTGATGTTATTATTGCTTCATCTGACTATCACCATTCTGAAAGTTTATTGGATGAAAATCTGAGAAATTATAATGAAGAATATTGGAAAAGTAAAACCTTTGCACCTTCTTGCCTTATATATTATTTGGGAATCAAGGAAATAATACCTAACTTAAAGCACCATACTTTATTTTTTGAGAATGATTTAGATAATCATATCGATTGTATATATGGTGATAAAAAATGGCCAGAAAACCCATTATTTTATATATGTTGCCCTTCGAAAACTGATAAACACGTTGCACCAACAAATTGTGAAAATGTATTTTTATTAATGCCTATTGCAACAGGAATAAATGACAACGAAGCTATAAGAGAAAAATATTTAAAACAAATGCTAACTCGTTTAGAAAAAGTAACTGGCACTGAAAATTTATACAATAAAATAGAATATAAAAAAAGTTACTGTGTAAGTGATTTTGTAAACGATTATAATGCATACGGTGGAAATGCATATGGTTTAGCAAACACACTTAACCAAACAGCGGTATTTAAACCAAAAATTAAAAATAAGAAAATTAAAAATCTTTATTATACAGGTCAACTTACTGTTCCAGGTCCAGGCGTTCCTCCTTCTATTATTTCTGGAAAAATAGTTGCAAATGAAGTTAATCATCTAAAAAACTAAATTTTATGAAAAATCTTTTTGATGAGTTGTCTTATGACGTAAGTAAAAGCACAACAAAAAAATATAGCACAAGTTTTTCCTTAGGAATATTAGCACTAAAACCTACAATTCGTCCTGCTATTTATTCAATATATGGGTATGTAAGATTAGCTGATGAAATTGTAGACAGCTTCCATGGATTTCATAAAGAAAAGTTATTGAATCGATTAAAAGAAGAAACAAACAATGCTCTAGAAGAAGGTATCGCATTGAATCCTATTCTACAATCTTTTCAAGAAACTGTAAGAAAATATAAAATAGATAAACAATTAATCGATCAATTTTTAAATAGCATGGAAATGGATTTAAAAAAGATCGATTATAATTCAGAATTATATAATGAATATATTTTTGGTTCTGCAGAAGTGGTTGGTTTAATGTGTTTGCAAGTCTTTACAAATGGTAATAAAACACAATATGAAGAATTAAAACCATTTGCTATGAAGTTAGGTTCTGCATTTCAAAAAGTAAATTTTTTAAGAGATTTAAAAGAGGATTATCAAACATTAGGTCGTACTTATTTTCCTGAAGTTGACATGAGGATGTTCAACAATAATATAAAAAACCAAATTGAACAAGATATTGAACAAGAGTTTAATGAAGCCTTAATTGGAATAAAAAAATTACCTAGTTCTTCAATGTTTGGTGTATATCTAGCTTATAAGTATTATTTATCTCTATTTGAAAAAATAAAAAATAAATCATCCGACGAAATATTAAATAATAGAGTTCGTATTCCTAACTCACAAAAAGCCTACGTAGCTTTTAAGAGCTATGTAAGATATAAAACTGCTTTTCTTTAATGAGATTTATTGCTTTTGTACTTATTTTATTTTGTTTACAAATCAAAGCTCAAAATACTGATAAACAAATAGAGTTGATACGAAATAATTATACAAAAGCCGTTAACGACAAAGCTCTATGCGCTGAAATGATAAAAGAATTAGAAACTTTAAAAGATAATCCAATCTATTTAGGTTATTTAGGTAGTTTACAAATCATTTGGGCCAAACACATTATAAATCCTTTTGGAAAATTAAAGACATTTAAAAAAGGAAAAATAAACCTAGAAAAAGCCATTTTAATAGAGCCTTATAATACAGAATTGAGATTCATAAGATTGACTATTCAAAAAAATGCACCTCGATTTCTTAATTATCATGAAAATATAAAAGAAGATGAAACTTTTTTAGAAAAGAATATAAAAAAAATTCCATCTTCTATTTTGCAAAATTATACAAATGCAATTATAAAAAACTAAAATGAAATATAAATTATACAGAGAACAACAGCTTAATTGCAATTTAGAAACTGCATGGAAATTTTTCTCATCTCCAGAGAATTTAGCTGAAATCACTCCAAAAGACATGAGCTTTACTGTTCTCACAAAACATAAAAACAAACCTATTTTCGAAGGAATGATAATCGACTACATAGTTTCTCCTTTATTTAGCATTCCTTTAAAATGGAAAACCCGTATTATACAAGTAGACAAAAATAAAAGCTTTACAGATTTTCAAGAAAAAGGCCCATATAAACTTTGGAATCATCATCATGAATTTATCCCAAATCAAAATGGTGTATTAATGAAAGATACTGTAGATTATGAACTTCCTTTTGGTTTTCTAGGAACATTTGCTCATACAATTATTGTAAAAAGTAAGTTAAATAAAATATTTGATTATAGATATAAGATATTAGAAGAACGCTTTAACCAACCTAAAAAATGATAAACCTTTTTATAGTTTTAACTGTATTTATTCTAATGGAAGCCGCCACATGGGTAATCCATAAATATATTATGCATGGTTTTTTATGGTATCTACACAAAGATCATCATGATCACAGCAACAAAGGAGAATTGGAAAAAAATGATTATTTTTTTGTAATTTTTGCTATTCCTACAATTGCATTAATGTATTTCGGCTCATTAAATAATTTTAATTATCTATTTTACATAGGGCTAGGAATTATGCTTTATGGTATGGCATATTTCTTTGTTCATGATATTTTTATTCATCAAAGAATAAAATATTTTACTCACACAAAGAACCCTTATTTTTTAGCACTACGCAGAGCTCATAAACAACACCATAAATACATTAGCAAAGAAGATGGAGAATGTTTTGGATTTTTATATGTACCTATGAGATTTTTTAAAATGTATTTCAAAAAACAATAATGATAGCATTCACCTACTTACTTATTTTATTTTTCACTGTAATCATATGTTTCATAGCTTCGTTTGATAAAAGATTACAATTCAATCATTATTTTGGTGCATTTATCAAAGCTTCAATTTTAGTCGCAATACCATTTATTGGGTGGGATATTTGGTTTACAGAAAAAGGTGTTTGGTGGTTTAATAAAAGTTATACATTAAATATTATTATAGCAGGTTTACCACTAGAAGAATGGTTATTTTTCATATTTATCCCTTTCTCATGCGTTTTTACCTATTTTTCAATCGACAAATTTTTCAAATTAAAATGGTTAATTGGCTTCAACAACCTCATCACATTTATTACAATCATAGTATGTTCGGTTATTGCTCTATTACATTACGATAAAATTTACACACTTGTAACTGCTATTATAACAATCATAACTCTTATTTTTTTACATTTTATTGTACGGATAGATTGGATTAGTAAGGCTTCATTAGTTTTCACAATACTTATGCTAGGATTTTTACCAGTTGATGGTATATTAACAGGAACAGGACTAGAATCACCAATTGTAAATTATAATCCAGCCGATTTTTTAGGCATCAGAATATTAACTATACCAATCGAAGATGCTGTTTATGGTTACAGCCAATTCTTATTAAACCTCTATTTTTTTAAATTATTTTCTAAAAAATAATTATTTTTCTGGCGTTCCCTTCGGGCGGGTTTTCCGTTACAATCTTTTACTTCGCTAAAACGCTTCGTAAAAGGATTTACACTCCAACCCCTAACGCAATTATTGAAAAAAATAAAAATTACTTAACCAACACATCATAATTATGTAATTTTGAAAATAAAAAATGAAATCCGAACATATTTTTAAAGTAAATTTAGAATGGAAATCTCATGATTTAGAGCCAAATAATAACACAAGAAAAAAATCTACAAAAAATCATAAATTATCTATAGAAGGTAAACCTGATATACAGGTTTCAGCTGCAAAAACCTTCAAAGGTGATGCTGAATTATACAATCCAGAAGATTTACTTCTTAGTAGTTTGGTTTCTTGTCACATGATGTCTTTTTTATATTGCTGCAATAAACATAAAATAGAAGTAATTAGCTATGATGATAATGCTGAAGCTATTTTAGAAGTAAATAATGATGGAAGCGGAAAAATAACAAAAGTTATTTTACATCCGAAAGTCAAAATTATTGATGAAACAAAAATTGATCTTGTAAATTCATTACACAAAGAAGCAAATCAACTTTGTTTTATTGCTAATTCTTGTAATTTTATTGTAGAACATCACGCCGTTTGTAACATATAATACAACTAAATCTCTTTTCTATTTTGCTCTTTATATGTTGTAGGATTAATTCCACAATTTTTTTTAAACCATTTACTGAAATGACTTTCATCTGTAAAACCAAATTCATGAGCTATTTCTGAAAAAGAACATTCTCCTTCTAAAATTAGCTTTTGTACAGCTTGTTTTTTACATTCTTGTATATATTTTTTTACAGACATTCCTGTATCTCTTTTAAAATAAATCCCTAATGTTCCAACACTCACATTAAATTTATCTGCTATATATGAAACAGAAAGCATTTCGGGTTCACGGAGATATTTATGAATATGTCGTAGAGCTCTCGATAAATCTTTTTTCTTTGGTAAATTTTCATTCTTAAAAGGTTGATACGTTAAATTTCTTTCAATTAAAGTAATTAAAGTCAAAATTTGAAAATAATACAAACTTTCATTTTTTGCTCCATCTTCATATAATTTAAGCAATAAATCAAGTGTAGATTCTACCAATTCTTTTTCATTAAGAGAAAAACTTACTTTTGCATTTAATGGTGATTGGGCTTTTGATAAAGATACAGCTCTGCCATTCGAATTATTAATTAATTCTTTTAAAATCAAAAGAGCACTTTGTGAAAATCTAATGATATAAAATTCTGTTTCTTCAATTATTGTAAAAGAATGATTTTTTTTTGCCCTAACAAAAAATAAATCTCCAGAAGAAAAATCTACATTTTGTCCCTGTTTATAATGAATTCCTTTCCCTTTTTTTAAATAAATAAATTCATAAAAATCATGACACAAAATAGGTAGTTTTTGAGGCTCAACTATTTTATGTAATACAGTAATAGGCTCAAATTGTTTTTGCAACATAAATAAAATATTAGTTAAATATACCGAAAACAAACGTAAATATACCGAATTAATTCATCAATTTCCACTGAAATTTGTATAAAAATAAAGATTTATGTTCGGAAAAAAACCACAAGCAATGAAAGCTATTCTTTCTGTTAAAGAAAAAAAATATTTATCACCTCACTTTATTCGCATTGTCTTAGAAGGAGATATTGATCTTTTTTCTGATGCAAAAATCGGTGATAATAATAAAATTATAATTCCAAAAAATAATGAGGATACATTTATTTTACCTTCATTAGAAAAAAACAACACGACAGAAAAACCAATTATACGTACATATACAACAAGAGATATTGATTTTGAAAATAAAACTTTAACGATTGACTTCGTTGCTCACGGAGAAAATAGTCCTGCTTCCAGATGGGCAATTCACGCAGAAAAAGGTCACAAATTAGGTGTTTTAATGAAAGTAAAATCAAAACCGTTGTATAAGGATGCTAATTGGTATTTATTAGTTGGTGACCATACAGCATTACCTGTAATAAGTGTAATGCTCGAAAAATTACCAAAAGAAACCAAAGGTAAAGCAATTATTGAAGTTCATGGACCAGAAGATGCTTTAGAATTAAAAAAACCTGTAGGATTTGAAATTGAATGGATATTCAACAAAAATCCTGGTGAGGAACAAAAATTAATTGATGCATTTTCATCTACTTCATTTCCTGATTGTAGTAAATATATATTTGTAGCTTGTGAATATACTTCTGCAAAACAAATTAGAGAATATTCACGTACTATGAAAGAAACTTATTTGTCTTCATTTCAAATATTATCGTATTGGAAGCATGGTCAATCAGAAGAATCATCAGCTGAAGAAAGACGAAAAGAAAGAGTTAGTAATTAAATTTTATGGATAAATCTTTAATTAAACATTCCTACAAATTGACATTAAATGCAGCACAGCAAATAATAACAAAAGGAATAGAGTTAGCTCAAGAAAAAAAATTAAACTTAGCTATTGCCATAACTGATAATTCTGGAGTTTTAATCAACTTTATACGCATGGATGATGCATCATTAGTTACTGTAGAAGTAGCAATACAAAAAGCTAAATCTGCAGCTTATTTAAATGCTCCTTCAAAATTATTTGAGGATTTTATTAACGATGGAGCAATGTCAATGCTAAGCACACCAAACATTTTGCCTTTACAAGGAGGAATGCCAATTTATTATGAGGATAATTTAATTGGTGCTATTGGCATAAGTGGTTCGAATGGAGATACTGACCAATCAATCGCAAAAATATTAGCGAGTTACCTAAACTAAACCAATCTATTATTTATTTCATGAGGTTGTTTAGGCTTTTATAAAAATTAAAATTGTGATAATACTCAGTGTCGTTGTAATTTATCAAATAATAATATAACTGTTTAAATAACTTTTATTTTAAAACGAGAACAATACATATAAGCGAATGAAAAACGAAAAAAGGATGCGCATTTTTAAACGAAAATTTTAAAAATACTAAAACCATAAATTTTAGCTATATTTAACTTTTTAGATTTTGTAAGAAGATATCCCAAAAATATCTTCTTACGTCTTTTTATTCTTCAAGATAATTTAAATCTTTATCAAAACTTTCTTTCAATTGTGTTAAAGAGAAGATTGCTATTCCAGATAATAGAAAAACCATTACAAAAGCAGCTATTATTATTCCAAAATAATCAACAATATAACCATATAATAAAGTTGAAGGAATTAATGCACCTCGAACAAAATTTGGAGCTGTAGTAGCAACAGTTGCGCGTAAATTTGTACCAAACTGCTCTGCGGCAATTGTAACAAAAGTAGCCCAGTAGCCAACTCCTATTCCCATGAAAAAAGCTAAAAACAAAAATTTATTTTCTGTAATTCCAGTTGAACTTAAATACCAACTAGAACTAATGATAATTAAAATTTGACAGATGAAAACGACTTTTTTTCTCGATTTTAATACTTGAGCAAAAAGTCCAGCTAAAACATCTCCCAAAGAAATTCCTATGTAAGTAAACATAACACCTTTACCAGCACTTAGCTCTACTTCTGCACCAAGAGCTTTACCAATTTCTGGTGCTTGTGTCACTAAAACACCTACAATAAACCAAATAGGCAATCCAATTCCTAAACAATTTAAGTATCGTTTTAGTCGTTGCTTATTGTTAAACAACATTCGGATATCTCCTTTTTTAGCTGAATTATTATCAACATGGCTAAATAATCCTGATTCTAAAGAACCAAAGCGCAAAAGCAATAATAACAATCCCATTCCTCCTCCTACAAAATAAGCAATTCGCCAATTAAATTCCTGAGAAACATAATATGCTAGCAAAGCACCAAAAACTCCAATAGATGCAACAAGCATTGTTCCATATCCTCTTTTTGATTTGTGCATACTTTCAGAAACTAAAGTTATTCCAGCTCCTAATTCTCCTGCTAAACCAATCCCAGCAATAAAACGAATGATTCCGTAAGTTGTAACATCATTCACAAAACCATTAGCAATATTTGCAATAGAATACATTAAAATGGAACCAAAAAGAACTTTCATTCTCCCCATTTTATCGCCAATAACTCCCCATATTAATCCTCCAATCAACAATCCTCCCATTTGCATATTTAGTACATATTCGCCTTTTATACGCATGTCTTCTAAAGGAACACCAATATCTTGAAATGATGTTATACGAACAATAGAAAAAATAATTAAATCATAGATATCTACAAAATATCCTAGTGAAGCTACAGTAACTAAAATCCAAACTTGTTTTGATGTTTTTTGGATGGGTTGATCTTGATCAGGCATTAATTTATAATTTTTGGACGACAAAAGTAATGCGCTATTTTATTAATCGATACAAATTAAAAAGAATTGTTAATTATTTCGATTAATATTTATTTAATACTCAATAATTTTAGTTTTTTAATGATATAAAACTAAAATTATTGAGTTAAAATTATAATTTAATTAAAAAAGTAATTGACCTGTATAAAGTTTAATTAACAATCTGCTATATTTACAGCAACTGCTAATCCTCCTTCTGAAGTTTCTTTGTATTTATTATTCATATCCTTAGCGGTTTCCCACATTGTATTTACAACCTTATCCAATGGAACTTTTGCAAATAAAGGATCAGTATCTAAAGCCAATTCTGCTGCATTAATAGCTTTTACAGCTCCCATCGTATTTCTTTCTATACAAGGGATTTGCACTAAACCACCTATCGGGTCACAAGTAAGACCTAAATGATGTTCCATAGCTATTTCTGCTGCCATAGTTACTTGGGCAGGAGTTCCTCCCATCAGTTCACACAATGCACCAGCTGCCATTGCTGATGAAACACCTATCTCAGCTTGACAACCACCCATTGCTGCTGATATAGTTGCACCCTTTTTAAAGATAGAACCAATAACACCCGCTGTAATTAAGAATTGATCAATTTCTTTTTGTCCAGCTTTGTGATTTTCTATAACTAAATAATACATCAATACTGCTGGTATAACTCCTGCACTACCATTTGTTGGAGCTGTAACAACTCGTCCAAGTGAAGCGTTAACCTCATTAACAGCAAGTGCAAAACAACTTACCCATTTTAATATTTGACGAAAATAAACCGTAGTTTTTCTGATTGAAATAATCCATTCTTGCTGATTTGCATAAGGTCTTTCTCCAATTAATTTTCTATGCATATCAAACGCTCTGCGCTTCACATTTAGTCCACCAGGAAGAATGCCTTCTGTATGGCAACCAATGTACATACATTCTAACATTGTATCCCAAATACGTTTAAGTTCATAGTGGATTTCATCTTCAGTACGAATCGATTTCTCATTTTCGAACATTATTTCTGAAATCGATTTATTTTCTCTTAAACAAATTTCAAGTAATTCTGTAGAAGTATTAAATAAATAAGGAAATGCACAAGTTACTTCCATATTAGCAATTTCGGCATCTTCCTTTGTGATAAATCCACCACCAACAGAATAGAATATTGTTGAATATTTTTTATCACCATAACTTGCAGTAAACATTAGTCCATTAGCATGAAAGGGTAAAAAATCTTTATTAAAAATAATATCTGTCGAAGGATTGAAATCAATTACATTTTTATTCCCTAATTTTATTTTTTTATCAGTGGAAATCGTATTAATATTTGTAGAAATATCATCTACTGGAATATATTCAGGATCGGCACCACTTAATCCAAGCATAACAGCATAATCTGTTGCATGACCTTTTCCTGTAAGAGATAAA
>DJDD01000162.1 GCA_002430925.1 Flavobacteriales bacterium UBA5933
TTAGCCCAAAACAAAAAAATCCAAGCTTTTGCTTGGATTTTGATTTTTATAATTAATGCCATTTTATATTTTTATTTTATTGTTAAAAATCAATTACTTATATTGTTAGTAATTTAAATATATAAATAATGGAAAAATTAATTTACTTTATTATTACTGTTGGAATATCTATCGGGATATTTTTTCTTCTAAGAAATTTTTTTTGTTGGTATTATAAAATCAATGATATTATAAATCTTAAAAAACAAAATATTGAACTACAAGAAGAAAATAATGCATTACTTAAAGAGCTTGTTAGTATAATCAAAAGAGAAGCTCAAAAAGATTAAATATAGTTTTTAAAAAAAACCTTGTAAATCAAATTACAAGGTTTTTATTTTTTCTACATATTTAAAATTAATTATTTCAATCCATGAAATTTTAACATTGGTTCTATTGATGGAGCTTTTCCTCTAAAGTTTTTATAAATCACATTCAAATCGTCAGAATTTCCTTGAGAAAATACTTTTTCACGTAAAATTTGACCATTCTGTCTTGTCATTCCTCCATTTTCTAATGTCCATTCGTAAGCATCGTGGTCTAACATTTCAGCCCAAATGTATGCAAAATATCCTGCCGCGTAACCTCCTCCAAAAATATGGCTAAAATAAGATGAACGGTAACGAGGTGGGACTAATGCTAAATTTGTTTTATTATCAATTAAGGCTTGTTCTTCAAACTTATTTACATCAGTTATTGTAACATCAGAAGTTACTGTATGCCAAGACAAATCCAGAGCAGCAGCAGATAATAATTCAGTTAAAGTATAACCCTTATTAAAATTAGAAGCCTTTTTCATTTTTGCAACCAATTCATCTGGAATCACTTCATTTGTTTGATAATGTTTTGCATAATTCTTTAAGATTGTTGGCTCTGTTGCATAGTGTTCATGAAACTGTGATGGAAATTCCACAAAATCTCTAGAAACACTTGTTCCTGATAAAGTTGGATATTCTTGATTTGCAAAAAATCCATGTATAGCATGTCCAAATTCATGAAAAGTAGTAATTACATCATCATAAGAAATTAAAGCAGGTTGTCCATTTGCAGGCTTTGTATAATTTCCTACATTATAAATCACCGGTTTTGTTCCAAATAAATGAGATTGTTCTACAAGATTGCTCATCCAAGCACCTCCTTGTTTAGAATCTCTTTTAAAATAATCCGTATAGAATAAGCCTAATTGCGAACCATCTTCATTAAACAATTCATATACTTTTACATCTTCGTGCCAAACAGGAATATCTGTTCTTTTCTTAAATGTGATTCCGTACAATTTATTTGCCATAAAGAAAATTCCATTTTCTACAACAGAATCTAAAATAAAATAAGGTTTCATTTCATTTTCATCAATATCAAATTTCTCTTTACGTACCTTTTCAGCATAATAATTCCAATCTGCAGCAGTTAAAGTGTTATTTGGATTTTCTCTTTTGGCCAATGCTTCAAATTCTGTTGCATCTTTTTTTGCCATTGCAGTCGTTGCAGGAATCATTTGATTCAGAATATTCTTAGCAGCAGTAGGATTTTGTGCCATTTGATCTTGTAACTTCCATTCAGCATAATTAGCAAACCCTAAAAGTTTTGCTTTCTCTGCACGTTTTTTAACCAAAGTAAGAATTGTAGCACGTGTATCGTTTTCGTCATTTTTCTCTGTTCTAATCCACGCTGCATCAAATAATTTTTTACGTGAAGCAGGATTAGTCATATTTTGTAATTCTGGTTGTTGTGTCGTATTTAATAAACTAATTAAATATGTTCCATCAGCTTGTTTAAAAGATTCTAAATCAGCATCACTCAAACCTGCTAATTCAGCTTTAGTAAAAGTAACACCAACAGATTTTGTCCCTTTTAATAATTGATTAGAAAATTTAGTTTCTAATGTAGCGATATCTCCGTTCAATTTTTTTAACTGAACTTTTTGAGCTGACGATAAATTTGCACCAGCCAACTCAAATTTCTGGTAATAGACATCTAACAAACGAGCAGATTCCTTATCCAAATTCAATTCAGCTTTTTTATCATGCAATGATTTTACACGTTTAAAAAGTTTATCATTTAAATAAATGGCATCACTATGCGCTGCAAATTTTGGAGATAACTCTTCCTCTACGGCTTGTAAAGTTTCATTAGTATTTGCACCCGTCAATAAATTAAATACATGACTAACTCTTCCTAACAATTGACCAGATTTTTCCATCTCAACCAATGTATTTTCAAAAGTTGGTGCAGCAGAATTGTTTGCAATTTTTTCTATCTCTGCCAATTGCTCAGCCATCCCTTGCAACAAAGCTGGTTTAAAATCTTCATTTTTTATTTTAGAAAAATCGGGTGTATGATAAGGTAATTGACTTTCTTTGAAAAATGGATTTTCGCTATTCCACATTGTATTTGTTGTTTTTTGACTACATGAATTGGCTAAAATCGATGATCCAAGCACCATTCCGTAGAAGATTTTTTTGTTAAACATTTAGTACATTTTTATATAAAAACGAAGTTAAGATTAATCTTCAAAAAATTCAAACCAAAATAACAGTTCACTTTATAAACTTTTATACAGCTACTTTTATAAAAAATACAATAATAGTTATTCTTTTTTCAATAGATTAAATTCGGGCGGGCTTTCTGTTACAATCTTTTACAAACACATACTTCGGCTACGCTCAGCCATCGGTTTGTGAAAGGATTTACACGGCAATCCCTAACGCAAAATACAAGTTTGAAAAATAGCCAATAATAACAACTTTACAACATTGATTATTAGCTATAAAGATTTGTGATAAACATTAGTTTTCGGAAAATAAAAAATTTAATTCTTTACTCGACTTTTATGTACAAAACCTTTTTTTCCAGTTTTAGTTTCTATTAACCACCAGTCTCCTGTGTTATCTAATACTTGTATTTCTTCTCCTGAATTTATTTTTTGTATAATTTTTGATGAAGTACTTTTTCCTTCTCTCAAATTTGTGTAACCATCTTCATCATAAATAATAAAATTTGTATTTTCATTATTATTAGGTTCATAAATGTATTCTGCATAGTCTTTTAATCTTTCAAAACCAAAATAATCATTATTCTTTAAAAAGGATTTATACTTTATATCTGTGTCTAATCTTTGTTGAATATATCCAACAATTCCAATTCTTAATTCTTTTTCATATATATAAGCGATTATTTCATCAGGATTTGAATAATTATCCTTATTATTATCAATTTCTTTAGTAATATAATTTATATTACTATATGCGTTACCTTCTTTAACATAAGAGAAATCTTCTGTCATTCCTCCAAAAATAATATTCTCTATATCATCTAAAATTCCCTTACGGATACAATACTTATGATTATTCATATTATAAGAAAATATTAAATCATGAAATAATGATTTATTATCAAAATCAAAATCATTAAAAACAAATTTTACTAAATCTTTATCTTTATTATAACCATATTCAATTACTAAATCTTTTAAAACATAAGGATATTTCATTTTTAAAAATTTATATGAAATTTCATCTTTATAAAAAACAAACGAATTATACCAAAATAAAAGGTCTGAACTGATAAAATCATCATCATTTGAATCTGCATCTTGAATTAATATATAATTGTTACCTCTTATAGCTACTTCTGGAAATATTGATGTAGGTCTAAGAGCTATAATATTATTTTCGTATTCATTTATATTTAAATTATAAATTTTATTTATAGTTTCAGAAAATAATAAATTATTAGGAAATTTAAATTTTCTATGCTCAAGAATTTTTTTCCCTTTTTTTATTATTTCTGAAGATAAATCATCATATGAACTTTTAGTTCCGTCACCTTCATCAGTAATATTATACGGAGCTTTTTTTACTATATTCATTTCTTTATCGTTTTTACTTGAGCTATTTTGACCATTACATGAAATGTTTATAATAGCACATATTAAAATTAATATATATATTTTCATAACTAAAAGTATATTTATAATCCGAACCATTTTTTTGTACCATGTTTAGAATTATCCCAAGTGGTTTCTCTAACTTTTCTAGGTTCTACTATAAAATGAGTTGGTTTTTTATCGCCTATTTCTAAATATTTTAGATTTTTTTTAAATTCTTGTACTGGTTTTGTACTTTGCCCTGAGTTAAAGGTAAAGCACCCAACAGAGAACCTCGGACAATATTGATGTAATGCAATACCTCCTCTATCTCCATCAGGACCACTAATCCCGTTATTTGCAGAGGCAGCTTTAGATTCACTATCTATAACATACATGGTGTATTTTTGACCATTTAAACCAGGTACTAAAAAAAAAATCACCTGGAGGTACCTCATTGTATTGACCATATCTTTCATTTGAATGCTTAAAAATTTTAGTTTTTTTAGAGTTTGTAACTTGATGAGTATCACGGCTCAAATAGCTAGTATAACTTGCTTTTGGTAGCATTTTTTCTTTTTTCAACTTTTTATAAGTAACTAAAGACATATCGTTATATACATAGACTTTGTACATAGCCCATTTTATTCCAGCAATAGCTGGATCATTTTGAAATTCTATTTCACTACCAGAAACAACAACAACTGTAGGTTCTTCTTCTAATTGTGGGCTTGTGTTATTTATAGTTAGTTTACAATAATTTACTTTTAATATTTCAACTGCTTTTTTAAAATATCGTTCTCTTTCACTTAACCCCTCAAGATAAGGATTTATTTTCTCAGTAACTTTTTTAACACATTCTTCAGAAACTTGTTGTGCAATAGAATTTATATTATTTTTTCCCCAATATGCTAATGCAGATATCATCGCATCTTCTGCATTTTCTTTTAATTTACAAGGATTATTTCCTCCTACCCATTGTACATTAATTCCAAAATTTTTATTTACATAATCTTGTAAATTTTTATAATTATCATTCCAAGTTATTTGCTTAAACCCTTTTCCACTAATATCTCCAACCATCATCATTATCCGTATTATTTTTCCCATTTGGATGCGTTTTTCCATAAATTGCATTAGCAACAGTTTTCCAATTTTTAGAATCTAATGATAAATCTGATAATCTCTTCGCTTCTGCTTTCTGTTTTTCTAGGTTACCAAACTCTTTAAAATAAGAATAAAATAATTTTCTCATTCTTTCTGGATTTGTATATTTAAATTTCTCCTGTAAAATAAAAAATTTACTTTCTTGGGATATCTGTGAAAGAAAATGAGCTTTAGTAACACATGTATTGATAGCTACAATTTTTCTATATTTATTTAAAATAGGCAATGCATTTATTATAATAGTATCATCTTCAATTAATGTTTTTCCTTCTCTATTTACACAAATAGCTTTTATTTCATCTAAAGTTATATCCTTATTACAATTTGGACATTTGCTTGTTTTTTCCTTCTTTTTCTCTCCTTGTCCTACAATAGCAGGTTTTTTTGTGGTATCAATAGAAAATG
>DJDD01000150.1 GCA_002430925.1 Flavobacteriales bacterium UBA5933
CAAAATGCACAACAGGTTTATTATATATATTTCTTATTCAAATAAATTGCTTTTTATTTTTTTTATAATTATATTAGTTACAGGTAATTAACATAACACAAAAAAATATAATTATGAATAAAAAATTAGCATTAATACTTATTGCAGGCGGAATGTTTACATTTTCTGCTTGTAAAAAACAGTCAGATTTACCTCAATATAAAGTTGAGCAAGCTGTTTTGGATGTATATAAATATAGAGAACATAAACCAGATTCATTATTTGCTTTTGTTGATGGAGTTAATGTATTAGATTTAATGGCTCCTATAAAAGAATTTGGGCCAATAGACGTTTATAATGTTGAAAAGGTTACACCATTAGAGGATGGAGATAAAACTGTTTATGAAGCGGTTTATAAAGTTCATTTTAAGAATAATGCAGAAGGGACAGAAACGTTTAAAGTAAAAAGAGTAAAAAAACTTGACGGAGTAGTTGTAGGTTATTCTTATGATATTTCTGGAGCTCCACAAGGAGCAGAGCAAAAAGTAGTAACAGATTCAGTTAAATAATATAAAAAAATCCCAATAAGATAATTCATCTCATTGGGATTTTCATTTTAGGGTTAATTAGTAATTTTGATATTTTTTATCCTATGATTAAAGAATAAAGTGTACTGTCTGTATTTAAGTATTGGTAATCGAAATGATGATTTTTTAATCGAGCAATTAAACTATCAAAATCTTCTTTATTATCTAATTCAATTCCAACAACTGCAGGCCCAGTTTCTCGATTATTTTTCTTAATATATTGGAAATAGCTAATATCATTGCTTGGAGCTAAAACCTCATTCACTAATTCTTTTAATGCTCCCGCTCTTTGAGGAAAATTAATAATGAAATAATGTTTTAAACCATTATATAGCAATGCTCTTTCTTTTATTTCCTCCATTCGAGTAATATCATTATTGCTTCCGCTTAAAATACATACTACATTTTTACCTTTTATTTCTTCTTTGTATTGTTCTAATGCTGCAACAGATAATGCTCCTGCAGGTTCAAGAACAATGGCGTCTCTGTTATACATTTGTAGAATTATATCACAGATTTTTCCTTCATCCACCATAATATAATCATCTAAATTATCTTTACAGATATCAAAAGTTAAATCACCTACTTTTTGTACAGCAGCTCCATCAACAAATTTATCAATATGATCCAATTCTGTATTATAACCATTTTCAACAGAAGTTTTCATTGAAGGCGCACCTTTTGGTTCTACTCCAATAAGTTTGGTTTCAGGTGATAATTGTTTGAAAACAGATGCAATACCTGAAGCTAAACCACCTCCGCCAATTGGAATAAAAACGTAATCTATTTTTTGGTGAGCTTGCTCTAAAATTTCCAAACCAACAGTTGCTTGCCCTTCTATAATCAAAGGATCATCAAACGGATGAATAAAAGCAGCATTGTTTTCCTGACTATATTTTATAGCAGCATTTTTAGAATCATCAAAAGTGTCTCCAACCAATTTTATTTCAGCGAAATCACCTCCAAACATTTTCACTTGTTCAAGTTTTTGTTTTGGAGTAGTTATAGGCATAAAAATGACACCTTTAATTTTTAAAATACTACATGAATAAGCAACACCTTGTGCATGATTTCCTGCACTTGCACAGACAACACCGTTATTAACTTTATTATTCTCATGTAGATTTTGTATTTTGTTGAATGCACCTCTTAGTTTATAAGAACGTACAATTTGTAAATCTTCTCTTTTTAAAAAAACAGTTGCATCAAACTCATTAGAAAGTCTTAAATTCTTTTGTAATGATGTTTCTGCTATTATTGTTTTGATGTTTTCTTTCGCTTTTTTTATAGCTTCTATTTGAGGAAAATATGCGACTTCGTTCATCTTAGTTTGTTTTATTTGTGTTGTTTATTATTCTCCCTTTTTCTATATGTAATTGATGAGAGATACTATTTGGAATTTGGGATTGAAAATGCGCTACGTAAATCAAGGTTTGTCCACTTGCAGCCAAATCATCAATTATTTGATTAAAATCATGAATCTGTTGATTGTCTAATCCTTGACAAGGCTCGTCTAATACTAAAAGTTTAGGTTTTTTAACTAATGTTCTAGCTAATAAGACTAAACGTTGTTTACCTACAGGTAATGTTTTCAATTTTTTAAATTGATCTTCTTGTAAATCAAAGAATATTAAAAGTTGTTCTAATTGTTGCTGTTGTTCAAAATTTAATTTTTGATACAAAGACATAGAATCAAAAAATCCAGAAGCAATGGCTTGTTTTACGTTTGTATCCATATCAAAATACCAATGTAATTCTGGAGAAATCATTCCAATTTTTTCTTTTATTTCCCAAATACTTTCTCCACTTCCTCGTTGGTTTCCAAATAAAGAAATATCGTTTCCATAAGCTTGAGGATGATCACCATTAATTAAACTCAATAAAGTAGATTTTCCTGATCCATTTGCTCCATAAACCAACCATTTTTCTCCGCTTTTTACTTCCCAATTAATGTCTTCTAAAACTTTTTTGGCTCCATAAATTACTTCAACATTCTTCATTTTTATAATACTTTCTGAAGAATTTTCTTGATTGTTTTGCAAAAAATAAGGTAATGGTTTTGATTTTCTTTTTACATCTTTAATATTATTATCTGATAATGAAATCTTACATAATTGTCCATTTCTAATTTCTGCGAAATGTTTTACAGATTCTGGGTAATCATCGTCATTGTTAATCAGTATAAACGTAACTCCTTTTGTTGTTAAATCATCTATGTATTGATTCAGATTTTTTCTTGTTTCAATATCTAATCCTGTGTAAGGTTGATCTATAATCAACAATTGAGGTTCTAACCAAAGTACTTTTATGAGTTGTAATTTCTTATGTTCACCACTTGAAAGTTCAATTAATTGTTGATTTTTAAAATTATCAAATCCAAAAATTTTTAATAAATTTTCGACCTTTTCAAACGTTAAATTTTCTTTTTTTTCAAATCGTTTTAATTCAGCTAAAACTGTTAAAGTATCATTTTCTTCAATTTTATTGTAACGTTGTTGATAGTAAAAATTTTTCTGTCCATCAAGATTTGTAAATTGAAACCAGTTTGGAACATAAATGACTTGCTTTGGTAAATGACTTGTTTCACAAAAATTAATTTCAAGAAAACCTTCATAATTTTCGATTTCTTTAGAGATGATTTTAGCTAAAGTTGTTTTTCCACTTCCACTACTTCCTTTTATCATCCAATTTTCTTTGGCCTTTATTTGCAAAGAAAAATCCTTTAAAATCGAATTTTGTTGATATCCGAAAGATAGATTTGTTATTTTCAGAATTGTATTTTCCAATTTACTTTTCTTTAAATTTTATGAAACAAGTATTATTATAATCTGTAAGATTAAACTGTTTTAATTGCTTTCATTGCAGTCATTGCTTTACGTAATTCTTTTCCTACAATTTCTACAGGATGGTTACGTAAGACATCATTGATATTTACTAATGTTACATTATCAACAGAATTATCTTTTCCTTCATTAAAATCTTTTCCAACAACATCAACATTAATGTTTTTCATGAAATCTTTTAATAATGGTTTACATGCTTGATCAAATAAATAACAACCATATTCTGCTGTATCAGAAATTACACGATTCATTTCGAATAATTTCTTTCTAGCAATTGTGTTTGCAATTAATGGTGTTTCGTGTAAAGATTCATAATAAGCAGATTCTGGTTTTATACCAGCTTCAACCATTGTTTCAAAAGCTAATTCAACTCCGGCACGTACAAAAGCAACCATTAAAGTATAATTATCAAAATATTCTTGTTCTGTAATATTTACTTCTCCAGCAGGTGTTTTTTCAAAAGCAGTTTCTCCAGTTTCAGCTCTCCATTTTAAAAGATTTTTATCTCCATTTGCCCAATCTTCCATCATTGTTTTACTGAACTCTCCAGACATGATATCATCTTGATGTTTTTGGAATAATGGACGCATAATGTCTTTTAATTCTTCTGATAATTCGAAAGCTTTAATTTTAGCTGGATTACTCAAACGGTCCATCATACCACTTACTCCACCATGTTTCAAAGCTTCTGTAATAACTTCCACGCCATACTGAACTAATTTTGAAGCATATCCTGCATCAATTCCGTTTTCTACCATTTTTTCGAATGAAAGAATAGAACCTGTTTGTAAAAGACCACATAAAATAGTTTGTTCTCCCATTAAGTCAGATTTTACTTCAGCAACAAAAGATGATTTTAAAACACCAGCTTTATGTCCTCCTGTACCTACACAATATGCTTTCGCTTGTTCTAATCCTTTAAATTGAGGGTCATTTTCTGGATGAACAGCAATTAATGTTGGAACACCAAATCCTCTTAAATATTCTGCACGAACTTCTGATCCAGGACATTTTGGAGCAACCATGATTACAGTAATATCTTTACGAATTTGCATTCCCTCTTCAACGATATTGAATCCGTGAGAATATAAAAGTGTTGCGCCTTCTTTAATCAAAGGTTGTACAGCATTGATTACTGAAGTATGTTGTTTATCTGGAGTTAAATTAACAATAACATCAGCAGTAGGAATTAATTCTTCATAAGTACCAACTGTAAAATTATTACTTGTTGCATTTTTCCAAGAATCTCTTTGTTGTTCAATAGCTTCTTTACGTAAAGCATAAGAAACATCTAATCCACTATCACGTAAGTTTAAACCTTGATTCAAACCTTGAGCTCCACATCCTACAATAACAATTTTTTTACCTTTTAAGGCATCAGTACCTTTAGAAAATTTTGTGTTGTCTAAAAATTCTGCTTGTGCTAATTGGTGTAATTGTTCTCTTAATGATAATGTATTGAAATAGTTAGCCATTTTGTTTTTTTTATATTATTGAGGCTTAATGCCTAATTTAATTATTGATTTATTTTAAGTTTTTGTATATTAATGATATACATGTTGATGTTTACATAGTGAAAACAGAGTTTCCTTTGTCTAGAAATTCATTTTCTATAACTTCTTTAGAAGGTTCATCTTTTTCGAATTGTAATAATTTTTCATGGAAACCAGTACTCGCTTTTATAATTGCAATTCTTGCCCCTCGTACAAATTCTATTAAACCGTATTTAGTAAGTTCCTGAGTAAGATTATCAATTTCCTCGCGATGTCCAGCTGTTTCAAAAACAGTATAATCATTACGAATTACGACAGTATTTGCACCATATTGGCGTAATAATCTTTCAACATAAGCTTTTTCTGCGATAATGTTTGTAGGAACTTTATATAAAGCTTGTTCTTGCCAAATTAATTCATCATTATTATTGAAATAAGCTTTTAGAACGTCAATTTGTTTTTCAATTTGCATGCATAGTTTTCGCACAACTTCCTCAGATTCTTCAATAACAATAGTAAATCGATGAACATTTTCTATTTCAGAAGGAGAAGTACTCAAACTTTCTATGTTGATTTTTCTACGAGTAAAAATTCCAGCAATTCTTCCTAAAATCCCTATTGAATTTTCTGTATATAATGTGATTGTATATTCTTGTTTTGAATCCATAATAGTTTATTTTAATCTGATTTCTGAAACACTTGTACCTTGCTGAACCATAGGGAATACATTGTTTTCTTTCCCTACAATAACTTCTAAAAGATAAGAACCATCATGTTCTAACATTTGTTTCAAAGCACTTTTTAATTCGCTTCTTGCATCAATTTTTTGACCATCGATATGATAAGCTTTTGCTAATGCAACAAAGTCTGGACTTGTAATGTCAACAAAAGAATAACGCTTGTCATTAAATAACTCTTGCCATTGACGAACCATTCCTAAGAAACTATTATTTAGGATTAAGATTTTTACTTTCGCCCCAAACTGCATAATTGTCCCAAGTTCTTGTAAAGTCATTTGAAAACCACCATCTCCACAAACCATTACAACATCTTTTTCTGGAGCTCCGTACCAAGCACCAATGGCAGCAGGTAAGCCAAATCCCATTGTTCCTAAACCTCCAGAAGTAACTAAAAGTTTAGAATCTTTGAATTTTGCGTAACGACATGCGGACATTTGATGTTGACCAACATCTGTAACAATTACAGCTTCACCATCAGTTAAGTCGTTTAAAGTATTTATAACTTCCGCCATAGACATAACATCTGATGAAGGATAAAATTCTTTATCTATAACTTCTTTATGTTCTTCTTTCTCTAATTCTCTAAACTCAGCAAGCCATTCATTGTGTTCAGCTTTATCAATAAAGTTTGTAAGTAATGGAAGTGTTTTTTTACAATCTCCCCAAACAGGAACAGTAACTTTTACATTTTTTCCAATTTCTGCTGGATCAATATCTAAATGGATAACTTTTGCTTGCTTAGCATATTTATCTAAACGTCCAGTAACGCGATCATCAAATCTCATTCCTATAGCTATCAGTACATCACAATCATTTGTTTTTACATTTGGAGCATAGTTCCCATGCATTCCTAATAAACCAACATATTGAGGGTGTTCTGTTTCTATAGCACTTAATCCCATTAAAGTTGTAGCTACAGGAATTCCTGATTTTTCTAAGAAATCTTTTAATTCTTGTTCTGCTTGACCAAGAATAATTCCTTGACCAATAATTGCAAATGGTTTTTTTGCTTCGTTAATTATTTCAGCAGCAGCCTTAACGTATTCAGATCTTATTTCTGGTTCAGGTTTATAGCTTCGTACATGATTGCATTTTTCATACTTTTGTTTTTCAATAAGTTGAATCTGTGCATTTTTTGTTATATCAATCAATACTGGTCCTGGTCTTCCGCTACGAGCAATATGAAAAGCTTTTGCTAAAACATCATTAATCTCTTCTGCATCTGTAATTTGGTAATTCCATTTAGTGATAGGATTAGTAATGTTAATTACATCTGTTTCTTGGAAAGCATCAGTACCTAAAAGAGAAGCAAAAACTTGCCCTGTAATACATACAATAGGATTACTATCTATCATCGCATCAGCAATTCCTGTAACTAAATTAGTTGCACCAGGACCACTTGTAGCAAAAGCAACACCTACTTTTCCTGATGTTCTTGCATAGCCCTGTGCAGCATGTATTCCACCTTGTTCATGACGAACTAAGATATGTTTTAAAAAATCTTTATAATCATATAGTGCATCATAAATAGGCATAATTGCACCACCAGGATATCCAAAAACAGTATCTACACCTTCAGCTAATAAAGCATTAATAATAGCTTGAGAACCTGAAATTTGAGTTAAATTATCTGTCGGTAAGGCAGCCTTCTGAAGCGTCCCTAACTTGTCTTGCGTATTTGAATAAGATTCCATTTTTTACTTTTAATTTTGGTTGTTTCCAGTTATTTTTTCGTTCTGCTAAAGTTTTTTCATCAACTAATAAATTCAATTGTTTTTTGTCGATGTCAATTTCGATAAGGTCATCATTTTCAATTAATGCAATTGGACCTCCATCAAATGCTTCTGGCGTAATATGTCCGACGACAAATCCATGTGTTCCTCCACTGAATCTACCATCTGTAATAAGAGCAACTTTATCTCCTAAACCAGCACCAATAATTGCTGAGGTTGGTTTAAGCATTTCTGGCATTCCAGGTCCACCTTTAGGTCCTTCGTTTCGAATCACAATAACACTCCCTGCATTTATTTTTAATTCTTCTATTGCTTTTAAAACTTCTACTTCACTATTAAAAACTTGTGCCTTTCCTTTAAAGTAAAATCCTTCTTTTCCTGATATTTTTGAAACAGAACCTTTTGGAGCAAGGTTTCCATATAACATTTGTAAATGACCAGTTTCTTTTATAGGATTGTCTAATTTTCTTATAATTTTTTGTTTAGAAAAGTCAAGTGATGGGATATTTTCTAAATTCTCTGCAAGAGTTTTTCCTGTTACAGTTAAACATTCTCCATCAAGTAATCCTTCACTTAACATATATTTCATTACTGCAGGAACACCACCAATTTTACTTAAATGTTCCATTAAATACTTTCCGCTTGGTTTTAAATCTGCAATAACAGGAGTTTTATCGTTAATTTTTTGAATATCATCTAAAGTCAATTCTAAATCCATTGTTGCTGCAATTGCTAATAAATGAAGTACGGCATTTGTACTACCTCCAAGTACAACAATTACTTTAATTGCATTTTCTAAAGATTTTTTTGTGATAATATCACTCGGTTTAATATCTTTTTCTAATAAATTTTTTAGAAATTTTCCAGCAGTTAAACATTCATTTCTTTTTTCTTCACTCATTGCGGGGTAAGAAGATGAATATGGAAGACTCATACCTAAAGCTTCTATTGCGGCAGCCATTGTATTTGCAGTATACATCCCACCACAAGCACCAGGACCAGGGCAAGCATTTTGTATAATACCACAATAATCTTTATCATCTAAATTTCCATTTAGCTTTTTACCAAGAGCTTCAAAAGCAGAAACGATATTTAATTCTTCTTCTTTGTAATGACCAGGAGCAATTGTACCTCCGTAAACCATGATTGACGGTCTGTTTAAACGAGCCATTGCCATAATAGAACCTGGCATATTCTTGTCACATCCAGGAATCGTGATTACACCATCATAAAAATGAGCTGCACAAACTGCTTCGATTGAATCTGCAATAACTTCACGGCTTACTAATGAATACCTCATTCCAGAAGTACCGTTTGTTATTCCATCACTAATTCCGATTGTATTGAATTTTAATCCAATTAAATCATCATTTTTCATTCCGTCTTGCACTAATTGTGCAAATTGGTTAAGATGCATGTTACATGTGTTTCCATCATATCCCATGCTTGCAATCCCTATTAAGGGTTTTTTAAGATCTTCATCACTTAAACCAATTCCATGTAACATGGCTTGTGAAGCAGGTAAAGTTGGGTCTTGTGTAACCGTGCTACTGATTTTGTTTAATGATTTTTTGTTACTGTTCATAACTTATTACTATTTGTTTTGTTTATTTATATAAAAAAAAAGCCACCTCAAAAGAAGGTGGCTCAATAAAATTTATCTTAAAAATTCGTCAATATACCACCTTTCCTAATCTAAAGACTAAGACCAAAATAATGTTAATAATAATGACAAATAAATGTTTCATAAAACTGTTTTAAAAATTATAATTTCATAAAAAAAGCCAACTTATAAAAAAGTGGCTTCAATTGATATTATATACATTCACAACTGTTTACCACTCTCTTTTGAAAGAATGTCCAAGACAATTACGTTAATATTGTTGTGAATAAAATTCATTTTTACTTTTTTGATAAACCAAAGCTAAAATTATTTTTTTAAATTAGACAAATATTTTTTTATTAAAATATTATTTATTCGTTATTCGCATTTATTTGTTGTTTTTATTGATTTATCATTAAAAATATATTCAATAAATTTTACATTTGCTAAGTTTTTTAAACGAAAAAATATTCATGTATATTAGTGTTTGTTAGTAGTTATTTTTTTAATCCTTGTTGGCGATTTTTAGATAAGAGAATATTTAATACTTAAATTATTTGTCATTATTATAAACATTTTTATTTCTACGTTTGTAATTGCTCTTATGAAAATCACTTACCATTTTATTTCTATGATCTATACTAGCTAAACCTATACTTTTTCTATTTTTATTTATTTTTATAGTATCTAAAGAGTTTTCTTCCACTAAGGTGTAAACACCATAAATTGATGGTTTTCCTTTTATCACTCCTTCATGTCTATCTACAAAGGCAGCATAAGTATATGGATCAAAATCTCCACTTTTTACATAGTTGTATAATTTTTTTTTCAAAAACTCATAATCTTTAGAATCAATATAATGAATAAAAAATGTTCTCATATGTATATCTCTCCCATTTTTTCCTGTCAAGCCTATTTTTTGAAGAGAGGGAAATCCATAGTTTTCGAAAGTCCATTTAAATAATTCTATATTTTTTTTATCCATTAATTTAACAAAATTATTACTATAATTTCCTCTTCTTGATCCTTGATCTCTATCTATCGCAATACTAAAAGAGTCTAAAAGAGTCTGATTTAATTTTTTTCCCCAGCCTATTATCTCTTTTTCTACTTGTAAACTATCTATTCCATATTTTGCAAATAATGGGTAGTATTGTTTATGCCAACCATGTTTAGCTCCAGGAGCAAGTAAGTAAATTAATTTTTTGAGACTTTTTTTATTTATATTTTTTTTATCGTAGTGATCGGAAAGGGTTAAATATCTTGAATATTCTTCTGTTTTTTCTCCATTTTTTGGTTCATATTCTTTAAAAAGTTTTTTGTATTCTTCAAGGGCTAATTGTTCATTGCTAGCATAGCGTTGTATACTATCAATTTCATTTACTTTTTGATAGTATGTGATATAATTTAATTCATGTTTTTTACAAGATAAAACTGCAAATAACAATATCAATATAAAATACAATTTACTCATAATTATTTGTTTTTCAATTATATTGTTTTTTTTAAAAAAATCATTATTATTATTATTATTATTATTATTATTAGGGCAATCGCTACGCGACATGCTTTTCGTTATATCTTTTATTAACAATTAAATTTATTTTTAGATGAATTGTTAATAAAAGGATGTCACTTCAATCATTATTGCAATCTGATGAATAAAAAAAATGTCTTTTCTACTTAACGATAAGATAAGTATTAAAATTAATATTTTATAAAACATTTATTTTTAAAAAATATTATTTATCTATTTAATGGTTTGTATATTAGAAAATTATAATCATTATTTACTTACTAAGTAAACAAAAATATAAGAATTAAGCTTAAAATTATTTTTCATAATTTTACTAAAAAATTTTATAAAAAATTTTGAAGCAAAAAGTTATTCAAAACGTTTTTAGTTTATACGATTCATCAGAATTCGTACAAAAACTTATTTCCGATTATAAATCTAACCCTAAACATAAAGCTACTATCAAAGGATTTTTAGGGTCTGGATTAAGTATTCTTTCTGGACATTTGTTTGATAGATTATCACATCCAATAGTTCTTATTTTTGATGATAAAGAAGAAGCTGCTTATGTTTTAAATGATTTAGAAACTTTGTTTGATAGAGAACAGGTTTTATTTTTTCCATCTTCCTATAAACGTCCTTATGAAGTAGAGGAAGTGAATAATGCTAATGTTGTAATTAGAACAGAAGTTTTAAATAGTTTGTCTAATGCTAAACGTCATAAAATTGTTGTTACTTATGCAGAAGCGTTACAAGAAAAAGTTGTAACGAAAAAAGCTTTATCTACAAATACATTAAAAGTTAAAGTAGGAAATGAATTAGGAATTGATTTTTTAACAGAAGTATTAATTTCTTATGATTTCAAAAAAGTTGATTTTGTATCAGAACCAGGAGAGTTTTCTATAAGAGGAGGAATAGTTGATGTTTTTTCATTTTCGAATGAACATCCTTATCGTATTTCATTGTTTGGAGATGAGGTTGAAACAATCAGAACATTTGACATAGAAAATCAATTATCTATATCTACGACAAAGGACATCACAATTATTCCTAATCTAGAAAGTAAAAGTGTTGATGAAAAAAGAGAAAGTTTTCTAGAATTTATACCATCAAATAGTATAATTATTACCAAAAATATTTCTGTTTTAGGAAAACAAATCAACAAAAATTTTGAATATGCTGAAGAATTATTCTCAAAATTAAACGGAGAAATCAAACAATTAGAGCCAAAACAATTATTTTTAAGTCAAAATGAATTCTTCCATCAATTAGCCGAATTTGGTTCTATTGAAATTGCAATGAAACCATTTTTTGAAACAGTAGATGTTTTAGAATCTCCTTTTAAGCCACAGCCTACTTTTAATAAACAGTTTGAATTACTTATTGATGATTTAAATGAACATAAAAATAGAGGATATAACAATTTAATTCTCTGTTCCAACGAAAATCAAATAAAAAGATTTGAAGAGATTTTTGAAGATATAGGAAAGGAAGTTTCTTATTCTCCTGTTTTAGGAACATTTTTTCAAGGTTTTATAGATGATGAGCTTCAATTGACATGTTATACAGATCATCAAATTTTTGGACGATATCATAAATTTAATCTTCGTAATTCTTTTACTAAAAAAGAAGCAATCACATTAAAAGAGATTAATTCACTTCAAGTAGGAGATTTTGTTACGCACATAGATTACGGAATTGGAAAATTTGCTGGTCTTGTTCGTCTTAATAACAATGGAGTAATGCAAGAATCTATAAAATTGATTTATCAAAATAATGATATTTTATACGTTAATATTCATTCTTTACATAAGATAGCAAAATTCAGAGGAAAAGATGGTGTTGAACCTAAAGTTTCTAAAATTGGTTCTCCAGCATGGAAGAACTTAAAGAACAAAACCAAAGCGAAAGTAAAAGAAATTGCTTTTGATTTGATAAAGTTATATGCAAAACGCCGTGCTCGAAAAGGTTTCTCATATTCACCCGATACTTATTTACAGAATGAATTAGAGGCTTCTTTTATTTATGAAGATACTCCAGATCAATATAAAGCTACACAAGATGTAAAAGCTGATATGGAATCTGAAAGACCAATGGATAGATTAGTTTGTGGAGATGTTGGTTTTGGTAAAACGGAAGTAGCAATTCGTGCAGCAATGAAGGCAGCTGTAGATGGAAAACAAGTTGCTGTTCTTGTTCCTACAACAATTCTTGCATTTCAGCATTTCAAAACGTTTTCAGAACGATTGGCTGATTTACCTGTAAAGGTTGCATATCTTAATAGGTTTGTTACAGGAACAAAGAAAAAAGCTGTTTTAGATGGATTAAAATCTGGACAAGTAGATATTGTTATTGGTACTCATCAATTGGTAAATCCTAAAATAGAATACAAAGACTTAGGATTATTAATCGTTGATGAAGAACATAAATTTGGGGTAGGAGTAAAAGATAAATTAAAAACTTTACGAGAAAATATAGATACATTAACTCTTACAGCAACACCAATTCCTAGAACATTACAATTTTCTTTGATGGCTGCTCGTGATTTATCTGTTATTAAAACTCCACCACCTAATAGGCAACCTGTAGATACACAGTTAGTAGGGTTTAATGAAGAAATCTTTAGAGATTCTATTATGTATGAAATGCAACGAGGAGGGCAAGTTTATATAATTCATAACCGAGTTCAATCACTAAAGGATATTGCAGGAATGGTGCAGCGTTTAGTTCCAGACGCTCGTGTTGCAATTGGTCATGGACAAATGGAGGGTAAAGCATTAGAAGCTGTTCTTTTAGACTTTATTGACGGTCGATATGATGTATTTGTATCTACAACAATTATAGAATCTGGGTTAGATGTACCAAATGCAAACACAATTCTTATTAATGATGCTCAGAATTTTGGTTTGGCTGATTTACATCAGATGCGAGGAAGGGTAGGTAGAAGTAATCGTAAAGCATTTTGTTATTTAGTTGCACCTCCTATTTCAGTTTTAACAGAAGAAGCTAGAAAAAGATTACAAGCAATTGAACAATTTTCAGATTTAGGATCTGGATTTAATATTGCAATGAAAGATTTAGAAATCCGAGGAGCTGGAAATCTTTTAGGAGCTGAACAAACTGGTTTTATGATGGATATTGGTTTTGAAACTTATCAGAAAATTCTAAATGAAGCAATAGAAGAATTAAAATCAACTGATTTTAAAGATTTATTTGAAGATCAAAATAACGAAACAGAAAAAGAATATGTTTCTGATGTTCAAATTGACTCCGATTTACAAATAATGCTTCCTGATGAATATATAGAAAGTTCTGAGGAAAGATTATTATTGTATAAAGAGCTTGCCGAAGTAAATAACGAAGAAGAATTAAGTGTTTTTAGAAATAATTTAATAGATCGATTTGGAACAATACCTAATGAAGCCGAAAATTTATTGCAATCGATTCAGCTTAAATGGGTAAGTAAAAAATTAGGTTTTGAACGATTGGTTATGAAAAATGGAGTTCTTTTAGCGTATTTTATTAATAAGCCTCAAAGTGAATTTTATCAATCAGAAAAATTTAGATTAATTTTAAATTATGTACAAAATAACGCTAAAAATTTAAGTTTCAAGGAAAAACCACCCAAAAAAGGAGAAGATTATCCGAGTTTATATCTACGAATTGAAGGTGTTAGAAGTGTTAATGATGTGTTAATTATACTTAATAATGTATTAAATTGATAATTATTTACATTAAATAATAATAATAACATAATAAAAAGTAGGTGAATTAGAAAATATTCTAATTCACTTTTTTTATATACCTATATAAAATGCTTATTTTGATAAAAAGTGTAAAAATTTAATAAATTGAGCATTGCAACTATTTGTAAATTAACCATTATAGATATTTGTCTAAATAATTATTAAATTTATCAATACAATTTTATTGGATAAAACATAAAACAATTATGGAAACAGCGTCTAGTTACATCCCTATTTTAATTTTATTTATAGTTGCTTTTGCTTTTGTAGCTGTGATTATAACAGTTACGCATTTACTTGGTCCAACGAGGAAAACAGATGAAAAACTAGAAAATTTTGAATCTGGAATAAAAAAAGAAGGAAATGCACGTCAACCATTCGCAATTAAATATTTTTTAGTGGCTATTCTATTTGTTCTTTTTGATGTTGAGGTAGTATTCTTTTATCCTTATGCTGCAAATTTTAGAGCATTGGGCTGGGGAGGATTTATTGCAGTTGCAGTATTTATTGCGTCATTTTTTTTAATGTACTTATATGTTCGCAAAAAAGGAGCATTTGATTGGGAGAAATAATGATTTATTAATTCAAAAACACACACAATGATTCATAATAAAAGACCAGTAACTCATAATACTAACGTAAAAATAGTAGAATCTCCTGGTGGTTACGAAGGAGAAGGTTTTATGACCATGCAATTATCAAAAGTAGTTGGTTTAGCTCGTAAAAACTCTATTTGGCCATTACCTTTTGCAACAAGTTGTTGTGGAATTGAATTTATGGCAACAATGGCTTCTACTTATGATTTAGCTCGTTTCGGATCAGAACGTTTAGCTTTTACACCAAGGCAATGCGATTTACTAATGGTAATGGGAACTATATCAAAAAAAATGGCTCCAGTTCTTAAGCAAGTTTATATACAAATGGCGGAACCAAGATGGGTAATGGCTGTTGGTGCTTGTGCTAGTTCAGGTGGAATTTTTGATACTTATTCTGTTTTACAAGGGATTGATGAGGTTATTCCAGTAGATGTATATGTACCAGGTTGCCCTCCTCGTCCGGAAGGAATTATTAATGGTATTTTAAGAATACAAGAATTAGTAGAATCAGAAAGTGTTCGACGTAGAAGTAGTCCAGAATATCAAGAATTATTAGCAAGCTACGGAATAAAATAATTGATAAATCATGGAAAATTCATTTATAAAAGATCGTTTAGTTCATAAATTCCAAGATAATATTTTTGGTTATGAAGAAAATTTTGGTGTTTTATCTATTTATGCAAATAAGGAATATAATCTGAAAATTCTTCAATATCTACATGACGATGAAGAATTAGCTTTTAGATTTATGAAAGATTTGACAGCTGTACATTATCCTGATCGTGTAGGGGAAGAAATTACGGTAACTTACCTAGTTTATAATATGTATAAAGGAATTGAATTGAGATTAAATTTTAGTATACCTATTAGTAATCCATCAATTTATACTGCAACAAAATTATTTGAAACATCAAATTGGTTAGAGCGTGAAGCGTATGATTTTTTTGGTGTCAATTTTATTGGACATCCTAATTTGATACGAATTATGAATGTTGATGAAATGGATTATCACCCATTAAGAAAAGAATTTCCGCTAGAGGATCAAACACGCCGTGATAAAGATGATGAAATGTTTGGTCGAGGAGGAGATTTTCACTTCGGGAATATGAATATTAAAGCCAACTAATCATGGGAAAGGATAAAATAAAAAAATCAAAAAAACATGTTGGACTTCCTGATGGATCTTTAGAAAAAAGTACAATCACGTTAAATTTAGGACCTACACATCCTGCAACGCATGGTGTATTTCAAAATATTTTAGAGATTGATGGAGAAATCATAAAGTCTGCAGTACCTACAGTTGGGTATATTCATCGTGCTTTCGAAAAAATTGCTGAGCGAAGACCATTATATCAAATAACACCTTTAACAGATCGCTTAAATTATGTTTCTGCTCCATTAAATAATTTGGGATGGCACATGACAGTAGAAAAGTTTTTAGGTTTAGAAATACCAAAAAGAGTTTCTTATCTACGTATTATAATTATGGAGTTATCTCGTATTGCAGATCATATTGTATGTAATTCTATTATGGGAGTTGATACAGGTGCTTTTACTGGATTTCTATACGTTATGCAATATAGAGAACTTGTTTATGAGATTTTTGAAGAAATATGTGGCTCAAGATTAACAACAAATATTGGTAGAATAGGAGGTTTTGAAAGAAATTTCTCTGATGTTGCTTGGAATAAAATCCATCAATTTTTAAAAGAATTTCCAACGGTTTTAACAGAGTTTGAAAATCTTTTTTTAAGAAATAGAATTTTCATGGATCGTACACAAGGAGTTGGAGGTATTTCTGCTGAAAGAGCTTTAAATTATGGTTTTACAGGACCTAATTTAAGAGCGGCTGGAGTGGATTATGATGTTCGTGTTGCAAAACCATATTGTAGATATGATGAATTTGAATTTGATATCCCAGTTGGTACAACAGGAGATTGTTACGATAGATTTTTAGTTCGTGGTCAAGAAATGTGGCAAAGTATGCGAATTATAAATCAAGCAATAGAAAAAATAAATGCTTTAGAAGGAGAGGAAGCAAAACTATATCACGCTGATGCTCCAGATTTCTATTTACCTAAGAAAGCAGATTTATATACAAAAATGGAAGCTTTAATCTATCATTTTAAAATCATCATGGGGGAAATAGAAATTCCTAAAGGTGAAATATATAATTGTATAGAAGCTGCAAATGGAGAATTAGGATTTTATTTTATTTCTGATGGAGGAAGGTCTCCTTATAGACTTCATTTTAGAAGACCTTGTTTTATTTATTATCAAGCTTTTCCAGAGATAATAAATGGATTAATGATTTCTGATGCAATCGTTACAATGAGTAGTTTAAACTTAATCGCAGGTGAGCTTGATGCTTAATAAAAATTGTTAGAAATGGAAGTACAATTTTCAGAAGAAACACAACAAAAAGTAAATAAAATAATAGCACGTTATCCAGATGGTAAACAGAAAAGTGCTTTAATTCCAATACTTCATGTTGCTCAATTAGAATTTGGAGGTTGGTTAGATACGCCTCATTTGGATTATGTAGCACAACTATTAAATATTTTACCAGTAGAAGTATACGAAGTAGCTTCTTTTTATTCAATGTTTAATCTTAATCCTGTTGGAAAATATGTTTTAGAAGTATGTCAAACTGGTCCTTGTATGTTACGTGGTTCAGATAAAATTATAGAACATATCAAAACTAAATTAAATATAAAAGAAGGTGGAACTTCTGCCGATGGATTATTTACATTGAAGCCTGCAGAATGTTTAGGTGCTTGTGGTTATGCTCCAATGTTACAATTAGGAAAAACTTATCGAGAAAACTTAACAATAGAAAAAGTAGATGAGTTATTAGAAGAACTGAAAAAACTAGCGTAATGGGAAAAAAATTACTATTAAAAAATATAGATGTCCCAGGTATTCGTCACTATAAAGCTTATCATGAAAATGGAGGTTATTCAAGTGCAGAAAAAGCACTTAAAATGACTACAGATGAAATCTTAGAAGAAGTAAAAGCTTCGGGTTTACGTGGGCGTGGTGGTGCTGGATTTCCTACAGGAATGAAATGGAGCTTTTTGGCAAAACCAGAAGGTGTTCCAAGACATTTGGTTGTAAATGCAGACGAATCAGAACCTGGTACATTCAAAGATAGATTTTTGATGGAGTATATTCCTCATTTATTAGTAGAAGGAATCTTAATTTCATCTTACTGCCTTGGATCAAATACATCATTTATTTATATCCGTGGAGAATATGCTTGGGTTGCAGAAATTTTAGAAGAAGCAATTGATGAAGCAAAAGAAGCAGGATGGTTAGGTAAAAATATTCAAGGATCAGGTTTTGATTTAGAAATTTATGTTCAACGTGGTGGTGGTGCTTATATCTGTGGAGAAGAAACAGCATTATTAGAATCATTAGAGGGTAAACGTGGTAATCCTCGTTTAAAACCTCCGTTCCCCGCTGTAAAAGGATTATGGGGAAGACCTACAGTAGTAAATAACGTAGAAACAATTTCTGCCATAGTTCCTATCATAGATATTACAGGAGCAGAATATGCAAAAATTGGCGTAGGGCGTTCTACAGGAACAAAATTAATATCAGCTTGTGGTAATATTAATAAACCAGGTGTTTATGAAATAGATATGACAATTACTGTGGAAGAATTTATTTATTCTGATGAATATTGTGGAGGAATAGCAAATGGAAAACGATTAAAAGCTTGTATTCCTGGGGGAAGCTCAGTTCCTATTGTTCCTGCAAATTTATTATTGAAAACTGCAGAAGGTAAACCTCGTTATATGAATTACGAAAGTTTATCAGAAGGAGGTTTTCAAACAGGAACAATGATGGGATCTGGTGGATTTATTGTTTTGGATGAAGATCAAGATGTTGTTTATCATACATACACTCTAGCTCGTTTTTATAGACATGAATCGTGTGGACAATGTTCTCCTTGCCGAGAAGGTACAGGTTGGATGGAAAAAATCTTGAAAAGAATTGATGAAGGCAAAGGAAAAATGTCTGATATCGAATTGTTATGGGATGTTCAACGAAAAATTGAAGGAAATACAATTTGTCCATTAGGTGATGCAGCAGCATGGCCAGTTGCCGCAGCAATTCGTCATTTTCGTGATGAATTCGAATGGCACATCAATAACCCTGATGAATGTTTGACTCGTAATTATGGATTAGCACATTATGCAGATCCTATCGAAATAAATGAACCAGTAAACTAATACGAAGATGGCAGAAGAAACACCATTATTTAAAGTTACCATCGACAACGAAACGATTGAAGTACCAGCAGGAACAACAATCCTTCAAGCCGCTCGTATGCTTGGTAAAGAAATAGCACCTCCAGCGATGTGTTATTATAGTAAATTAGAAAATACAGGGGGAAACTGTAGAACTTGTTTGGTCGAAGTATCAAAAGGTAGTGAAGCTGATCCTCGTCCAATGCCGAAATTAGTTCCATCATGCCGTACAACAGTTATGGATGGAATGGTTGTAGGTAATAAAACATCAGAAAAAGTAGTAGAAGCTCGTAAAGGAATTGTTGAATTATTATTAATTAATCATCCTTTGGATTGTCCTGTTTGCGATCAAGCAGGAGAATGTAAACTACAAGATTTAAGCTATGAACATGGAGCAGAAGCTACTCGATATGAATTTGATCGACGTACATTTCCTAAGGAAGATTTAGGTCCAAATATTCAATTGAATATGAATCGATGCATTTTATGTTATCGATGTGTAAAAACAGCTGATCAAATTACTGGATGTCGTGAACATGGAGTAATGAACAGGGGTGATCATGCTGAAATATCAACACATATTCATAAATCTTTAGACAATGAATTTATAGGTAACATTATTGATGTTTGTCCAGTTGGAGCGTTAACGGATAAAACTTTTAGATTCAAAAATCGTGTTTGGTTTTTAAAACCAGTTGATGCGCACAGAGATTGCCCAACTTGTTCAGGTAAAGCCCAACTTTGGTTTAGAGGAGATGAGGTTTTCCGTGTAACAGCTCGAAAAGATGAATTTAATGAAGTAAAAGATTGGATTTGTAACGATTGTCGTTTCGATAAAAAAGATATTAATGATTGGATTTTAGATAAACCTTCAGAAGTTTCTAAACATTCTGTAATTCGTCAAGGTCATTATTTCGAAAATAAAATAGAACCTAAGGAAACTCTTCCTAAAGTAATAAAAAGAGATCCTAAAATTTTATTGGATATTCATTCTGTTTCACAAGTCAATGAACCCAATAGAGATCTTTCTAAAATAGAAGGACCAGCAACGAGTAATAATTTTAAAGATTAATCATACCTAAATTAATTAAAAATGAGAGAACAATTTATTGCTGATGCATTAGAAAAGTTAGCTTTAGTAGGTATAATGATTGCTTTTGCTTTGGTTATTGCTATGTACGCTACTTGGGCTGAACGAAAAGTGGCAGCTTTTTTACAAGATCGTATTGGTCCGAACAGAGCAGGTATATTTGGTTTATTACAGCCTCTTGCTGATGGTTTAAAACTATTTTCTAAAGAAGAAATTATTCCAAAAGATTCTAATAAGTTTTTATTTATTTTAGGGCCTTCATTAGCTATGTTAGTAGCTTGTATGACAGGAGCTGTGATTCCTTGGTCTACAGCATTTGAATTTGGAGATAGAATTGTAGTTCCACAAATAGCTGACATAAATATTGGATTCTTGTATATTCTAGCTGTACTTAGTATTGGTGTCTATGGAATTATGATAGGTTCTTGGGCTTCTAATAACAAATATTCTTTAATGGGAGGATTGCGTGCAGCATCACAAATGATTTCATACGAATTGCCGATGGGAATAGTGTTAATCACAATACTAATGTTTACAGGTTCTTTGAAATTAAGTGATATAGTTCATTACCAACAAGAACATGCATGGTTTGTAGTTTTACAACCTTTAGGATTTATTATCTTTTTGGTTTGTTCGTTTGCAGAAACTAATCGTACTCCTTTTGATTTAGCTGAAGCTGAAAATGAATTAATAGGTGGTTATCATTCTGAATATTCCTCAATGAAAATGGGATTTTATTTATTCGCAGAATACATAAATATCTTCATTAGTTCTGTTGTTATATCAACTTTATATTTCGGAGGATATGATATTCCATTTGTAAACGATGTAAAATTAGTAGAGTCAATAGGAATGAATGGTGTTGCTATTCTAAATTTCATATCATTATTTGCTAAGGCATGTTTCTTTATTTTCTTTTATATGTGGGTACGTTGGACAATTCCACGTTTCAGATATGATCAATTGATGAATTTAGGATGGAAAAAATTATTGCCTTTGGCTTTAATAAACATGTTGTTAACGGGATTAATGATTTTATTATTAGAGAAGTAGAATCATCAAAATTATTAAAACTATGGAACCAATTACAAATAGAGCTAAACAAGTAGAACGTAAAACAATAACATTTTTGGAAAGTATCTATCTTGTTGCTATTGCGAAAGGACTGGTAATTACATTGAAACATTTCTTTTCTAAAAAAGCAACGATTAGCTATCCAGAAAAGCAAAGGCCATTTAGTCCAGTATTTAGAGGATTACATGTTCTAAATAGAGATGAAGAAAATCGAGAAAATTGTACAGCTTGTGGTTTGTGTGCACTTGCTTGTCCAGCAGAAGCGATAACAATGGAAGCTGCTGAAAGATTGCCTGGGGAAGAAAACCTTTACCGCGAAGAAAAATATGCTGCAAAATATGAAATCAATATGTTGAGATGTATCTTTTGTGGATTTTGTGAAGAAGCTTGTCCAAAAGATGCAGTGTATTTATCACAAACTGTTCCTCCAGCAAGTTTTGATCGTAAAAACTTTATCTATTCAAAGCAAGATTTATTAATCCCGAAAAAAGCTATAAACTAATGGAATTAACTTTAATTTTATTTTACGTTTTATCGAGCTTAACGGTGTTAAGTGCGCTATTAATGGTGTTCAGTAAAAATCCTGTACACTCAATATTATACTTAATCATTACATTTTTTTGTATTAGTGGTCATTATGTTTTACTAAATGCTCAATTTCTAGCGATTGTAAACATAATAGTTTATGCAGGTGCAATAATGGTACTTTTTCTTTTTGTTGTGATGTTGATGAATTTGAATAATGAAACACTTTCTTTCGGGAAGCCAACTAAATTATTAGCAGCTAGTTTAATTTCTTTATTATTTATTGCGCTTACAGTAGGTATTTTCTCAAAAAATCAAATAGCATCTTCAACAGCTGTAGAACCAATTACTGGAGAAATAGGTTTAATACATAATCTTGGAACTTTATTGTATTCAGAATATGTTCTACCATTTGAATTAAGTAGTGTTCTATTCATTTCAGCAATGATAGGAGCTGTTATGTTATCAAAGAAAGAAGAAGAAATATTGGATTAAATATAAAAAGTAAAACATGTTACCAATCAGTTATTATATTACTTTATCATTAATCCTATTTGGAATAGGAATGACAGGTGTTATGATTCGTCGTAATGCAATAGTTATTTTTATGTGTATAGAATTAATGTTAAACGCTGTGAATTTATTATTAGTGGCATTTTCTAAAATGCTTTATCATACAAATCCAGCCTTAGAAAAAGGAGCTGATGCACAGTTGTTGGTATTCTTTATTATGATAGTAGCCGCTGCAGAAGTTGCAGTAGGTTTATCTGTAATAATATTGTTATTCCGAAAAGTACATTCAGTAGATATCAATGTGTTAAATCGATTAAAAAGATAAAGAATGGAAAAATATATATGGTTAATTCCTTTGATTCCATTCATAGGATTTTTAATAAATGGATTAGGAAGAAATGTACTTTCAAAAAGCTTAGTTACTTTTATTGGTAGCGGAGCAGTCTTGTTTAGTTTTATTCTTTCAATTATGGTGTTTTTGTCTGTTCCTTCAGGAGCTACAGCTCAGCCATTAATTTTTAAGGCATTTGATATTATTAATATTCCAACATTGCAAGTACCTTTTGCATTTCAAATAGATGCTTTAACAAGTTTATTCTTGTTAATTATTACTGGTGTTGGATTTTTAATTCATGTTTATAGTTCAGCTTATATGAGCGAGGACGAAGGTTTTGCTAAATTCTTTTCATACCTAAATCTTTTCATCTTTTTCATGTTAATTCTTGTAATGGGAAATAACTTTGTTATGATGTTCGTAGGTTGGGAAGGAGTTGGATTATGTTCTTTTTTATTAATCGGATTTTGGTTTACAAACCGAGAATATATCAAAGCAGCAAAAAAAGCTTTTATCATGAACCGTATCGGTGATGTAGGTTTTTTATTAGCCATGTTTTGGATTTTTAAAGAATTTGGAACATTAGAATATGTAAAAGTATTTCATCAATTAGCAATAGATCCAGCTGCATTTTCAGGTTTTGTATTAACAGGAATTACATTATTGTTATTTTTAGCAGCAACAGGTAAATCAGCTCAATTACCATTATTCACATGGTTACCAGATGCAATGGCAGGACCAACTCCTGTATCTGCATTAATACATGCTGCTACAATGGTTACAGCAGGTATATTTATGATAACTCGTTGTAATGTTCTTTTCACAGCAGCACCATTTACATTAGAAATTATACAATATATTGGTATAGCAACAGCATTTGTAACAGCAACAATTGCCATGCAACAAAATGACATTAAAAAAGTATTGGCTTATTCTACAGTATCTCAGTTGGGATTAATGTTTGCTGCAATTGGTTCTGGCGCTTATATCGCAGCAGTTTTCCATGTAATGACTCATGCTTTTTTCAAGGCATTATTATTCTTAGGGGCAGGATCTGTTATTCACGGAATGCATCATGAACAAGACATGCGCAAGATGGGAGGATTAAAGAAATATATGAAAACTACTCATATAACTTTTTTAATAGGATGTTTGGCAATTTCTGGAATACCTGGTTTATCAGGATTTTTCTCAAAAGACGAAATGTTATTAGGAATGTATCTTTCAAATCCATTTGTTTACGGATTAGGATTTATAGTTTCAGTAATGACAGCTTTTTATATGTTCCGTTTATATGCAATGACTTTTTTAGGAGATTTACGTGATAATCATGTTCATCCTCACGAAAGTCCAGCAGCAATGACAATTCCTTTGATTATTTTAGCATTTTTATCTGTGTTTGCAGGATATATAGGTATTCCAGAATTATTTGTAGAGCATGGACATAAATTACAAAACTTCCTTAGTGGAGTAGTAGTAATTGGAGAAACTCATCACATTGCTCATTCTACAGAATATGTTATGATGATTGCTTTAGTACTTTGTGTCATTCTTGCTATTGCTTATGCCATAAAAAAATACACAAATTATAAAGGTCAAAAAACAACTGGAATTTCAAAATTTTTCGAAAATAAATGGTATATCGATGAATTGTATGATAATGCAATTGTAAAACCATTATTCGAATTAGGTTATGTTCTAAAGAAATATGTCGAGAAAACTGGCTTAGCTGCTTTTGTTGTTGGTTTTGGATCTGTATCTGGTAGAACATCAAAAAATGTACGTCAGTTACAAAACGGAAATGTAGGATTTTATATTATGCTCATGGTTATTGGACTTGTAGCAGGTATTTCAATCTTTTTTATAGGGTATTTAATTTCACAAAATAGTTAATAATGCTTTTATCTTTATTTATCATTTTACCATTAATAGTAGGAGTTTTCATGCTATTAATGAAAGGTCAAAAACCACAAAAATGGTTTGGTGCATTTGTCGCAGCAGCTTTAATTGCATTATTCTTTTCGATATCTTGTAAAGAAAGTGGACTAGAAAATGTTTATCAAACTCAGTGGTTTCATTTCAATAACATAAAAACCTATTTTGCTTTAAATGCAGGTGGATTAGGAGGTTTAATGTTAATATTATCAAATTTCACATATTTAGCATTATTCATTTATCTATCTACAACAAAACAAAAATATTCGAATACATTCTACGGATTGTTATTAATTACATTAGCTGGTTTAAACGGAGTTTTTCTAGCGCATGATTTAATTTTATTCTACTTTTTTTGGGAGTTAGTATTAATTCCAGTTTATTTCTTAATCGGATTATTCGGATTAGGAAAAGATAAATTGAGAATTAATATGACATTCTTTCTGTATACGATTTTTGGTTCAATGTTTATGTTAGGAGGAATTATTTATATTGGATTTTTCTTAAAACCGGTATCTTTTTTATTAGAAGATGTTCAGCAAGTTACAGCTGCAGCTTATACTACAAATACAGCGTTAGCATTATTGTTTTTAATTGCATTTGTAATCAAAATTCCAATTTTCCCATTTCATACATGGCAACCAACAATATATAAAACATCACCAACGCCATTAACAGTAGTATTATCTGGTCTTATGGCAAAAATGGGACTGTTTGCAGTTGCAACATGGTACTTAGGGTTATTTCCAGAAATATCTCACTTATTCAAATACATTATATACATAGCAATTATAGGATTAGTTTATGCTTCATTAATTGCATTAAGTGTAAATAACGTGAAGAAAATTATTGCTTACAGTTCAATCGCGCATTTGGCTTTAATATTTGTTTCACTTTTTTCAGAATTATCAAATGGTATTACAGGAGCATACTTTCAAATGTTTTCTCACGGATTAGTTGTTCTAGGATTATGGTTATGTGTAGATGTTATGGAAAAAAAATATCATTTAACAGATATTAAATCAATTAGTGGTTTAGCTAAAGTAAATCCTACTTTATCTATTCTATTTATGATTTTTTGTTTAGCCAATGTAGCATTGCCTTTAACAAGTTCATTTGTTGGAGAGTTTATGATGCTTTCAGCATTATTTATATATAATCCTATAATTTGTGTTATAGCATGTTTGGGTGTTATCTTATCAGCAGTTTATACGCTGAGGTTATCAAGCGCATTACTTTTTGGAGAAGTAAAAAATATAAAACACAAAGATTTAAAGAAAAATAGTTTTGGACCTATTGCAGTTTTAGCTGTTCTAGCAATTATAATAATTGTTTTAGGAGTTTATCCAGAACCAATTTTTAATTTTTTAGCCCATTAATCATTTTGAAAAAATAGAATATGAATACTATTATTTTATCAGCACTTTCAGGAGTTATTTTGATGTTCAGCGGATTCTTCATCAAAAATAATCGTGCATTAAATATTCTTTCTGTTATATTATTTTTCGGAATGATTATAGGAGGAATTTTCGAACTCAGAGGATGCTCTATGTTCGCAGGACAATTTGATAATATGATTGAAAAATCACTTTATGGAGTATCTTTTTTTATAGCTTTAGCACTATTAGCTATTTTTTATCTGTTAATTAATAAAGATGCTTTTGGCAAAGTAGGAAAACATGTAGCAGAATATTACGCACTTATTTTCTTTTCTTTTGTTGGAATTGCAGTTTTAGCCCAATTTCATAATTTAGTTATGATGTTCTTGGGGATAGAACTTCTTTCAATTCCTATGTATATTATAGCAGGAACAAGCAAAACAAGTATAAAAAGTACAGAAGCTTCAGTAAAATATTTCTTGATGGGAGCTTTTTCTACAGGAATACTTTTATTAGGTATAGCATTTTTATATGGTTCAACAGGTTCATTCATGATGGATAAGTTAGTAAACTACATGAAAGATTTCGAAGCACTATATTATTTAGGTTGGTGTTTAATCATCTTCTCATTTTGTTTCAAAGTTTCTGCAGCACCATTTCATGCTTGGACACCAGATGTATATGATGGTACGCCAACTGTTTTCACATCATTCATGTCTACAATTGTAAAAGGTGGATCATTCTTAGGATTTATTTTAGTGCTAAGATCACTACCTGTAAACACTCAATATGGCTCATACTATCAATTATTATTAGCCTCAATTATTATTCTAACATTATTTATAGGAAATTTTGGAGTAGTTACTCAGAAATCAGTAAAAAGAATGATGGCTTATTCATCAATCGCACAAGCAGGCTTTATGTTGTTTGCATTATTTTTTATAAACTCAGCATCCAAAGAAGCTTTATTGTTCTATACAATATCATATTCAATTGCTAATATTATAATATTTTATACAATCAATCAGTTTAAAAAGCCAACGTTTGAGAATCTTTCAGGTTTAGGAAAAGCAAATCCTATTTTAGCAGCATCTGTTACAATAGCCCTAATATCTCTTGCAGGTATTCCATTAACTGGGGGATTTTTTGCAAAATTTATGGCGTTAAGTATAGCAGGAGCAAATGATAAAAATTTATTTTTAATAGTAATTGCTTTAGTAATGGCAGTGCTTAGTATGTACTATTATTTCAAAGTAATCAATTATATCTATTTCAAAAAAGGAAAGAATAAAGTAAAAACACAAGATGGTTTAACAAACTTCTTACTTATTTTAGGAATGATAATTCTTATAGTTATGGGAGTTTTCCCAGGAATTTTATCATCATTTCTACAAACACCAATGTGGTAATTCATTAATAATATACCTATCAAAAGCTCTTATCAATTTTTATAAGAGCTTTTTTTATAAATAACTTTTATATTTTTTTTGGATTGAATCGTAACCTTTCAGTTTACTTTTTCACGAGTCGATATCTCAAAGTAGCTAGCAACAGCAACTTTTCAA
>DJDD01000152.1 GCA_002430925.1 Flavobacteriales bacterium UBA5933
CTTTTGAGACAGCCTCTTTATCTATTAGTTATTTAAAACAGGTACTTCGATATAAGAATCGTGATAAATACGCTGTGTTTGTTTTAAGAAATCTTTTGCTGTCGCTTCGTAAACATTCATAAATTGTTGTGGATTACGATCTGCTAATGGATACCAAGAGTTTTGAACTTGTATCATTATTCGATGTCCTTTTTTAAATGTATGTCCAACATCAGGCATTGAATAAGTTACTGAAGTTTTTTCATTTGGAATTAATGCTTCAGGCTTTTCATAGCTATTTCTATATTTTCCACGCATAATTTCTCCACGAATTAGGTTTTGATAGCCACCCATTAATTTTCCATTAAATCTTGGTGTATCTTCTGGATAAACATCAATTAATTTTACAAGATAATCAGCATCTGTTCCTGTCGAAGAAACAAATAAATGATTAATGATTGGTCCAGTAAGTGTTATATCGCTATCTAAAACATCTGTTTGGTAAACCATAACATCAGGTCGAGTAGAAGCAAATCGTTGATCATCTACCATATATTCTCTAGAGCGTGTTTCAAGAACACCTCCTTGGAATGGAACAGGATTATTAGGGTCAGCAACATATTCATCAAAAGAATTTGGAGCTGTTGGTTGATCAAAAGCTATTTTTCCGTTCTCTTGTAAATACATTTTTTTAGATGTTGTATTTTTTGGAGGCCATGATTCAAATTGTTTCCATTCGTTTGATCCTGATATAAAAATATGTGCTTCAGTTGGTTTATAGTCACCTTTGCCTTTTAAGTAATAGTTGAAGAAAGGTAACTCAATATTTTGTTGGTAATATTCTCCTGTAGGATTATCAAATTGCATATCACCAAATGTATCTCCTTTGCTACGAACCCAGCCTCCATGAAACCATGGTCCAGCAACTAAAACATTATTTGCTTTAGGATTTTGTTTTTCTATTGCTTTATAAGTCGCAAATGCTCCCCAAGCATCTTCTGCATCAAAGAAACCAGCAACAGTCATTACCGCAGGTTTTACATCTGTTAAGTTAACTAAAGGATTTCTTTCTTGCCAAAATTCATCATAATTTGGATGAGCAAAGATATCATTGTAAAACTTAATGTTATTTTGAAAATATTTGTCTTTTAATTCTTTTACAGAACCAGCTTCCAAATTAAAACGATAAATATCTTTTATTGGATAATTAATTGGTTTTGGTCCTTGATCAGGGGTAATAGGATGAGGTCTGTTTACGCCAAAAGTAGACATAAATCGAAAAGAATCATTCAAATACAAAACTCCATTTCTATGAAAATCATCTCCAATAAACCAATCTGTAACTGGTGCTTGTGGCGAAACAGCTTTCAGTGTTGGATGTGAATTGATTAAACTTACAGTAGAGTAGAAGCCAGGATAAGAAATTCCATAAATTCCAGCTTTCTTATTGTAATTTTTTAAGTTTTTAGATAGCCATTCCAATGTATCATAGGTGTCTGTACTTTCATCAAAGGCTTTCTTGTTTTTACTTTTATTTGTAGGGCGTACATCTTCAAAAGTACCTTCACTCATCCATTTTCCTCGTACATCCTGATACACAAAAATAAAACCTTCTCTCATTTCAGCAGGAAAATTTCCTAATGATTTTTTGTAATCATCTCCATAAGGAGCAACAGTATAAGGAGTTCTATTCAAAAGAACAGGATAGCTGTGAGATTTATCTTTTGGAATATAAATAGAGGTAAATAATTTTGTTCCATCTCGCATTGGGATGAGTTGTTCAACTTTATCATAATGCTCTCTTACATAAATAGAATCTGCTTTTGCATCTTGTGAAAAAGCAATAGAACCGAGTAGAGAAAAACTGATAATTGCTGTTACTTTTATCTTAGGAATCTTCATGTGTGTTTATTTATTTAATGCTAATTTATGATATATATATTTTTAAATCTAATCTAAAATAGCTACATTTATTGGTATATTATCTATACAATGTCTAAAATATTTAGTTTTTTAAAACAATTAGAAAAAAATAATAATCGTGAGTGGTTCAATGAACATAAAGAAGAATTTACGGAGGCTAAAAATCAAGCCCGAGTAATTTTCGAAGATGCTTATAATCAACTTAGTTCAAAAGAAGAATTAGAACCGCTTAAAATTTATAGAATAAATAGAGATATTCGTTTTTCTTTAGATAAAACACCTTATAAAATACACTTTTCTGCCATGATGGGAAGAAAAAAGCCCTATAAAAGAGGAGGTATTTATATTCATATACAACCAAATAATTCTTTTATCGGAGCAGGCTTTTGGGGGCCAGAACGAGATGATTTGTTACGAATTAGAAAAGATATAGAAGTATCTGATGAATTGGTTAAAATACTTGATAATAAAGCTTTAAAATCAACTTTTGGACAACTGGAGGGTGATGAGTTAAAAACAGCACCAAAAGGTTTTGATAAAAACCATGAACGTGTTGAATTACTAAGAAAAAAACAATTTTTATTTACTAAGTCTATTTCTGATGCTGAAATTCTTGCAGATGATTTCCCAAAGAAATTTACAGAAGCAATAGCTGTTTTAACTCCATTTTTTGATTACATGACTGAGGTTTTAACTACCGATGAAAATGGAGAATCAATTATTTAACTATGTGTTTTATATTGAATTTCTTATTGATACAATTTATAAAAAATTAATTTTGCTAAACGCTAAACGCTAAACGCTAAACTGTTTTTTTTATCCATTTTGCAATTGGTTTTTCAAAATATTCGAAAATAATTGCACTCAAAAAAAGAGCAACAACAAAATAAATTCCAATTTTTGTAAAATCATTTATTTTTGGAAGATATTGATTACCATATTTTATAATAATCATGTGTATCATGTAAAATGAAAAACTAATTTCACCAAGATACACAAAAACTTTATGTTGTAATATTTTAGAAATAAATCCTTTTTGTAAAGCAAAAATTAAAACAATAGCAACCATTGGAATCCAGTAATATATCCCGTAACGAAATGCTCTTAGGATATCTAAATGAAAGTAGAAAAAAATTCCTAAGAGTAGGATAGAGCCAATTTCAAATAAACTTCCTTTAAGATAATCTATCTTATAACCTTTTATCTTATCATAGATTTGAAAAGTAATTATTCCAAGAATAAAATCAAAACTTCTAACCAAAGGGTTTATATAAAATATTCCTTTTTCTAATGCTAAATCTGAACGAAAATATGGTTCGGAAATAAATATAACAGGAATAATTAATAACAGTAAATATTTCAATTTAGGAAACTTATGTAACCATATTACAAAGAATGGAAACATAATGTAAAAGAAAAACTCTGTAGAAATACTCCAAGATACATTATTAATAGAAAAATAATAATCTTTGATAGGAATATAGGATTGTAATAAAAATAAATTAAGAATAGGAATATCCCAATGTATGTAACCTTTCCATACGTTAATGATAACAAAAGGTAACATAACTAGAAATGTGAGAACGTGTAAAGGATAAATTCTTGCCACACGAGCAATGTAAAATTTCTTTTTATTGAAATCAGGATTGTCTATAATTTTTCTTTCATAATTAAGTGCCAATACAAAACCACTAAGAATGAAAAAGAAACCAACACCTAAATAACCTTCAAAAAAAACATTGTTTTTTAACCAATTGTACCAATGTAATTTTGTTATTACATAAGTTAAATGACTTAAAAAAACAGCAAAAGCAAAGAAAAAACGTAAGGAAGTTAAACTTTTCAGCATTAGTCTAAAACTTTAATTTCCATTTGATAATATTCATCAAACATATGTATAAATTCATCTAATTTACTCTCACGAACAGAAATAGTAAACATACACTTATCGGAAAAATGTTTATCCTTTATTGTTCCATCCATTCGTTCGACATTTCGTTCGACAATTCCTTGCAGATCGTAATTGAAAATCATTTTTATGCGTTTAGATACAAATCGCTCTACAATTTTGGCTTCTTCCAAAACAACTTGAGCAGCATATTTGTAAGCCTTTACAAGTCCAGGGATTCCGAGTTTTGTTCCTCCGAAATAGCGAACAGAAACCACAAGAATATTAGTTATTTCTGCTGATAATAATTGATTGTAAATTGGTAAACCTGCTGAACCACTTGGTTCACCATCGTCATTAGCACGATAATTTTTTTTATCGATTCCAAGAATATAAGCATAACAATGATGGTTAGCATCAGGATGAATTTCGTATAAATTATCCAAATACATTTTTATCTCATCTTCATTTTCTACAGGATAAGCATAATTGATAAACTTACTTCCTAGTTCTTTGAAAATGACATCTTCTATAGGTTTTTCAATCGTTTGATAACTATCAGTCATTTTTATTTTGGCATTTACAAAAGTGCAACAAAGTTAAAAATATATTTCTGTAGTCTTTTATATAAAAAGAAATAAAGAGGCTGTCTCAAAAG
>DJDD01000124.1:0-3880 GCA_002430925.1 Flavobacteriales bacterium UBA5933
GCACGGCCCGCAGGGATTGCCAAAAAATAATTTTAAAGTTTAAATAGCGATAGTAAGCTGTAAAATGATGTTATTTTTCAGTCAAATATTTCCAAAAACGTTTTGGTAAAAGCTGTACATGCAAGCGTGTATTTTTACGAGCTTCGATATTGGTTGATTTAAAATACGATTTCCATAACTCTTGGTACAAATTTTCATCAATATTAGCATATTCTGTAGGGGCATTAGAAGTGCTTGGAATAAAATCAATTTTTATTTCTTGAATATTTTTGGATTCTCGATCATGTATAATACCATACTTTCTTGTTAAATCGTAAATAATCCAATTCATATTGGTATATCTATTTTTAAAATGACTAACAATTAATGGGATAACATTGTATTTGGGTTCGATTTTAGCAAAAAACATATCCTTACTAATTTCTTCAAAACGAATAAATGCTTCGTGATGATGTTTTTCTCTATTCACAGAGCGATTCATTTGTTTGACATACAATACATGTTCGTTCCCATAATTATTTTGTACATCTGAGTTGTTGTTTAAAACAAGACAACAATAACAAAATAACTGCTGAAAAGCCTCTAATTCTTCTGATAAAAATACAGCTTGAACTGCACGATAATTAGCAGGTTTTAATTTGTTTTTTAAAGCTTTATTAACTCGTTTAGCTTTTTCAGAATCAGATATAACATTATATGTTTCCTCAAACATTGTTGCTTGATATAAATGCTCGGGGAAGACTTTAATAGCTTTTGGTTTTCGTGTATAAAAATCAAAAATTAAAGTGAGGAAACCTTCAAAACTACCATCAAAAACATAATTTTCCATTAATCAAATAAGTTTAATTGATTAGGAATATTTTTCAAATATTTGCTTTTACTTGTACTCAATATTTTATTTTTTATTTGTGATGGTAGATAATCTTTGATATGGTAATTATCATCGGCACATTTCATAAAATATCGTGCTCTGTTGTATGCAATACCAAATTTTTTAAGCTGATAAGCATATATATTCCCAAATTTTCTGGCTTGTATAATTTTTTTTGCCGAACCTACACCAATACCTGGAATTCGAAGAATGAGATGATAATCAGCTGTATTAATATCTATTGGATAAAGATGTAAATTTCTTAAAGCATAACTCAGTTTTGGATCAATATCTGTATCTAAATGAGGATTGTTGACATTTAAAATTTCGTTGACATTAAATTGATAAAATCGCATTAACCAATCTGTTTGGTATAATCTATTTTCTCGAAGCAATGGCGGTTGTGTACCAATAGATGGTAACATTGTATCATTATGATTAATGGGAATAAACCCAGAATAATATACACGTTTCAGGTTATAATCGTTGTAATATTGATTAGCAGTGTGCATTATCTCCATATCATTTTCTGGTGTTGCACCAATTACCATTTGTGTTGACTGTCCTGCAGGTACAAAAATAGGAGTGGATTTAATTAACTTTCTTTCCGTATTAAATTCCGTCATTTGTTGGTTGATGAAACCCAAAGGTTTTTTTACATCATCATGTGATTTTTCTGGCGCAACTAATTTTAAGCCTTTTTCTGTCGGCATTTCTAAATTAATGGACATTCTATCGGCATACAAACCAGCTTCTCTCAATAATTCAGGGCTTGCACCAGGAATGGTTTTTAGATGAATATACCCGTTGTAATTTTCTTCTAAACGTAACTTCTTAGCAATCAAAAGCAAACGTTCCATTGTAAAATCTGCATTTTTGAAAATTCCTGAACTAAGAAATAATCCTTCGATATAATTACGTTTGTAGAAATTAATTGTTAAGTCGACAACTTCTTGTACTGTAAAAGCAGCTCTTTTTATATCATTACTTTTTCGAGATACACAAAAAGCACAGTCATAAATACAGTGATTTGTTAAAAGAATTTTGAGTAAAGAAACGCACCTTCCATCTTCTGTAAAAGAATGACAAATTCCAGAATAATGACCATTTCCTAAACCATTTTTTGTGTTTTGCCTTTTACTTCCACTAGAAGAACATGATACATCATATTTAGCTGCATCAGCAAGAATACTTAATTTTTCATTAATCCTATCGAAGTTCATCTTTTGCTTTTTTGCAAATAAAAAGATGAATTAAGCCATAAAGTGTCGTGATTAAAAAATTAACTTAATCGTATTCAAGATTAATTAACAACTCCGTTTTTAATCGACTGATAAAATTACAATCCAACTCATATAAAAGAATATCTATCAATTGAGAAAGGAAATCACGATGAATATAATTTAAAACAAGTGTATCGCCTTCTAGATAAAAATAAAAATCATATTTAATAAAATAGCCAGAGAATTCATTAATTTCAATGCTGTTTAAATCAACCAAATCAATGTAATTTTGAAAGGTAGACAAATGATTATTTTTTATGAATTGATTATTTTCTGTGATAGAATTAATAAATGAAAAGTTTAAATTTTCAATTTCATCACTAAAAAATAGACGCACAAAATCTCCTTTAGGATAATCATTAATATATAAATTAAAACGATCTCCTTTTTGATATAATTGAAATAATTGGTTGAACTGATTTACTGTATTGACCATTTTATCACAGTTTTATATACTTAAATATACATTTTAAATTTTATTAAACAAAAAGTTTTAAGAATAATAGAAAAAAAAATCTTAATAAAATTATAAATATAATACTACTATTTTGTGCTCTAAAGTATTATTAACTATCTTTAAAATCATAGAATACTAAATAATAAATAAATGAAAATTGCAGTAATTGGAACTGGCGCATTGGGTGGTTTTTACGGAGGAATGTTAGCGAAGAATGGAAATGATGTACATTTTTTATTAAATAGCGATTATGATTATGTTGTAAAAAATGGTTTAACAATAGAATCTGATATCCATGGAACCTTTAATCTTAAAGACATTCATGTTTACAACAATATTAATGAAATGCCTATTTGTGATGTAATTCTTGTTTGTTTGAAATCGACTAAAAATAGTTTTATACAAGCTATAAAAAGTATAATTAATGATAAATCAATCATTGTTATCATCCAAAATGGGCTAGGAGTAGAGGAAGAGATTGCTGAATTATTTCCAAATAATAATATCATTGGAGCTTTAGCTTTTATAGCATCTAATAAAATTGGTCCAGGACATATTCATCATTTAGAATTAGGAAGATTAAAATTAGGAAGTTATAATCAAGAAAAAACGCATTTGGTTGATGATTTAATTAAGGTTTTTAAAGACGCTGATGTTGACGCTTTGTACACAGATGAATTAAAATATATTCGTTGGCAAAAACTTATTTGGAATATGGCATTTAATGGAGCTTGTGTTATCTTGAATTGTACGACAGATCAATTACTTTTAAATACTTCTACAAGAGAAATGATTTATGAATTGATGAGAGAAACGATAGATGCAGCCAAAGCCTGCGGAGTAAATATTCCTGTAGATGAGGTTGAAAAAATTGTCGCTATGACTGATCGCATGAAACCATATAACCCAAGTATGAAATTGGATTATGATAATAAGAGAGAAATGGAATTGAAGTATATTTATGAAAAACCAATTGAACATGCAAAAGCTGCTGGTTTTGAAATGAAAAAAATGAAAACTTTACTTCAGTTACTTCATTTTAAACAAGCTGAATATTTTCAAGATTAATTATTATAGGAACTCATAATTTTTTCAGTTGTGAGTTCCTTTCAAATTTGGTAATTTAGCCAAAGTAATTACAACTTTACTTGCATTAAAGTAGATCTACCTGCTGTTGTGAGTTCCTTTCAAATTTGGTAATTTAGCCAAAGTAATTACAACATACGAAAATGATTTCATTGATGCTTTGAAGTTGTGAGTTCCTTTCAA
>DJDD01000124.1:4011-4545 GCA_002430925.1 Flavobacteriales bacterium UBA5933
GCCAAAGTAATTACAACAAAATACAATACGAGTAAAAATATAAATAGGTTGTGAGTTCCTTTCAAATTTGGTAATTTAGCCAAAGTAATTACAACTGGAAAAGATGAAAATATTTTAAAAACATAGTTGTGAGTTCCTTTCAAATTTGGTAATTTAGCCAAAGTAATTACAACATTCAATGCTTGAAAGGTTGGCAACTGGTGGTTGTGAGTTCCTTTCAAATTTGGTAATTTAGCCAAAGTAATTACAACCTAACAAAACCATCTTTTATTTCATATGATGTTGTGAGTTCCTTTCAAATTTGGTAATTTAGCCAAAGTAATTACAACTTATACAAACAAATTCAAAGGCGATGGACTGTTGTGAGTTCCTTTCAAATTTGGTAATTTAGCCAAAGTAATTACAACTTCTGTTCCGTTGAATGAAGGTTTTACATTGTTGTGAGTTCCTTTCAAATTTGGTAATTTAGCCAAAGTAATTACAACTTAGAACGTTTAATTTCAATTCCAACAACAGTTGTGAGTTCCTTTCAAA
>DJDD01000102.1 GCA_002430925.1 Flavobacteriales bacterium UBA5933
ATATTTTACAAATTATTTTCAACATACAATAGCTTATTTTTTTGGCAATTGCTTCGCACCGTGTTTTCTCGCTATATCTTTTTAGATTGGTCATTAAGCGAAATCGTAATGCAATAATAAAGTCCAAATATAATGACCAATCTAAAAAGGAAGCCGCTGCAATCACTATTGCAAATTACAGAATAAAAAAGACGAATTAAACTATTCAAAATGATAAACCTAATATCCATAAATAATTCAAAACAATTTGTTTAAAGAACTCTAATGAATAAATTTTGTATTGGTTATATGCTGTTTTTATATTTTCAAATAACTTTTAAGAATCAGATTTTTTTTATTCTCTTTCTTCTTCATCATTTCTAGTATCTAAATGATGATATTCTTTTATTTCTTCTTCAAGTTTCTTTCTATTTTTTCTTTTGATGTAGTCCTTAATTGTCATATAAGTTAATAAAACAACTAATGCAGCTACCATAATATAGTTGATATATGTAAAAACATTATTAATTATATCTGCAACAATTTCATTTGGATTATCTGCAATTTGTTCTTGTTCTCCCATAACTTTTAATTCTTGATAAAAATAGGTAAAAGGTTTAACAATACAAACAACTAATTGTATCTTTGCATTTATAGATTTTAAGTAAATGTGTCAACCAAAGAGATATACGATTACCGCAGCATTACCGTATGCTAATGGTCCTTTGCACATCGGTCATATGGCTGGTGTATATGTTCCATCAGATATTTATGCTCGTTTTTTAAGAAGAAAAGGAAAAGATGTAGCCTTTATTGGAGGTTCTGATGAACATGGTATTCCAATTACTATTCGTGCAAAAAAAGAAGGTGTAACACCTCAAGATATTGTAGATAGATACCATGAAAACATTAAAACAACATTAGCTAATTTTGGTGTAACATTCGATATTTATTCACGTACAACTTCGGAAAAGCATAGAGAAGTATCTCAAAATTTCTTTAAAACTTTATACAACAATGATAAGTTTACAGAAGAAGTTACAGAACAATTTTATGATGAAGATGCACATGAGTTTTTGGCTGATAGATACATTCGTGGAGAATGTCCTAAATGTGGAAACCCTGATGCTTATGGAGATCAATGTGAAAAATGTGGATCTACTTTAAGTCCAGAAGAATTAATAAATCCTCGTTCTGCTTTATCTGGAAATACACCTATCAAAAAAGAAACTAAAAACTGGTATTTACCATTGGATCAATACCAAGATTTCTTAAAAGAATGGATTTTAGATGGACATAAAAATGATTGGAAATCGAGTGTTTATGGTCAAGTAAAATCATGGTTAGACGATGGTTTGAAACCTCGTGCTATGACTCGTGATTTGAATTGGGGAGTTCCTGTTCCTGTAGATGGAGCTGAAGGTAAAGTAATGTATGTCTGGTTTGATGCACCAATTGGGTATATTTCTTTTACACAAGAATGGGCAGAGAAAACTGGAAAAAACTGGAAAGATTATTGGCAAAATGAAGAAACTAAATTAGTTCACTTCATCGGTAAAGATAATATTGTTTTCCACTGTATTATATTCCCTACAATGATGAAAGCTCATGGCGATTATATTATGCCAGATAATGTTCCTGCCAACGAGTTTCTGAACTTAGAAGATGATAAAATTTCAACTTCAAGAAACTGGGCTGTTTGGGCACACGAGTATTTAGAGGATTTTCCTAATCAACAAGATACTTTGCGTTATGTATTAACTGCAAATATGCCTGAGAATAAAGACAATAACTTTACTTGGAAAGATTTCCAAACAAAAAATAATTCAGAATTAGTTGGTATTTTAGGAAACTTCATAAACCGTGTAATGGTGTTAACACACAAATATTACGATGGAATTGTTCCTGAAAAAACAATTGAATTTGAAGAGTTAACAGAGATAAAATATTTTGCAACACGTATTGCAGAGCATATCGAAAAATACGAATTCCGTGCTGCACTTACAGAATACATGAATTTGGCTCGTTTAGGAAATCAGTTTTTACAAGCTCAAGAACCTTGGAAAAAAGGAGATGAGCCAGAAACTGTAAAAGCAATTATGTATACAGCAAACCAAATTGCTGCTGCATTGGCACAATTAGGAGAACCTTTTATTCCGTTTGCATCAGATAAAATGTTATCAATGATGAATTTAGAAAGAGAAGATTGGAATGATTTAGAATCTACAGACGAATATGTTCCTGCAGGTCATCAATTAGGTCAATCAGAATTAATTTTCTCTAAAATTGAAGATGAGGCAATAGAAGCACAAATTAATAAGTTGAACGAAAGTAAAGTCAAAAATAATATGACAAATCCAAATGCTGAACCACAAAAAGAATTAATTTCTTTTGATGACTTCCAGAAAATGGATATCCGTATAGGAACTATTTTAGAAGCAAAAAAAGTAGAGAAAGCAGATAAATTATTCGAGTTGAAAGTTGATACTGGAATGGATATTCGCACAATTGTTTCTGGTATTGCAGAGCATTTTACTTTAGAGGAAATTGTAGGTAAACAAGCAATGGTTTTAGCTAATTTAGCGCCACGTAAAATTCGTGGAATAGAATCACAAGGAATGTTATTATTTGCTGATAAAGAAGATGGTAAATTAACTTTTGTTAATCCAGAAGCAGAAACTCCAAATGGAGTACAAGTAGGATAATAAAATATTTAATGTAAATATAATTATAAAAATCCCATCTAAGAATGTTAGATGGGATTTTTAATATTTTTAAGATTATTGCTTGTTCTAATATACATTCACAATGATAAAAGTTGACTACTTTCAATTAGTTTTATTTTCTCTATATGCAGTAGGAGTTATACCTATGTGTTTTTTGAAAAATCTTGTAAAATAAGTCGGATATTCAAAACCTAAATTATATCCAATTTCTGCGACGGTAATATTACTTGATTTTAACTGTTTTTTTGCCTCAGAAATAATTTTTTCCTGAATAACCTCCGAAGGTGTTTTACCAGTATTGAATTTGATTAAATCCCCAAAATAATTGGATGATAAATTAAGTTTTTCAGAAAAGTAATGAACGGTAGGCATTTCTTTTGGTTCATTAGAATAATAAGTATTTAATAGTTTTTTGAATTCTAATACCAGTTTATTATAAAGAGGTTGTCGCGTATCAAACTGCCTTTTATAGAATTTACTAATATAAGTAAATATCAGATTACAATAAGCCAATAAAAGATCCATATCATAATTATCTTTTTTGTATTCTTCTAAAATCTGTATGTACAGATTTTCAATCTGAATTTGTTCATCGTTGGTCATGAATAAGGCTTCAGAAATATTATACTGAAAAAAACTAAAATCAATATTATATTCTTGCAAAAGAATTGGTGAAATTAAAATATGATAACCTTCCCAAGGTTTATCAACATACCATTTATGAGTTTGGTTAGGTTTAGTAAAATACAGAAATGCCGAAGCTGTGTCGTATTTAGTATTTCCATACCAACTTAAATCTGTCATGTTGCGTTTAAATGCGATCATATAAAAATCAGATGTCAATCCATTACAAGACAATCGAAGATTTTTCCATTCGTCATATTTAACAACATCTATGATATCTTTTTTTGGAATACCATAACCAATATATGCGTTGTAATCTTTAATGTTATTAAAATGAATCATAGTAATTTTAAAATACAGGGATGTAAAATATTTCACATCCCTGTATCAAATTTATATTTAAACTTTTAATTGTTAAAACTCCTGAACAGTTGGACGAATGACAATTTCATTGATATCAACGTCAGCAGGCTGTTCTATTGCATAAACAATTGCTCTTGCTATAGAATCTGAAGGTATTGCATTTTTGTAAAAATCAGTTACAAAATCAGAACTTTCTTTGTGGCTACTACCATATTTCAATTCAGAATCAACTGCACCAGGTTCTATAGTGGTTGTTCTTATTTTTCCACCAACTTCATGACGTAAACCATCTGAAATAGCACGAACTGCATATTTTGTTCCACTATAAACTGTTCCCCCTGGGCTAAATATTTTTATACCTGCAACAGAAGATATGTTTATAAAATGTCCAGATTCTTGTTTTTGGAAGATTGGCAATGTTGCAGCTATTCCGTACAATACACCTTTTATATTAATATCAATCATGCTTTCCCATTCATCTATTTTAAGCTGATCCATTGGAGCTATAGACATTAGTCCTGCATTATTAATCAAAACATCAATTTTTCCAAATTCACTAACTGCTTTTTCAATCAAAGCTTGAACATCATCTTTTTTGGTAACATCAGTTTTAAGATAAACAGCCTTTCCATTAAGTTCGCTATTGATTTCGTTGGTAATCTTTATCAGATTTTCTTCTCTACGTGCACCAAGAACTACATTTGCTCCTTTAGATGCTAAAAGTCTTGCTGTTGTTTCTCCTAAACCACTACTTGCTCCAGTAATCACAACTACTTTTCCTGTAATGTTATTTGCTAAATTCATAATATTTTTGATTAATTCTAATACAAAACTACGATAGTACCTATATATATAGATAACACAAAATAAGGAAATAATGAAACAAATTACAGATTAATGTTTTAGCATCAATTCTTTTCTATTTATGAAAATTAAAGATATTAAATAAATATGAATATAACTATCAAAAAAGCTAAGATAAGGCCTAAAATTAAATTGATTTTGTTTTTTGATAATAGCCTTTGTTATTGAAAATTTTGTATAAGATCATTCAAACTATAGTTTTATTTTATATTTCATATATCTTTCAAAGATTCGTAAAAATCAATGCTTTAAAAATTTTATTAGCTTACATAAATTTCGTATTTTTGCGTACTAGTTAAAATTCAAAAAAGAAAGATGATAAACATTTCTCTTCCAGACGGAAGTGTAAGACAGTATGAGAGTGGTGTAACTCCAATGGAGATTGCACAAAGCATTAGTGAAGGTTTAGCACGTAATGTAATATCGGCTTTGGTTAATGACAAACAAGTTGAGACAACAACCCCAATCACGACAGATGCAACGATCAAATTGTTAACCTGGAATGATGAAATGGGTAAAAAAGCTTTTTGGCACTCATCTGCTCACTTATTAGCACAAGCTATTATGGAGTTTTATCCTCATGCAAAATTAACAATAGGACCAGCAATTGATAAAGGGTTTTATTATGATGTTGATTTTGGTGATGATAAATTTACAGAAGCTGATTTTGCTAAAGTAGAGAAAGCAATGCTTGAGAATGCGAAAAAGAAAGCTGAATTTAAATTATATCCAGTTTCTAAAGCTGAAGCATTAGAAACATATAAAGATAATGAGTACAAAACAGAATTAATCTCTAACTTAACAGATGGAGATATAACATTCTGTACACATGATAATTTTACAGATTTATGTCGTGGAGGTCATATCCCGAACACAGGAATTGTAAAAGCAGCTAAAATCTTAAATGTTGCAGGAGCATATTGGCGTGGAGACGAGAAAAACAAAATGTTGACTCGTGTTTATGGAATTACATTCCCAAAACAAAAAGATTTAACTGAATATCTTGAGTTATTAGAAGAAGCTAAAAAACGTGATCACCGTAAATTAGGTAAAGAATTAGGTTTATTTGCTTTTTCTGAAAAAGTAGGAGCTGGTTTACCATTATGGTTACCTAAAGGAGCTGCTTTAAGAAGAAAATTAGAAAATTTCTTATTGAAGCAACAACAAAAATTAGGTTATGAAATGGTTGTTACTCCACACATCGGACAAAAAGAATTGTATGTAACTTCTGGTCACTATGCAAAATATGGTGCAGATAGTTTTCAACCAATAAAAACACCAAACGAGGGTGAAGAGTTTTTATTGAAACCAATGAACTGTCCTCATCACTGTGAGATTTATAGAACTTCACAATGGTCATACCGAGATTTACCAAAACGTTATGCAGAGTTTGGAACAGTTTACCGTTACGAACAATCTGGAGAGTTACATGGTTTAACTCGTGTTCGTGGATTTACTCAAGATGATGCTCATATTTTCTGTACTCCAGATCAATTACTAGAAGAATTTAAAAAAGTAATTGATTTAGTATTGTATGTATTCAAAAATTTAGGATTCGATAATTATTCTGCTCAAATCTCTTTAAGAGATCCAGAGAATAAAGAAAAATATATCGGTTCTGATGAGAATTGGGCAAAAGCCGAACAAGCTATTATAACTGCATCTGCTGAAAAAGGTTTACCAACAGTTGTAGAATATGGTGAAGCTGCTTTTTATGGTCCAAAATTAGATTTTATGGTAAAAGACGCATTAGGACGTCAATGGCAATTAGGAACAATCCAAGTTGATTATAATTTACCAGAACGTTTCGATTTAACATATACTGGAGCAGATAACGAAAAACATAGACCAGTAATGATTCACCGTGCACCATTCGGTTCTATGGAGCGTTTCATTGCTATTTTATTAGAAAATACAGCAGGTAATTTACCACTTTGGTTAACTCCAGATTTATTCACAATTTTACCAATTAGTGAAAAATATGTGGAATATGGAGAAAAAGTATTAAATTTGCTCGCTGAAGAAGAAATTAACGGATTGATTGACAGTAGAAATGAGAAAACTGGTAAAAAAATCCGTGATGCAGAAATCAACAAAATTCCTTTCATGTTAGTTATAGGTGAAAAAGAAGCAGAAAACGGTACAGTTTCTGTAAGAAGACATGGAGAAGGAGACTTGGGAGAGATGACAATAGAAGAATTCATCGCTTTCATGAAGGAACAAATCAAATTAAAATAATTTAAAAACAGAATACTATCGCAATAAGAAGAAAAGGCGGCAGAGGTCCAGCCAGAGTAATTAAGGAAGATCAACACAAGATCAATGATAAGATTGACGCAAAAGAAGTTCGCGTTGTTGGAGAAGGCATAGAGCCTGGTGTATATCAAATTTCTAAAGCTTTACAACTAGCTGAGGAGCAAGGTTTGGATTTGGTAATGATCAGTGAAAAAGCCGTTCCACCTGTTTGTCGTGTCGTAGAATATAAAAAATATTTATACGAACAAAAGAAAAAAGAGAAAGAACTAAAGGCTAAGCAACAAAAAGTTGTGGTAAAAGAAATTCGTTTTGGTCCTCAAACTGATGATCATGATTATGAATTTAAAAAACGCCATGCAAGATCTTTCTTAGAAGAAGGTTCAAAATTGAAAGCTTATGTTTTCTTTAAAGGACGTTCTATTATCTTTAAAGATCAGGGTGAAATCCTATTGTTACGTTTAGCTCAAGAATTGGAAGATGTTGGAAAAGTAGAACAAATGCCAAAACTTGAAGGTAAAAGAATGATTATGATGATGGGACCTAAAAAATAATTTAGGTTTCCATTGTTACAAAAAATATAAAACGTTTTAATTTTTAACTATTTGTAATCATGCCAAAATTAAAAACAAAATCTGGAGCGAAAAAACGTTTCAAATTAACAGGAACAGGTAAAATTAAAAGAAAACACGCTTTTAAAAGCCACATCCTAACGAAAAAAGAAACTAAACAAAAGAGAAATTTAACTCAAACTGGTTTAGTAGATAAAGCTGATGAAAAATCAGTAAAACAACAATTAAGATTAAAATAAGAACTTATTCTTATTTGGTTTATTAATTCATTATTAACCCTGTCGTTGGGCCTTAAAGCAGAGAAATCTCGCCCACTACAAAAAAATTAAAAATTATGCCAAGATCAGTAAACGCAGTTGCGTCAAGAGCTAGAAGAAAAAGAGTTTTAAAACTTGCTAAAGGATATTACGGAAGAAGAAAAAATGTTTGGACTGTTGCTAAAAATGCAGTAGAAAAAGGTTTAGTTTATGCTTACCGTGATAGACGTCAAAAGAAAAGAAATTTCCGTGCGTTATGGATTCAAAGAATTAACGCTGGTGCAAGATTACACGGATTGTCTTACTCTAAATTTATGGGAGCTATTCACAAAGCTGGTATTGAATTAAATCGTAAAGTTTTAGCTGACTTAGCGATGAACAATCCAGAAGCTTTCAAAGCAATCGTAGAAAAAGTAAAATAATTTATTAAACAATATATTAAAACGTTTTAAACTTGGCTATTTAGCCAAGTTTTTTTTTGATAAATTTAAACCTAATCTTATTATTAATGAATCAACAAAAAGATCTATTTCTACGTATTTGGCCATTTTTTGTGGTATTTTTTATATATAATTTTGCTGCAGTTGCTCTTACTCAATACTTTGGTAGAGATGAATTGCATTTATATTTTAATCACTTTAATAATTCTTATTTCGATAAATTTTTTGTCTACTATACAGATTTTGGAACATTATATCTATTCTTTATATTATTAGGATTTTTATTTTGGACAAATACAAAAAGAATGTTTCTTTACCTTTTTGCAGGAGAATCTATAGCATCAATCATAAGTGTTTTTTTTAAGAATGTTTATTTTCATGACACTTTAAGACCTGGTTATTATTTTACTCTTAAACATATATATATTTATCTTGTAAAAAATTATGCCATACAAATGGCACCTACATTTCCATCAGGACATTCGTTAACAGCAACTATAATTGCAATGACATTATGTTTATTAACAAAAAATCGTTGGTTACAACTGTTTTTTGCTTTGTTATTTCCTAGTATTGCAATTAGTCGAATTTATCTTTCAAGACATTTTGCAATTGATACAGTTGGAGGTTCTATGATTGGTTTTTTTATTTTTATATTTACGTATTATATCATCAATACCATTAAAAATAAGAAATTAGATGAAAAATTCATTAGAAATAAAACGATTAGATAAACTTCGTGTTTCTCTTATAGAATATAATCTTATTTGGGAAGATGCTAAAGCTAATCAGCATTATCTTGATAATTTACTAAACAATCATCAAACAGATATAATTCTTTTGCCGGAAATGTTTTCCTCAGGCTTTTCTATGAATGTGGATACAATTGCAGAAAAACCATTTGGTAATACTTTTGTGTGGATGCAAAATAAAGCAAAAGAACTTGATACTGCTATAGCAGGAAGTATTTCTATTAAAGAAAATGAAAAATATTATAATAGATTTTATTTTGTCTCTCCAACAGGTTCTGTTTTTATTTATGATAAAAAGCATTTATTCAGTTATGGTAAAGAAGCAACTGTATATTCTGCAGGAGATAGAATAGTAACAATAGATTATAAAGGTTGGCAAATACGACCAATAGTTTGTTATGATCTCCGATTTCCTGTTTGGATAAGAAATACAGAAAAAAATCCTTATGATTTGTTATTATGTGTAGCAAATTGGCCAAAAGCTAGAAGGGATGCTTGGATAGGTTTATCAAAAGCTCGTGCAATAGAAAACATGAGTTATATGGCTGCTGTAAATAGAATAGGAGAAGATGGGTATAAATTAGAGTATAGTGGAGATTCTAAAATGTTTGATACTTTAGGAAAAGAATTGAAACCGATTAATAATCATCAGGAAATATTACAATTTGAGATAAGTAAAACAGAGCAAGATGACACAAGAAAACATTTTAATTTTCTTGAGGATGGAGATCAATTTTATTTTGGATAAGATATTATAAAAAAAAAGCTAACCATTTTGGTTAGCTTTTTTTATTTATGATTTGCAATAGCGATTGTAGAGAAAATCCTTTTATAATTGGTTACATTTAGATTTCAGTTTAATAACCAATTATAAAAGATTGTAACGTAAAGCGCGTCCCAAAGGGATTGCCCAAGTAGAAAGTTTTTTAGAAATTGATAATAAGATCTAACCTTGTTCTATTTCCACTTCTTGTATAGCTCGGATCTACAGCGTTTAAACCTTTAATCTCTCTCATAAAAAAGTTACGACTTCTTAAACGCATCCATTTGTTAAGTTGGCAAAGAATCATAAACTCAGGACCTTTAACATTGGTAGAATTCCACCTAGCCAAATCGTATTGTGCGTAATAGTCTAATGCAGCATATTTTTCCATGTATAAATATGCTAAGCTAGTTTTAAAAACTTTTTTAAATAAAGAAAAATCAACACCTACATTTCCATAAATCCCAAAATTTTGTTTTGTAAAATCAGGAGTTTCAGATGCTACAAATGTATTGTTATCAGAAAAATAATTATTTCCGGAGTTATCTGTAATTAAATTTGAAGGTGGATTTGTTCTATATTTTTTGAAATTATAAAACACATTCACATTGAAATTTAGATTTGATAATTGCTTGAATTTTATATCCAAATGATTTGTCCAAATAGAGTAATCTGGTGCTAAATCTCCAGGATATATAAAGCCAGAAATGTCACTATAATAAGTGTTTGGTAATCTTTCTGCTAATAAAATACCCGAGCTTATTTTCCATGTATTTGTAGGATTGTCTTTTCCAAATTCTGCAGAAGCTCCATACATTTTACCTTGTTTTTTGAATGAAGCATTATCTACATATTTTTCTATAAATAAAGCTGATTTTATATTTAATAGATAATTATTGAATTTGTAATTTGATACGTATGAGATACCATCATGATTAATCCAATCAAACTGTTCTCCAATATGATTATTCCAAATTCTAGAACCTGATTGTCTACCAAAACGAATAATTTGATTTTTTACAGGTTTATATTCAACCCACAACTCATTTAATAAAATGGCTAACTTACTATCAGATTCTCCACCAAAAGCAAAGTATGGATGAGCCATGATTGAAGATCTAAAACTAAATTGTTCTGTAATATCAGTATCTAAATTTAGATAGAATAATGCTCTAGACCAAAATCGTGTAGAAGGTTTTGTTTTTTCACCCGTTGCAACATCCATGTTATGTTGATTCCAATCCATTTCGCCTAAACGCATTATTGCATCAAAGCTAAGTTTAGAGCGGTCGATAAGAGTTGATTTATTTTCTTCTTGTTTGATTTTTTCTTTTGATAAAGCTTCTAATTGATTGATTCTATTTTTTAAAAGCTCTAATTCTTCATCATAACTTTTTTTAGAAATTGTATCTAATTCCTGAGCAAAAGTAAAACTACTCGTAAGTAGTACGAATAAGTATAAATATAATTTCATTTAGGTAGTAGGATTTTTGAGTAACTAAAATGTGTTTATTTTTGATTAATTTTTTTCAGATATTTTGGAGCTTGATCTTCAAAAATTTCCTGAATACGTTCGTAATTATTTTGTTTAACTAATTGTTCTAATCCAAAATTTGCATAACAATAAGTAACAAATTCATTGACTTTATAATCTGGTATATTTAAATTTTGTGTAAAAAATTCAGTTGTATAATAGTTTTGTAAATCGTTAATCTTATTAACTTCTTTAAAATATTGATCTTGTTGTTTCGCTTTCTTTTTTCTCCCAGAAATCATAGAAACCCACTGAGAAGGATCTAAAACACCATTTCCGTTTAATACGGAAGAAGCATTTGGATCTACTTTTTTGTCTTTTATAGTTGGGTCTAAACCAAGGTTTTCATAAAGAATAGTTTCTTTAGATTTTTGATTTTTAATGTTATTAATCCAATTTTTATCTAATTGATTGATATTAGCTTCTCCTAATTGTACAACTTCAATATTAAGATGGACAACAATAAATCCTTTTTTTAACATTTCTTGAGTAACTTTTACAGATCGCTCTTCATAAAAATCATTACTGAAATTTAATAAATCACCAACAGAAACATTTGTAGAGAAAAGACCATTTTCGTCTGTAAGGGTTTTAGCATGAGTTCTTTCATTTTCTACTGATATTCCAGGAATAACGTCTTGTCCTTCAATGGCATCATCAACTACAACACGACCAGTTATAAGTCCATTTTGTGCAAATGAAACAAAGCTAATTAAGCTAAATAATAATGTATAAATTAATTTTTTCATCCAAATGTATGTTAGTTATTATTAACAATATTTCTTAAAATCAAAAACCTTACCATTTGATTTTATTTTTGAGAATAACAGTAACTTACATTTATTTACTTTTGTTCATATAATTAATATATATTGGTGCTTGAGCTTGAAAAATTTCTTCGATTTTATCGTATTTATTATCCTTAATTAATTTTTCTAAACCAAAATTGGTATAACAGTAATTCACAAAATTTTCAACTTTATTTTCTGGAATATGTAAATCTTCTGTAAAATAATAATCTGTAAAAAAATCTTGTAATTCTTTCATTTTATCTACTTTCTTAAAGTATTGATCTTGTTTCTTTGCTTTCTTTTTTTGTCCAGAAATAACACCTAACCATTCAGTAGGATCCATAATTCCATTATTATTTAATAGAGCAGTTGCATTAGGATTTACTTTTGCATACTGCATATTAGGATCTAGTCCTAGAGCTTCGTAAAATTCTGTTTTTTCTGTCTTTTTTACTTTTATATTATTTTTCCAATTTTTATCTAATCGATTTACTTTTGCTTCGTCTAATTCAACAACTTCTATATTCAAATGAATGGTAATAATCCCTCGATTCAGCATTGCATCAGAAATTTTTACAGAACGTTCTTGGTAAAAATCATGCTTAAATAGTAATTCGTCTCCAACTGAAACTCGGATTGAAAAATCTCCATTGATATTAGTTGTTGTCTTAGCATCAGTTTGTAGATTTTGAACTAAAATTCCGTCAAGAACATCCTGTCCGACAACTTTATCATCAATTATAATTTTTCCTGTTATCATTTTAGATTGAGCGAACGATAGTGTATTTATTAGGCAGAATAAAATAATGTAGATGTATTTATTAATCATTTTTAATAATATTAGTATTTATTTTATTGAGATAAATAGGGGCTTGTTCTTCGATAACCAAAAGGATTTCATCATATTTGTTCTCTTTCAATAATTTTTTAAAATCATATTTAGTATAACAATAATCTAGAAAATTAGTTATCGTACCTTTATTAATATTCAACTTTTCAACAAAGTAATTTTCTGTAAAATAATCTTTTAAATAGTAGATTTGATCATACTTGTTTACCGTTTTTATTTTTAAATTTTTTTTATGGCTAAGTGCACTGACATTATATTGATCTAATAATTGAATAACATTTTCATACCTAGGATTTACTCCTAAACTTCTTAAATAATTAGCTACATAAAAAGCTTTGATTACATCCATTTTAAAATCTTCATCAATTCCTAAACTTTTATTTATTTTTTCGGTTTGAGATTCCTCTTTACTAATATTATCTTTAAAATATTTTTTTAATCGATTTACATTGGCTTCTCCCAATTCTATAACTTCTATATTCAAATGAATTGTTACAAATCCACGATTCAGCATAGCTTCAGAAATTTTTACAGAACGTTCTTGGTAAAAATCATGTTTAAATAACAATTCATCTCCAACTGAAACATTCATAGAAAATATTCCATCAGCATTAGTTATAGTTTTAGCATCTGTTTGTAGATTTTGAATTAAGATTCCGTCAAGCACATCTTGTCCAACAACTTTATCATCAATAATAACTTTTCCTGTTATCATTTTAGATTGAGCATGAGATACAACTAAACATGAAATATTAATAGATACAAAAAATAAAATTTTATTCATCTACTTTAATTTTAGCATTTATTTTGTCAAGATAAGTGGATGAATCTCTACTTAGCATTTCTTCTATTAATTCAAAATCATTTTGTTTGATGATTTCTTCAAAATTGTTATTTGCATCAGAAAACAATAAAAATTCATCAATCTTATTTTCAGGGATTTTTAAAGTAGTTGTAAAATAATACTTGCTATAATAATTTTTAATCTTCTCGAGAACTTTTACTTTATTGAAGTATTTTAAATTTTGTTTTGCTTGTTTTCTTGAAATATTTGTTCCCATTGATCTTAGATTGAGAGGAATATCTTTAAATCTTATTGAAGGGTCTAAACCTAAATTTATATATAATGAATCTATAAAGTCATATTTCAATTTTACATTTTTTTGCCAAAATTTATTTAATGTATTTACATTGGTTTCAGCTAATTCTATAACCTTTATATTTAGATGAACAGATATAAATCCTTTTTGTAATGTTGTAGGAGAAATATGAATTTTTCTTTCCTCTATACCTTCTCCATGAAAAAGTAATTCATCGTTTTCATTTACTTTAATTGAGAATATTCCTTTTGGGTTAGTTTTAGTTCTTGCATTGCTCGATAAGTTTGTAATTTCTATTCCTTCCAATTCCATAGACTCATCTTCATCAATAAATACTTTTCCAGAAATTAGAGTATTTTGAGCTTGTAGATAGGATAATGATAAAACATAAAAAAATAAAAGTATTTTCATTCGCATTAAAATTTTGACTAAAAATAAATGAGATTTTCTTTGATTATCAGTATTTAACAAAAGTTTATCTTAAAGTATATATATGTTAAAAAGAACTTATGATTATTAACTATTTTGCAATGAATGATGAATTTAATTTTAAAACAATAAAAAAGACTTGATTAAAAACCAAGTCTTTTCATAATATAATATGTTTTGAATAAATTATTGAATAAATTCTTCTGCTTGTTTTAATGAAGCATCCAATCCATTAACATCTTTACCTCCTGCAGTAGCTAAGAAAGGTTGTCCACCTCCGCCACCGTTGATGTGTTTAGCAATTTCTTTTACGATATTACCAGCATGTAAACCTTTATCTTGAACTAGGTTTTTAGCAATAGAAATTGTAATAGATGGTTTTACAGCATCATTTGTACCAACAACTATAAATGCATTTTCTAGTTCATTTGTTAAGTCAATAGCATTCTGCTTAGCTGTATTCGTATCTAAATTTGTTTTGATTGCTAAGAAATTAATTCCATTAATAGTTTTAACTCCTGCTTTCCAAGTTTCTTTTTCAGCTTTTGCTTGTTGAGCAATAAACTTTTCAACTTGTTTTTTCAATGCAGCATTTTCATCTAATAATGATTGAACAGCTTTCACAGCATCATTTTTAGTTTTTAAAGCAACTAAAACGTCATTGTAGCTTTTCTCTGCATCTTTTAATGCATTAATTGCTGTATCTGCTGTAATTGCTTCTATACGGCGAATACCAGCTGCTGTAGATGATTCTGATAATATTTTGAATAAACGGATGTCAGCTGTATTTTTTACGTGAGTTCCTCCACATAATTCTACAGAAGAACCAAAACGAATAATACGAACTTTATCACCATATTTTTCACCAAATAATGCCATTGCACCTTCAGCCAAAGCTTCTTCCATTGTAGATTCTCTCTTTTCTACTAAAGGTAAAGCTTCTGCAATTTTCTCATTTACTTTTTGTTCTACCAAAGCAATTTCTTCATCTGTCATTTTTGAGAAATGAGAGAAATCGAAACGTAAATAATCATCACCCACATAAGACCCTTTTTGTTCAACATGTGTTCCTAATACTTCACGTAAAGCTTCATGCATTAAGTGAGTTGCAGAGTGATTATTTGTTGTTGCATTACGTTTAGAAACATCTATTTTAGCTTGAAATGTTCCATTTACATTCTCTGGTAAAGTTTCTACAAAGTGAATAATTAAATTATTTTCTTTTTTAGTATCAACAACTTCTATCGTTTCATTAGGAGAAATAATAACACCTTTGTCTCCAATTTGTCCTCCAGATTCAGCATAAAAAGGAGTTTGATTGAAAACTAACTGGTAAAATTCACCTTTTTTATTTTTTACTTTTCTATATCGTGTAATTTTTACTTCTGCTTCTGTATTGTCATAAGCAATAGAAGTTTCGTTTCCACTGTCATCTAAAACAACCCAATCGTCCGTTACTAAAGCAGTTGCTTTTTTAGAACGTTCTTTTTGTTTTGCCATTTCAGCCTCAAAACCTGCTTCATCAATTGTAAATCCTTGATCTTCCGCAACAATACGAGATAAATCAGCAGGAAAACCAAATGTATCATACAACTCAAAAACAATATCTCCGGGAACAACTTTAGATTCACCTAATTGTTCAATGATTTGGTTTAATCTATTTAATCCTTGCTCAATTGTTCTTAGGAAAGAAGCTTCTTCTTCACGAATCACACCAGTTACAATACCTTCTTGTTTAACTAATTCTGGGAAGAAATCTCCCATTTCAGATTTCAAGATTGGATATAATTTGTAGATAAATGGTTCATTTAAGTTTAAGAAACGGTAACCGTAAGAAATAGCACGACGTAAAATACGACGAATAACATATCCTGCACCAGTGTTAGAAGGTAATTGACCATCTGCAATAGCAAAAGAAACTGCACGTAAATGATCTACAATAACACGAATAGCAATATCTGTTTTTTCATCAACACCATACTTAAAACCAGAAATTTCTTCTAATTTTTGAATTGTTGGTTGAAAAACATCTGTATCATAGTTAGATGTTTTTCCTTGTAAAATCATAGCTAAACGCTCAAATCCCATCCCTGTATCAATGTGTTTTGCAGGTAAAGATTCAAGAGAACCATCTGCTTTACGTTGATATTGCATAAATACAAGATTCCATATTTCAATTACTTGAGGATGATCCATATTTACTAATGATTTTCCATCCACTTTAGCACGATCTTCAGCTGGTCTTATATCAACATGGATTTCAGAACAAGGACCACAAGGACCAATATCTCCCATCTCCCAGAAGTTATCTTTTTTATTTCCAAATAATATACGATCTTCAGCAATGTGTTCTTTCCAAAGATCTAATGCTTCTTGATCTAGTGTTGTGCCATCTCCTTTGTCACCTTCAAAAACGGTTACATAAATTTGATCTTTAGATATACCGTACTTTTCTGTTAATAATTCCCAAGCCCAAGCAATTGCTTCTTTTTTAAAGTAATTACCAAAAGACCAGTTTCCTAACATTTCGAACATAGTATGGTGGTATGTATCTTTCCCAACATCATCCAAATCATTGTGCTTACCAGAAACACGAAGACATTTTTGAGTATCCGCAATACGATTACTTTTAGGAGTTCCATTTCCTAAAAAGAATTCTTTGAATTGTGCCATTCCAGAATTATTAAACATCAATGTCGGATCATTTTTCAAAACAATAGGTGCAGAATCAACAATTAAGTGTCCTTTTGTTTCAAAAAAATGTAAGAATTCTTTTCTTATATCTTTGGATTTCATTTAATTAAAATATTTTTATCATTTGATTAACATGTTTGCTCGTACAATATTTATTACTTTGCAAACGTTTTACAAAGATAATAAAAAGGATAGTTAAGTAATGGAAAATAAAAACTATAAGTATAATTCTATAAATTTTGTTTTAAGTTGGGTGAAAAAGAGAGTTCAAAAAACTCCTAAAAGTGCACTATATACACTGCTTTTCTTATGTATTTCCATTGTTTTATCTGGTATTATTGGTTATAAGTTTAATAACTCTCAAGACATTTCAAAGCACAAAGAAAATCAGTTATTAGCTGAATTGGAAAGAATGGAGAATGAAAACCAAGAATTACATAAAAAGTTTAAAAAAGTAGAAGCTGCTTTATCAGAAATAGAGGAAAAAGACCGTAATATTTATAGAACTATTTATGATTTGAGAGTAAAAGAGAATATTGATTCTGTAGATAATGCAATCAATAACTATACAGCAGAGGATATAGAGAATCTTATTGAGCATATTGATAAAGAATCTAAATCTTTAGACGAAGTTTTCCGTACAATTGGTGTAAAAGATGTAAATCTATCTTCAATGCCTGTTTTAAAACCTATTGCAGATAAATATGTTAATCGATTAGCATCAGGATTTGGTACACGCTTTCATCCTATTCTTAAAGTGAATAAAATGCATAAAGGCTTAGATTTTGCAGCTAAAGTAGGAACACCAGTTTATGCAACAGGAGATGGAACAGTGAAAACTGCCGAATTTAATTCTGGTTATGGTAATATGGTTGTCCTTAAACATGGGAAAAGTTACGAAAGTTTGTATGCTCATATGTCTCGAATAAAGGTAAGAAACGGTCAAAAAATCAAAAGAGGTGATGTAGTTGGTTATATTGGAACAACAGGTCTTTCTACTGGAGCTCATTTACATTACGAGATTCATAAAGATGGTGAACCTGTAGATCCTATCATGTATTTTTATAATGATGTTGATCCAGATGATTTCATAAAAATTTATCAAAATTCTAAAAAAATGTCATTATCTTTGGATTAAACCCTGATAATGAACACTAACCTGCCTGATAAATTATATTATTCAATTGGCGAAGTAGCCAAAGCTTTTGATGTAAATGCATCGCTAATTCGTTTCTGGGAAAAGGAATTTGATATCATTCATCCTAAAAAAAATAAAAAAGGCAACCGTTTATTTACAAAAAATGACATAGAATGTTTTAAAAACATATACTATTTAGTCAAAGTAAAAGGTTATACATTAGAAGGTGCAAAACAAGCAATTGGTAAAAAAGGGATAGATACAACGACAGAAGAAATAGATGTCGTAAAAAAATTAGAAGATATAAAAAACGAATTGATAAAGCTAAAAATGAGTTTTGATGAATTTGGTACACATCAAGAGACTAAATTAGAATAAAAACAATCATTTGGGCAATCACTTCGTGTCGGGCTTTTCATTGCAATCTTTTTTAATTGGTTATTGATTTTATTTTGTAATGCAACCAATTAAAAAAGGATTTCCATTTTAATCCCTATTGCAAAAAAAAAATACATATTTATTAAAAAAGTTGAATTAACAAAAATAAAAAAGCTCATCTGTTAAGATGAGCTTTTATATTTTTAGCGTTTTCGCTGTCGATATATCAATTAAGATAATGGTTCAACAGAAACGTAAGATCTATCGTTACGTTTTTTTGTGAAAACTACTTTTCCGTCAACTAATGCGAATAATGTGTGATCTTTACCAATCCCTACATTATCACCAGGATGATGTTGAGTACCTCTTTGACGAACAATAATGTTACCAGCGATTGCTGCTTGTCCACCAAAAATTTTAACACCTAAACGTTTCGAATGTGATTCACGACCATTTTTCGAACTTCCGACCCCTTTCTTATGTGCCATTTCGTTTTGTTTTTACGAGTTAATAATTAATTAAAGTCCAATCTTATCCGATTGAAACTACTTCAATTTTAGTGAATTGTTGACGGTGACCGTTAGACTTTTGGTAACCTTTTCTTCTTTTCTTTTTGAAAACGATTACTTTGTCTCCTTTCACGTGTTCAACGATTTTAGCTACTACGGTAACTCCGTCTATAACTGGGGCGCCGACAGTGATTGCTCCGTTATCTGTTAATAAAACACGATCGAATTTTACTTCTTCTCCTGCTTCACCAGCTAAACGGTTTACAAACAATTGTTGGTCTTTTTCAACTTTGTACTGAAGCCCTGCTATCTCTACAATTGCGTACATAAATTAATGTTTATAAATGAAAATTGACTGCAAATATAATATTATTTTTTCAATAAATAGTGAATTAACTGAAATTTAAGAAGAAAGGGAAAAAATTATGATATTTCTTCTATTTGGATTAATTAAAAATTGGGTATATTTGCAAGTACAGACAAGTAATCCAATTGAAAAATGGAAAATTTAGTGAAACAGTTTTCTCTTAAAGATTTAAATATAGGGGAATTAGCAGAAATAACAGGTTATAAAACAGATGATGTACCTGTTAAATTATACGAGATGGGTTTTATACCAGGAACTAAATTACAGATAAAGAATAAAGCTCCATTTGGTGGTCCAATTTGTATTAGTATTACTTCAAATAAAACAGTTATGGCTCTTCGTAGAACCGAAGCAGATAATATATTGATTAATAAAAAATAATGAATCATTACAAAATAGCCTTAGTTGGTAACCCAAACGTAGGTAAAACCTCTCTTTTTAATAAGTTAACAAATCTTAGACAAAAAGTAGGTAATTATCCTGGTGTTACGGTAGAAAAACGAGAAGGAAATATTGAACGTAATGGAAACAAATTCTCTATTACTGACTTACCAGGAACTTATAGCATATATCCAAGTTCATTAGATGAGGAAGTTGTTTTTAAAATTTTAGGAGATAAATCCAATAAACTTTATCCAGATTTAACGGTTGTTGTAGGTGAACCATCTAATTTAAAAAGATCAATTTCTTTGTATCTTCAAGTAAGAGAATTAGGCGTTCCTTCAATTTTTGTCATCAATATGAAAGATGAAATTGAAAGCAAGGGATTAATTATAAATATTGAAGAATTAGAAAAATTTTTAAATACTAAAATTTACCTTACTAATGCTAGAACAAGCGAAGGATTAGACGAAGTTATTGATGCTTTAGTAAAACCTACAAAAGAATTTTATTCAAAATTTAAGGTTCCACAAGTTTATATTGAAGTTGTAAAAAGAATAAAAGATAATTTTCAATTAGATTCGGATTATATCGCATGGCAATATCTTTCACAAAAGTATATTCCTTTCCTAAATCCGAAACAGCAAGAAGAGTTAGATGCTATAAAAGCAGAACTCAAAATTATTCCGAAACGTCTTCAAGTAAAAGAAACATTAGATAGAAATAAAATTCTTGATACAGAACTTGAAAAAGTTGTAAGTTATCAATTCAAAGAAAAAGAAACCTTAACAGATAAAATTGATAAGACTTTAATTCATCCAATTTTTGGATATATAATTTTTTTAGGAATTTTATTGTTAATTTTTCAGGCTGTTTATGCATGGTCTGCCCCATTAATGTCAATGGTTGAAGATTTATTCGGCTGGATAGATGAAGAAGCTATAAGTATTATTCCTCCAGGACCAATCAACGATATTGTTGGAGGAGCAATAGTTCCAGGAATTGAAGGAATAGCTGTATTTGTTCCCCAAATTGCTATTTTGTTTCTATTTATATCTATTATGGAAGAGACAGGTTATATGAGCCGCGTTGTTTACTTGATGGATAGATGGTTAAGACCATTTGGGTTAAGTGGTAAAAGTGTTGTACCTCTTATTTCTGGAGTGGCTTGTGCTGTTCCTGCAATTATGTCCGCAAGAAATATTGAAAATTACAAGGAAAGATTACTTACAATATTAGTAACTCCTTTTATGACTTGTTCAGCTCGCTTACCAATTTATATTGTACTAATTTCTTTAGTCATACCAGATAAAACAATTTTTGGATTAAGTTATCAAGCATTAGCTCTTTTTGTAATGTATCTTTTGGGAGTTCTAGGTGCTTTAGGAAGTGCAGTAATTTTAAATTTAATTATAAAATCAAAGCATAAAAGTTTCTTAATTTTAGAAATGCCTACTTATAAACTTCCAGATTGGAAAAATGTATTTTTAAATGTTTGGGAAAAAACGCTAGGTTTTTTATTTAACGCAGGTAAAATAATTTTTGCAATTTCTATTATTCTATGGGTTTTAGGATCATTTGGTCCTGGAGAAAAGTTTAATAATGCAGAAGAAATTGTAACTGCGCATCATCCTAAAATGAATGAAGAGGAATTAGAAAATGAAATAGCTTCATATAAATTAGAAAATTCATATTTAGGGAATTTAGGAATGGTTATTGAACCACTTGTAAAACCAATGGGTTATGATTGGAAGATGGGAATTGGATTAATTTCTTCTTTTGCTGCACGAGAAGTTTTTGTTGGGACAATGTCTACTGTATATAGTTTAGGAGAAGTTGATGTTGAAGATAACCAACAAAAAGAACGATTACTTCAACGTATGCAATCAGAAATTAATCAAAATACTGGAGAACCAGCTTATAATTTAGCAACTGGAGTATCATTATTACTTTTCTATGCTTTTGCAATGCAATGTATGAGTACGATTGCAATTGTAAAAAAAGAAACAAATTCTTGGAAATGGACTTTGATACAAACAGGATTTATGACTGGTTTGGCATATTTAGTAGCATTTATTGCATATCACATTTTAAAATAAAATTATGGATAATGTTTATGTACAATATGCTTTTATTGCTTTTCTATTCGGATTTGCAATTTGGTATATTGTTAAAATGGTTAAAAAATCATTCGGTTCTGGTAATAACGGAGGCTGTTCAAAAGGCTGTGGTTGTTCAACAGATAAAAAATAATAGTATAAAAGAGGCTGTCTCAAAA
>DJDD01000140.1:0-14240 GCA_002430925.1 Flavobacteriales bacterium UBA5933
CTTATGTTATTCTTATTTTTTATCGACTACTGGACGATTTTCGGCATTTGCTAAAAGCCATGCTGTGTTAAAAGCTAACTGAGTTATGCGTTTTAATAAATCATAATTTATTTTATCTGGTGTATCTCCTGGTTGATGGTAATCATCATGTACTCCATTAAAAAAGAAAACAGATGGAATATTATGTTTAGCAAAATTGTAATGATCTGATCGGTAATAGAAACGATTTTTATCTTCTGGATCATCATATCTGTAATCCAAATTAATTTTTAAACTTTCGTTTGCTTTTTTTACAGTGTTATATAAATCTGTAGATAACATGTTAGAGCCAATAGCATAAACATAATCTTTTGTTTTCTCGTTATGTTCATAATCTATTCTACCAATCATATCTATATTTATATCTGCAATTGTATTCGCTAATGGAAAAATAGGATGTTCCGAATAATATTTAGAGCCTAAAAGCCCTTTTTCCTCACCAGACACATGTAGAAATAAGATTGAACGTTTAGGAGAAATTCCTTTTTTTTCTGCTTCTCTAAATATCCTTGCAACCTCCATAACGCCAACTGTTCCTGAACCGTCATCATCAGCACCAGCATATAATTTTCCATTTTTTATACCTTCATGGTCGTAATGAGCAGAAACAACTAAAATCTCATTTGGTTTTTCAGATCCTTTTATAAACCCCATTACATTTCTCATCTGTCCATTAACTCTGTTAAAAGTTCCTTGAGGTATAATTTGAAAATAATTATTATCTGGACCGTTAATTCCTAAATTTTTATAATAATTAGCAATATAATCTCCTGCTTTTATTTCTCCTTCCGAACCAGCGTTTCTACCTTGCATATCTTCTCCTGCAATTGTATAAAGATTCACTTTTAGATTTTCCTGAGAAATGTTTTCAGCATATTTATGAAGCTGTTTATCATATTTTTCCTGCGATACTGGCTTAGTAGAGTGACAACTCAAAAGAGTTATTGTTAAAGTAATTCCTAAAAAAATTTGTTTCATGTTAATTTTTTAACTTAAATTTAAAAATAAAGTAATAAACTTAATTATAAAAGATATTTTCAATAAAAAATGAATATTTATACTATTTTAATCCATTTTTTGGTTTGTCTTTTTTTATATTTGCCCTTTTTTTAAAATATTATGTCACAATTATTCAGAAAAAAATCTGTCGCATCTATTCTAGCAGAGTCAGATAAAAATTCAGCCTCAATGAAAAGGACACTTGGTGTTCGAGATTTAACAGGCTTTGGAATTGCAGCAATTGTTGGTGCAGGAATTTTTAGTACTATTGGTCGTGCTAGTTTTGAAGGTGGACCAGCTGTCATCTTTCTATTTATATTTACTGCAATTGCGTGTGGATTTACAGCCTTCGCTTATGCAGAGTTTGCATCTTTAGTTCCTGTATCTGGAAGTGCATATACATATAGTTATGTTGCATTTGGTGAATTATTTGCTTGGGTAATTGGTTGGTCATTAATCATGGAATATGCGATAGGGAATATAGTCCTCGCCATTTCCTGGAGTGATTATTTTACTACTTTACTATCTGGAATGGGCATTCATACACCTGAATGGATGACAATGGATTATTTTACAGCAAAAGAAGGCTTTGAATTCGTTACAAATGAATTAGCAAAAGGTAAAACCTTAGATTCTATTGCAAACTCTCATTATGTACAAGAAATCCCTAAATATTTAGCTTATAAAGATGCACCGAATGTTGGTTTTCATCTTGTTGTAGATATACCAGCGTTAATTATTACTTTTTTAATCACGGCTTTAGTTTATAGAGGAATTAATGAATCTAGAAAAGCAAGTAATGCAATGGTAGTATTGAAACTTGCTGTTGTGGTTTTAGTTATTATAGTTGGAGCTTTTTATGTAAATCCTGATAACTGGAATCCTTTTGCGCCAAATGGAATTGGAGGAGTATTGGCAGGAGTTTCATCAGTATTTTATGCTTACATTGGATTTGATGCTATTAGTACAACTGCTGAAGAATGTAAAGACCCTAAAAGAGATTTACCACGAGGTATATTTGCTTCTATAATTATATGTACAATTTTATACGTTGTGATAGCTTTGGTTATCACAGGAATGGTACATTATTCTGAACTGAACGTTGGTGATCCGTTAGCTTATGTTTTTGATAAAATAAATGATTTAAAATGGCTTGCTGGAATTATAGCATTATCTGCTGTAGTTGCTATGGCTAGTGTATTTATTGTTTTTCAGATTGGTCAACCTCGTATTTGGATGACAATGTCTAGGGATGGTTTATTACCTAAAAAATTCTCTAAACTACATCCAAAATTCAAAACACCGTCTTACGCTACAATTTTTACAGGGTTTGTTGTAGGTATTCCTATCTTATTTACAGATTTGGAGCTAGTTGTTGATGCATGTTCAATTGGGACATTATTCGCCTTTGTATTAGTTTGTGCTGCAGTTATTAGATTGGATGCAGATCCTAATGCAATAAGAGGAAACTTTAAAACTCCTTTCTTTAATGCGAAATATATAATGCCATTTGTTACTCTTATAATTATTTTAGTTTGTGCAACAACATTTAAAGAAGAATCTAAAAGCTTTTTTAATAACGAACCACAAGTTACACCTGCAGAAAAATTTGTTAGTTCGTTAAGCGATAAAGAATTAAAGGATACTTATATCACATTAAAAAATATTACAGGAAACGAAGTTGAACATTTGGATGATTATTTATCCAACTTAGATGAGGAAACGTATAAAAGTACAATCAATAAATTACCAGTTTATGAAGAAAAGAAAACTGAACAAGGTTGGGATGTTTTCAAACATAAAATACCTATGTATATTTTCTTGGTGATTTATATTTCTATGTTTGTTCGTTGTTTCTTTAAAAGAACTTCTATTATTCCATTAGCTGGTATGCTTTGCTGTTTTTATATGATGGCACAATTAGGTTTAAAAAACTGGCTTATCTTTTTAATAAGGTTAGTGATTGGTTTAATTATTTATTTCTCATACGGATATAAACATAGTAAATTAAAGAACAATCCAGTTGTTGAATAAACTTATTTTAAAATTAAGATATAAATTAAAAGCATCAAATAAATTTATTTGATGCTTTTAATTTATAAATCAGATACTTTTTTATCAAACTTAATAACAGAAAAATTATCATCCAATGTAAACGTATAGAAACTAATATTTACTTTGCTATCTCCTTTTATCATTGATACATTCTTTACAGGAATAGTTACGTTAAATTTAAAATGAGATTCTTTTTCAAAGTGCTTTACAGCAGCATAATATATCAGATTGTACCAACTATCAATTGGTGAATAAATTCCATAAAAATCAGGAAAGATTTCATTCTCATCATCTTTATATACATTGACTAATTTATATTTATCTATTTCAAGCTTTGTTGTACATCTATAAAAATTAGCCTGTTTACAAAAATCTAAATCCTCATCATATTTTACCATATCTAGTATAATTCCAAATTCATTAATTTCAAAATTTTCGAATTTATTTATCATTGGATCTATCGCTATATCTTTATTAATTGTACCTATATTATTTTGTTTTATATCATCAATAATTATTTTATAGATGTTTAAACGTACTTGATTAGGATCAATTTCTTGTGCTTTTATTAAAAAAGATGAAAAAAGTAAAAAACTATATAAATAAAATCTCATAATGAATTAGTTTGGTATAATACTTGATTTATGATAAGTAATCAATATCAAATGTATGATAAAAAGTTTTAAAAAATTATCTATTAAAATTTAATTCAGTTAACATTTTGTTAAACAATGATTTATTTTTTATAAACAATTTATTTAAAGCAAACTAACAACATATTACTTACCAATAATTTAAACGAAATTAATTATTTAGCATAAAAAATATTTATTGCTACATAATTTTTTTCTATCTACTATTGTTTACTCATCTCAATTTTTATTAGACATTTGCAGTGTCAAAATAATTTATTCATAGATAGTAATACGAAAGGAGACAAACGAGTTAAATGAAATTGATTTATGAAGTTGAATACTCGAAACCCTTAGTTTACTTTTTAGAGTTTTTTATAGTAGTTTAGGTTGGTTAGTAATCCGTTCTCAGAACGGATTATTTTTTTTATATTATATTGATAAAATCTCTTAGTAAATTAAATACACTTACTGAATAATCTAAATTCAAGTTTTTCATTTTATCTTCTGGGTCATGATAATATCCCTTTCCTCCTAAAGTATAAATAAAAAAAGACGGCACTGATTGTTGATAAAATGGACAATGATCTGAATTACAAGACTCTCCTCTTATTTTAACTTCAGATAAATAATTTTTATTTTGATTAATATCCATTAGCTTCTGAAATAGATTTCGATAAATTTTACCATTAACAACTTGAATTCCTTTATCACCAGCTCCCATGATATCTAAATTAATTAAAAATTTTATTTCATTTAATGGAAATAATGGATGATTTACATAATACTCTGCTCCTAACAATCCAGCTTCTTCTCCAGCAAATGCAATAAAAACCATTTTATATTTAGGTTGTGATTTTTTATAATAATCCATTAAGCTCATCATCATAGCCACACCACTTGCATTATCACTTGCTCCTGGAAAAATAGTTTTTCCAACCTTACCTAAATGATCATAATGTGCAGTTATAACTATTGTACTATCGTTATTCACACCATCAATATAACCGACAATATTTTTAGCATTGAAAGTTTTATTAAAATTAGCATCTATTAAATACGAATCTATTTGTGAATTAGTATAAAATTTGTCTTTAATAATAAATTCAGAAATTGATGATTGTCTTTGGCTTAAGCTTGACGTTAATTTATCAGAAGTAAATCTAAAAATAGCTCTATTGGTATTATCATCTTTTTCGTAGGTATTTGCCCAACCTTTATAATATTGTTGAATTGAATCAATTTTGGAATTTAATGGAGGAAGAATTATATTTTTATTTTTTTGAAGTATTTCATCTTCTTCAATAAATTTTCTTAAATATGTTTTTGACAAAAATGATTGTTTATACTTTGCAATATTAAGCGTATAAAACGGTAATTTAATATCACTAGAAACAGATTTTGAACTTGGCTTAACAAGAAAATCTATACCATATTTTAATTTTTTACCATTAATTGTCAATTCTGCATCGTTTATAATATTAATAGGATAATCAAATGACTGATAATAATCTCCTTGAAATGATTTTAAATTATTTTTTATATACTGTTTTTCCAAATAAGAAGCTGCTTTATCCATTCCTCCATCAACATAACCTCTACCTGCATAGTTTTTAGAAGAAATAGTTTTTAAGACAGACGTGAAATATTTTTTATTAAAATCTTGTGCTTTTATAGAAACTAAATCAATAAAAATAAATAAAATAACTAGTTTTAATTGTTGTTTAATTCTCATTAACCCTTTATTTATATTTTTAAATATAATAATAAAAAAACACCCATAAAATATAATGAGTGTTTCTATTTGTTGATTTAATATCTATAAAAATTTAAAAAGTATTCTTATACTAAATGTAATTACGAGTAAAGCAACAGCTAAAGTTGCAATCTTTTGTGGTATTTTACCTGCTAATTTTGCTGCTAACGGAGCGGCAACAACTCCACCAATTATTAATCCTGCAACAATATAACCATGACTTACACCCAATGCAGCAAAAAATGTAAGTGATGCTGATAATGTTACAAAAAATTCAGCTAAACTAACTGTTCCCACAACAATATTAGATTTTTTCCCTTTTGATAATAATGTAGAAGTTACTACTGGTCCCCAGCCACCTCCTCCAAAAGCATCAAGAAATCCTCCTGAAAAACCTAAAAGACCAACTCTTTTTACTTTTTTACGTTCAATTTTTTTTCTAAATGCAAGAATAATAAGACGGATACCTATTATTAATGTATAGGTTGCTAAAACACCATAAGTTATTTTTTCGTATTCATTCCCTAGATAAACTAATAATAAAGAACCTGATACAGCTCCAATAGATCCTGGAATAGCTAGAGCTAAAAGTAATTTTTTATTAACATTACCAAATTTATAATGAGAAAATCCACTGATACCGCTTGAAAACATTTCTGCAGTATGTATACTACCACTAATAGACGGTAAATTAACACCAAAAAGCATCATACTTGTAGAACAAGTTATACCATAACCTAGTCCAACTGCTCCGTCAACTAACTGTGCAAAAAATCCAACAGCTAACATGATATAAAAAACACTTGGAATATCAATCACAAAAGCTTTGGCTTCAGAAAAACTAATTACAGAAGATAAAGCATAACCAACAAACAGAGCAAAAAATGCTAATGATATTTCAAAAACTAATCGTCTATAACCTTTGGATTTCTTTTTTGAATTTTTAATTTTCACTGAATTTGATTGATTTTCATATTCAATCATTTCATCATTATAAGTTCCTTTATCTATATTTTCTATATTCTTCATAAAAAAAGCTTTTCTTATAGGATTTATTTTATCAAGCCTAAATAAACATTAAAGCTGCAACAGTATTATTAGTTGTTTCATCAACTAAAATTGCATTTCCAGTTGCTGTGTTTTCTTCAAATGAATCAAAAAACAAAGGTTGATTTGTCTTTAAAGTAATTTGAGCAATATCATTCAGTTTAATTTCATCAGAAGAAATAAATTCCCAATTATTAATATCCCATTGCTGATCTATTGTTTTTATTTTTGTTCTAACGGAATGAAATCTATGTTGTAATAAATATGTTTTACCTTGTTGTAATGCATTCGTATCTAACCAACAAACCCAAGCTTTTAAATCATTGCTATTTATTGATTCTTCATTTACTTTAACAATTGTATCTCCTCTACTTATATCTATATCATTTTCAAAATGTAAAACAATATTTTCACCAGCTACTACTTGTTCAACTTCTTCTAAATTTCTTTCTATTTTTGAAATTTTAGAAGTAATATTTGATGGCAAAACTTTAACCTCCTCACCTACATTGTAAACTCCACTCAATACCTGACCTGCATATCCTCTATAATCATGGTTTTCTTCATCTTTAGGTCTTATAACCCATTGAACTTGAAAACGAGCAGTTAAACCAGTATTATTATCAATTGTAATATTTTCTAAAACATTTAACAATGTTTCCCCTTTGTACCAAGCTGTTTTTGAAGACTTATCTACAATATTATCTCCTACCAAAGCACTTGCTGGAATAAAAATAACTTCGTCATAATTTAATTGACTTTGTAATGATTCAAATTCTTTTTTGATAGCAAGAAATGTATCTTCAGAGTAACCTACTAAATCAATTTTATTGACAACAACAATAGCTTTTTTTATTCCCATTAAAGAACCAATACTTGCATGACGCTTTGTTTGAGTAGTAACTCCTTTTCTTGCATCTACTAAAATAATTATCAATTCAGAATTAGATGCACCAGTAATCATATTTCTAGTATATTGTTCGTGTCCTGGAGCATCAGCTATTATAAATTTTCTTTTTGCTGTAGAAAAATATTTATATGCGACATCTATTGTTATTCCTTGCTCTCTTTCTGCACGTAAACCATCTGTAATTAATGATAAATCAATCTCATCATCTGAATTTGATTTTCTTTTTTCTAAAACACCTAATTGATCGGTATGTATACTATTCGAATCATATAACAAACGACCGATTAAAGTACTTTTACCATCATCAACATTTCCTGCAGTTATGAATTTTAGTGTGTTCATTTTTATTTTATTTTCTATAAAATTTATAGATTAATTTCTATTGAATAATTTGATATAAGATTAAAAATAACCTTGTTTTTTACGATCTTCCATTGCAGATTCTGACAATTGATCATCTAAACGAGTTTGTCCTCTCTCACTTATTCTTGTGTGAATAATATCTTCTATAATATCATCAATTGATTCTGAATTCGAAGGAACAGCTGCTGTACAAGTCATATCACCTACAGTTCTGTAACGTACTTTTTCAACAACAACTTGATCGTTTTCATTTGGTTGAATAAAATCTGACGTAGCAATTAACTTATCATTATATACAATACATTCTCTTTCGTGAGCAAAATATAAGTTAGGTAATTCTATATCGTTATATTTTATATAATTCCATACATCTAATTCTGTCCAGTTACTAATTGGAAAAACACGAACATTATGTCCTTTTTCAATTCTCCCATTTAATATATTCCATAATTCTGGTCGTTGTAATTTAGGATCCCATTGTCCAAAATCATCTCTTACAGAAAAAATTCTTTCTTTTGCTCTAGCTTTCTCCTCATCTCTTCTTGCCCCACCAATACAAGCATCAAATTCATTTTCTTCAATAACATCTAACAAAGCATAAGTTTGTAATGCGTTACGAGAAGGAAAACGTCCAGCTGTTTCTTTTAAATTATATTTTTTTATAGCCTCTTCTACAGAGGCAACAATTAGCTTTTCTCCTAATTTATCTACTAAATAATCTCTAAATTTTATAGCTTCAGGAAAATTATGTCCTGTATCAACATGAACTAGAGGAAAAGGAAATTTACCTGGTCGAAATGCTTTCAATGCTAAATGAATTAAAACTATAGAATCCTTACCTCCAGAAAATAATAATGCTGGTCTTTCGAATTGTGCAGCTGTTTCTCTTAAGATGTAAATTGCTTCGTCTTCTAATTGACTTAAATAATTTTTTTTGTTTGACATTTTAATAAATATGATTCAAAAAACTTTTTTTCTTTTACTAACAATAATTCTATATCGTTTTGCTAATCAATTTAACAATAACTATTAATCTATAGAACCGATAGAATTTATGTTCAAATGTATAAATAAAAATTAACTTAGAATCTTAAAAAAGGGTAGAATAATAAAAAAAATGAAATATTTGAATGACTTTCTTACCTTTGCAAAATGTCAAGAAAAGTAAAGCAAAAAATCATATTAAATAATATAGAAGTTTTACGAGCTGGTGCGAAAGGCGTATCAGTAGGTAAAACAGAAGAAGGAAAAACAGTCTTAATTAAAGGAGCTATCCCTGGAGATGTTGTCGACGTACATGTCTTAAAGAAAAAAAGTAGTTATTTAGAAGGACAAGCAATAAAAATACATACAAAATCTCCTTACCGTGTAGAAGCAGAATGTGAACATTTTGGTGTTTGTGGTGGATGCAAATGGCAAGACATGAGCTATGATGCACAACTTAAATTCAAGCACGAAGAAGTAGTTAATAACTTAGTTCGTATAGGTGGATTTAAAGATTTAGCAAAAGAAATTATCCCTATTTTGGGATCAAAAGAGCAATATTTTTATCGTAATAAATTAGAGTTTACATTTTCTAATGCACGTTGGTTAACTTTAGATGAAATTAACTCTGGAAAAGATTTTGATGATAGAGATGTTGTTGGTTTCCATATTCCTGGTGCCTGGTCTAAAGTATTAGATGTACGTAAATGTCATTTACAACGTGACCCTTCAAATGCTATTCGTAATGAGGCGAAACGTTATGCTTTAGAACATAATTTAGATTTCTTTGATCTTAAAAACCAAGAAGGATTATTGAGAACATTAATGATTCGTACTTCTCAAAATGGTCAAGTTATGGTTTTAGTTCAGTTTTTTAGAGAAGAAAAAGAAAATCGTATTGCATTTCTACAAAATTTAAAAGATAAATTTCCTGAAATTACATCTTTATTATACGCTATCAATCCAAAACAAAATGATTCAGTTTACGATTTAGATATCAATGTTTTTTCTGGTGATGATCATATCATGGAAAAAATGGAAGATTTGAATTTTAAAATTGGACCAAAATCATTTTATCAAACAAATCCAGAACAAGCTTACGAATTATATAAATTAACTCGTGATTTCGCAGGATTAACAGGAAATGAATTAGTATATGATTTATATACAGGAACTGGTACAATTGCACAATTTGTTTCTAAAAAAGCAAAAAAAGTAGTTGGTGTAGAATCTGTACAAGAAGCAATCGACGCAGCAAAAGCAGCAGCAAAATTTAATAATATAGACAACTGCGATTTCTATTGTGGAGATATGAAAGATGTTCTTAATCAAGATTTCATCAACGAACATGGAATTCCTGATGTTTTAATTACTGATCCTCCACGTGATGGTATGCATAAAAAAGTAGTTGAGAATATTCTATTCATGAATCCTAAACGTATTGTTTATGTTTCTTGTAACTCTGCAACACAAGCTCGTGATTTAGAATTAATGAAAGACAATTATAAAATTGTTAAAGTTCAGCCAGTTGATATGTTTCCACAAACACATCATGTAGAAAATATTGTACTTTTAGAGCGAATTTAAATTCCAACTGAATAAAATGAAAAAATTACAATCCATATTATCATTCTTAATCATTGCAATTATTGGTTCATTCATACTATATAGTTGCGAAGATGACGATATTTGTACAGATGAAGGTCAAGTACCTCGATTAGTAGCTGATATGTACTATTCTGGAACAGATATAAAACTAGAAGATTCTATTTATTACTGGGCTTACATACTCAATGGAACAGATACAGTACAAATTGATAATGGATTTGTTAGTGAAAAGTCTAGTTTTGGTATGGGAGTTACGAAAAATGACACTAAAAAAGTCTTCTATACTGTTGCTCAAGGACCAGATGTAATTAATAAAGATGAAAATGATGTAACTATAGATACAACATTTGCAAAACGTGATCGATTAATTTTAGAATATGAAAGTCTTGGAAACGCTTATACTTCTAAAGCATGTGGATTTGGACTAACATTTCATGGCGTAAAAGTCTCTTTAGTTTCTGGAAAAACTAACGGGGAAGGAAATTGGATAAAAAGTATAGAAACTGTAAATACCGAAATAAAAGATGGTTCGACACCTATTATTAAGCTTTTCACTAATGCTCGCAATTAATTTTGCAAATGCACAAGAAAAATTAGAAAAAACAGATTCAAGTAAAATTACAGTTACTGATTCTATTCCTAAAAAAAAATATCATGATATTTTTATAGGAGTAGACTTATTTAATCCCATTATTGGTACATTTAAAGACAAAAAAGGTTTCAACACTTTTCTATCTTATCAAATAAACAATAAATGGCATTTAATTGCTGAAGCTGGCTATGAAAAAAACATTTTTAATGAAATAAATTGGAATGTTGATGTAGATGGCTTTACAGGTAAAATTGGAGCAAACTGGTTTATTACTCAAGATGTAGAAAATCATTCAAATGGTATATATATTGGTGGTCGTATAGCATACACAAAATACAATCAAACTGTCAATAGTTATCCCATAAGAGATTTACAATCTAACGAATTAACTGGAGAAACTGGCTCAAGACCAAAAATTAGTTTAGATGCTTTCTGGTTAGAAGTTGTTTTAGGTGCTAGAGTAGAAATTTTCAAAGGTTTTTATGGAGAAATGTCTCTACATCCTGCAGCCTATTTAGGGGGTAAAAAAGATGATAATATTGATCCTCTTGTAATTCCTGGTTATGGGAAAACAAACGGACCATTTAATTTACCTGTTTTTTGGGGAATATCTTACAAAATAAAATAATTAAAAAAGGCTATTTTCATTACTGAAATAGCCTTTTATTTATAAATTTTTATTACTGATTAAACAGTTAAATCTTCTCCAATTTCTAATAATACTAACTGTATATTACGATTAAAGAAAATAGATTTTGCTTCTGCTTTATCAATTTTAATAGGAGGAAAAGTATCAAAATGATAACCTAATACTTTTGTAGCTTGAACAAATTCTGCTGCAATTGAAGCACTTTTTGCTCCCATTGTAAAATTATCACCAATTGGTAAAATTGCTAAATCTAATTGTCCTATTGTATCAGGAATCAATTTCATTTCATAAGTTAACGCTGTGTCTCCTGCAATATAAACTCTTTTTCCTTCACTTTCTATAATATAACCATTAGGATCCCCTCCATAAGTTCCATCTGCAAATGAACTTGAATGAAATGCAATTGTAGATTGTATAGAACCAAAATCAAATGTGAATTTACCTCCAGTATTCATACCATGAGCCTCAAAACCTTTAGCTCCATAATAACTTGCTATTTCAGCATTTGATATAATCTTTGCTCCTGTTCTTTTAGCTAAAGCTTCTACATCATATACGTGATCTTGATGAGCATGTGTTATAACGATGTAATCAGCTTTTAAAGATTCAAAATCAATATGACTTGCTAATTCATTTGGAGTAATAAAAGGATCAACAATGATCTGTTTTCCATTTGCTTCTATTGATAAAGAAGCATGTCCTAAATATTGTATTCTCATTTTTTATAATTTTTTTTAACTAACGAATTAAAGCATCAATAAAATCAAAACCAATTAAACTATATCCTAATAATACAGCAAAAAATAATGCTAACATTGATACTTGTTTTAAAAATGGATCAAAATCCTTTGGATCTTTTACAGCAAAAATCTGACGACGAATAGCATTTGCAAAAAAGATTAAAATTAAAAATACAAAACCAGATAACTTTCCTGATTTTAATGGTGACATTGTAACATACAATGCACTAAAAACAAATGGTAAAGTCATCAAAGTCATTTGATAATATTTACTTTTTTGGGTTCCTAACTTAGATGCTATTGTAATTTTATTATTTTTTATATCATTCTTAATATCTCTCATATTATTTAAATTAAGAACTGCTACACTCCAACATCCCATAGATGCAGCTGGTAATAAAACTTTCCATTCAAAAACTTTTGAATATAAAAATTCTCCTCCTGCTACAGCTAAAATACCAAAGAATAAAAAAACAAAAATATCTCCTAAACCTATATATCCATATGGCTTTTTACCCATAGTATAAGCCATTGCTGCAAATATAGATGCAATTCCTAGACCTAAGAAAATATAAATATATTTCATATCATAAGGATAAAAAGCAACATATAGTAAGGCTGCAATACAAGCTAAAGAAATAATAACCATAATTGTTATAGCGGTTTTCATTTGATTTTGTGTTATCAAACCAGACGCTACAGTTCTTTTCTCTCCTATTCTATTTGCATCAGTTCCCTTTACTGCATCTCCATAATCATTCGCAAAATTAGATAATACCTGAAAAGCTAATGTTGTTAATAGAGATAAAAGAAATATATCATTTCGAAAAACGCCTTCAGATTTAGCAATAAATCCTGCCAATAATAATCCACTCAAAGAAAGAGGTAATGTGCGAAGCCTTGCGGCTAAAATCCATTTTTTCATAGTCTACAAATATAATGAAGATTTCTTTTTCTATATCATCGAAATTTAAAGTAATATTGTAAAATAAAATCTATAATACAACTACCGAAATGCCTAAAAAAAAATCGAAAAAAATTCCTTTATATAAGAAAATAAAATTTTCTACTTATATCATTGGACTTATACTATTTATTTTTTTATATTTTACTTATCGTTACAGACACGGAATACATTACTATTATAAAATTGTAGAAAAAACAGTTAAGGGAGAAAAACTAACTGATGATAAAGTTACAAAATATGATATTCGAAATATAGAAGTCATGGACAATTATTATCTAAAAACATTTGGAGTAGATGTATCACATTACCAAGGTAAAATAGATTGGTCAAAAATGCATACTATTTATAAATTATATCCCATACAATTTGCATTTATTCGTTCTACAATGGGAACTTCAGCAATAGATGAAAGATTTGAAGAAAATTGGAATGGCATTAAAGAAACAGAAATTCTGAGAGGTGCTTATCATTTTTATAGACCAGATGAAAATTCTACCTTACAAGCTCAGAATTTTATACGAAAAGTTCATCTAGAAAAAGGTGATTTACCTCCTGTTGTTGATATCGAACATATCCCAAGAACTCAATCCATGGAAAAACTAATAGAAGGCGTAAAAAATTGGTGTAAAATTGTAGAGCAACATTATGATGTAAAACCTATTATTTATACTTCTGACAAATATTACGAAGATTATTTACAAAAGCATTTTGATGGGCATCTTATTTGGATTGCTAATTATAATTTTTGGACAGAAAAAATGAAAGGTCATTGGAATTTTTGGCAGTTCACAGAAAAAGCATCTATAGAAGGTGTAAAAAGATATAAAGTTGATGTCAATATTTACAATGGTACAGTTGATGATTTAGAAAATCTAACGTTATAAAACGATAAAAGTTTG
>DJDD01000140.1:14496-33023 GCA_002430925.1 Flavobacteriales bacterium UBA5933
CAAACTTTTATCGTTTTATAAGAAATTATTAAGAGTCTTTTAATTTAATATTACCTTACGAATTGGTTTTATAAACAATGAAATTGCTATAACAGTTACAATTGTCATTATTCCTCCAAAAACAATTCCTGGAACTAATCCTAAAAATGTTGCTGCAACACCACTTTCCAACGCTCCTAACTCATTAGAAGAACTAACGAAAATAGAATTTACAGAAGAAACACGCCCCTTTAAATTCTCTGGAGTTTTTAATTGTAAAATACTTTGTCGAATAACCATAGAAATAGCATCAAAAGCACCTCCGAATAATAAAATAGTAAAACATAAATAAACACTTCTACTCAATCCGAAAGAAATAATACAAACTCCAAACATAGCAACTGCTATTAATAATTTTGGACCAACATTTCCTTTTAAAATAGCAGGAAAAGATGATAAAAGTAGTAACATAATTAAAGAACCAATTCCGTGAGCTGAACGTAATAACCCAAATGTTTCTGAACCTTGGTTTAATACTTTTTCTACAAAGGCTGGTAATAAAGATTCTGCTCCACCAAAAAATACGGCAAACATATCCAAACTAAGAACAGCCAATATAATTGGTGTAGCCCAAATAAATTTTAATCCTTCTTTTATGCGAGTCATTGGTGACTCTAAAGACGAAGATTCTGAAACATCTGCTGGTTTTTTAGATATCATTAATATCATGACCATAGAAATACACATAATTACAAAAGCTGTCATCAATGTTATTTCAATTCCTAATTTAGCCAATAAAACTCCTCCTGCTAATGGACCAAGTACAGATCCTATCATAAATGCAGAAGATGAAATAGGAATAGCTTTTGTATAATTTTCTTTTCTAACAACCAATGCTAATAACGCGAAAAGCGCTGGACCTTCAAAAGCTCTTGTTAGACCAAGAATAAAGAAAGAAAAATAACAAACACCTAAATAGACTGGTATACCAATTGCATCTCGAACTGATGGAAAATTGACAAGCATTAATACAAACGATGCAACCATAAAACAACCAGTGCTTCGTACTAAAATCATACGTTTATCTAAACGATCAACTAATTGTCCTGCGTAAAATGCTGTGAATAATATTGGTAAGAATTCTGCTAAACCTATTAATCCTAAAAAAATTTCTTTTTGTGTTACTTTAAATATTTCATAAGCAACTGAAGTACTTTGAATGAATAAGGCAAAAATTAATGAAAACCTTAAAAATATGAATGGAATAAATTCTTTATTCTTCCAGACGGACGGTATTTGTTCTTTATCGCTCAATTTATAATAGATTTTTGAAGTTTTAAATTTACATTGATTTTTTTTGAAAATAAATGTTTAACTCAAAAAAAATCTTCGAAGATTTTCACCTCGAAGATTCTTGAAAGTTTATAATAAATTATTGTTTTTTTTTAACTAAGCGAATTCCTCTACTAATTGCTCATTCTCTATTTGATTTCTGTACTCAGCTATATCTTCTATCGTAAGCACTGTCATTCCATGTTTTTCAGCAAATTCAATAATTTCTGGAACTCGAGACATTGTTCCATCAGGATTTGTTAACTCACATAAAACAGCTTCATTTCCTAAACCTGCAAGTTTCACAATATCTATACTTCCTTCAGTATGACCACGTCTTTCTAATACTCCATTTTGTTTTGCAATCAAAGGAAAAACATGTCCAGGACGATTCAAATCAGCTGGTTTTGCATTTGCATTTATTGCTGTTTTTATAGTTTGTACACGATCGGCAGCAGAAACACCAGTTGTAACACCTTCTTTTGCTTCAATAGTTACTGTAAAAGCTGTGTGAAATTTAGAACTATTATCTTTAACCATTGGTTGTAAATCTAATTGTATTGCTTTTTCTTGTGTCAAACACAAACATACAATACCACTACATTCTCGAATTAATAATGCCATATCAGGCGAAGTAATTGTTGAAGCTGGAAAAATTATATCTCCTTCGTTTTCTCGATTTTCATCATCAATTAAAAGAATTCCTTTTCCGGCTTGTAAATCAGTTATTGCTCTTGCAATACGTTCGTTGGCTGTTACGCCAAATTCTGTGATTGTTTTCATTTTATTTATTGTTTTAATGAAACATCACTTCAGGGCAAACACAATAAAGTACTTAAAGATTCATCTTTGTATTAAATTGTGTTTAATTTCTTTTCTTCTCTCATCCAGACTATACTGTCGGTCTTGGAATTTCACCAAATCAGTCCATTAAAATTAATTAATAGAGTCGCGGACTATAACCGCCGGTAAGGAATTTCACCTTGCCCCGAAGAAAATTTCGTTTGATTATTTTATAATTATTATTAAAAATTATTATAAACTTTCCTATACAAATTTACGCAAATTATACTAATTATTTATAATCACTTAAAATAATTTTACAAATATTTCTCAATAATTGTTTTTATATTTTCTGCTATTAGTTCATAGCCATTCTCATTAGGATGAACTCCGTCATTAGATATTAACTCTTCCTTATTGGTATTAAAAACTGAATAAATATTAATAAAATTAACTGAATGTTCTGTTGTAATATTTTTTAATGAAGTATTAAATAATTCAATTTTTTCTGTGGTTCTTAAAGTTCCTGCAGTAGTTGGTATTCCATCTAATTTCTCAGAAATAGGAATTATACTAATTACATTTACTTTATCCGTATACTTTTTCGCTAATTGAATTGCCTGAGAAATATTTTTTTCAAAATCTGGTAAAGTAAGCATTTCTACTCCTTTTTTTATTGCTAAGTCATTTGCACCATAAAAAAAGAAAATTTCATTCTCATCTGGTGATAATCTTGCTTGTACTTCAACCTCAAAACGTTTAAGTAAACCAACAGTTGTTTCACCTCCTATCCCAAGATTAAAACAATTTACTTCTTGTGCTTTGTTGTTGTAATATTCTGCATGAGAAAATCTTTTCAAATAATCTACATACCCTCCCAAAACACCATCATATTCTCCATAAGTGATACTATCACCAAAAAACAAAAAGTTTGTCATTCCCTATCTTATTTTTAAATCATAATAAAGGTAAAGAAAACAATTTATAATTGTTGATTTTATATGAATTTACTTTTTTGGGCAAATCCTTCGGAACAGGCTATACGATACAATCTTTTTTGATTGGTAATTTAAAAAATATGAAACTCGTCCAATCAAAAAAGGATTTCCTCTTCTATCCTTTTTGCGGGATAAAAAATTGTAAACCTCCGAAAAAATAGTATTTAAACACAGAACTGATTAGCTAGTAAAAGCAACCATGATAAAATGTTGCTTTTGCTAGATACTTTGAAGGATGAACTCGGGAAAAGAGCAACATAATTGTTACGTATTATTCAATCATTAAAATAATACTTTATCCTCTTTTCTTAGCTCTTCTAAATATTGTTTTTTATCGTCTCTGTAAAATAAATTCATTGTTTCGAAAGGAATTAATTTCAAATCTTTATCTACAATATGAACACAAGACTTTTTTACTGCGCGAACATCAAAATCGTGTGCATCCATAAAATTCATAATAATTATTCGAAATAGATTATCATATTCTAGATTAGGAGCACAAACCCCTGGCAAACAACATAAAAGTTGGTCTATTTTGGGTTGAACTTTATCTACAGAAATTCCTGTGCTGAAAATATCCAATAATTGCATTTTCAATCCTTCATCTTGTTCATAAACAATTGTATTTTTTGATTCATTATTCAATAAATCTGCAGGATTTATGTAGCGTGTTAAAGGAATTATCTCTTTATCAAGTTTTAGGATATATCCCATAGCTAATGCATCAGGATTACATGGTACTGGAATAATATCATCAGCATTTAAAAGTGAATATTGATTAAGAATTTCTTGACGAACTTCTGTTAATGTAACTTTCTCATGTAATGAATCTTCTCTATTTCTTCCTGCTATTTCTACAGGCTGAAAAGTTATTCCACGAACACATTTTTGTTGTAAGGCAAATTCAATTATTTTTCCTATTTCATCAATATTTTTATCTTTTTGCAACACAACAACCAATGTTGTAGAAAGATTTAATTCGTTTAATTTTTCTAAAGCTTTGATACGAATATCTGTTAAATCTTTACCTCGGAAATCTTCGAGAACTTCAGGTTTAAAAGAATCAAACTGTAAATAAATTTCAAATTCTGGAGCATAGGTTGCTAATTGTTCTGCAAAACCAGGATCATTAGCAATTCTGATTCCATTGGTATTGAGCATTAAATGTTTTATTGGTTTTGATTTTGCAATATCTAATATTTCAAAAAAATTAGGATGAATTGTTGGTTCTCCACCACTTATTTGAACTACATCTGGTTCACCTTCATTCCGAACTATGATATCAAACATTGCTTCTATCTGCTTTAAGCTACGATGAGAACCATAATGAGGTGAAGACATAGCATAGCAAGTAGGACATGTTAAATTACAACGATCTGTAACTTCTACAATAGATAAACAACTATGTTGTTCGTGATCTATGCATAATCCACAATCATAAGGACAACCATAATTTACATCTGTCCCGAAATGAAGAGGCATTTCTGATGCTTTGTTATAATTTCTTATATTCTTATAATAATTTACGTCAGAAGCAATTTTCGTCTTAAAAAAACCATGATCAGGACAACGTTTTGTCATAAAAACATTTTCATTCTCTATAATTATTTTAGCTCCAACACGCTTTAAACATTCAGGACAAAGGCTAATTGTATAATCATAATAAGTATAATCTCTAATTGGCATAATTGGTTAATTATTTAGTTTTGTAAATAAAAAATAGTATGTAGAATTACATGGAACCACAAATCATTCCTGATACAATAAGTGCTATTAAACCACTTATAGCAAAAACTTGTAGATAATATTTAGAAGTTTTTTTAATATCTGAAAAAGTATTAAAAATAAATGTTATTAATGTTATTACAGCTCCTGAAATAATAGCTATTGCAAAAACAATTGCAATGATTACATAAATTAATCCATTTAAACCTCCTACTTCCAAAAATATTGTTCCAAACATATCATCAATTTTTTTAAATTTAATATATTATAACAATTTACACTTTTATTTATCTTTTTTATAAATTAAAGAACAGTTATTCAACAATTTATAAATATAATAAATAACTATTATTAAACATGTTATTTGGATAGTACTTAAACAAAAGAAAACATTTACTTTAGGTTTTATGAAATCTAATAAAAATCTAAAACTAAAATAACAGAACATAAAAAGTTGAAAAATAAATCCAGAAGGGTAATTATATTTTTTTTTGATAATTTTTAGAATAATTAGTAAAATAAGTAAAAAAAATATTTCATATAAAGCAACAGGATGTCTCAAATACTGATCTCCTAAATGCATTCCAAAAACAGAGGAAGTTGGTAAACCATAAGTTTGTTCGTAAATACCTGTTAAAAAACAACCTATTCTACCTATTATTATAGCAATGATAAGAGGAAAAGCTATTAAATCTCCAGTACTTTCTTTATAGCCTATTATTTTTTTTGTCAATTCAACTCCTATTAATCCAAAAAATAATCCCCCAATAATGGTATTACTCGTCCAAAAAAATAACAATTGATTTTTTGATTCAAAAAAAGCCTGAGGATTTTCTAATGTTCCTATTATTTTAGAACCTAACAATGCTCCTACAAGAGCACCTATAATAATATTAAGAGATTGAAAAGTTGTTAATGTAGATTTATGTTTTTTTCTTAAAAAAGCATAATATCTCATTGCTATAAAAATACCAATAGACTCTAATATTGGATGTATTAAAAGGTGATGTCCAAATAAGTCTACAGTAACAGGAAATTGTATTTCCACAAATTTAAGTTTTTACTAATTTAAAACATTTATATAATAAATCAAACTTCATAAAAATAGAAAAAGCCATTCTTACGAATGGCTTTTCATTTATGGATAGTTAGAATATCTTATTATAATTCTAAAGCTTTTTTAGCATCACCTCCCATTAATAAGTTTAATGGATCTTCTACAGCTTCTTTAACAGCTACTAAGAAACCAACAGACTCACGTCCATCAATCACACGATGATCATAAGATAATGCAAGATACATCATTGGAGCAATAACGATTTGTCCGTTTTTAACAACTGGACGCTCAACGATATTGTGCATTCCTAAGATACCTGATTGAGGTGGGTTGATGATTGGAGTAGACATCATAGATCCAAATACACCACCATTTGTGATTGTAAATGTACCACCTGTCATTTCATCAACTGTAATTTTACCATCACGTACTCTGATTGCTAAATCTTTAATAGATTGCTCAACACCACGGAAAGTTAAGTTTTCTGCATTACGAACTACTGGTACCATTAAACCTTTTGGTCCTGAAACAGCAACAGAAACATCTTTGTAATCAAATTTAACTTGGTAATCTCCGTCGATCATAGAGTTTACATCTGGATATAATTCTAAAGCACGAGTTACAGCTTTTGTAAAGAAAGACATGAAACCTAAACCAACACCATGTTTAGCCTTGAAAGCATCTTTGTACTCATTACGTAAAGCAAAGATTGCAGACATATCAACTTCGTTGAAAGTAGTTAACATTGCAGTTTCATTTTTAACAGAAACTAAACGTTGAGCAACTTTACGACGTAAAGCAGACATTTTTTTCTCTGATTGAGAACGGTTACCTGTAACAGGAGCTGTTCCCATTGCTGGAGCGTAACGTACTGCATCTTCTTGAGTGATACGACCATCACGTCCTGTACCATTAACTTGAGAAGCATCTACACCTTTTTCATCTAAAACTTTTTTAGCTGCTGGAGATGGAGTTCCTGTAGCGTAAGTTGCAGCTGGAGCTGGAGCAGCTTTAGGAGCTTCTTCTTTTTTAGGTTCTTCTTTTACTTCAGCTTTTGGAGCTTCTGCAGCTGGAGCACTAGCACCACCGGCTGGTTTAGCAGCTGATGTATCGATAAGACAAACAACTTGTCCTACTTCTACTACATCACCTTCTTCAGCTTTTAAAGTAATAATTCCACTTTCTTCTGCTGGTAATTCTAATGTTGCTTTATCTGAGTCTACCTCTGCTATTGCTTGATCTTTTTCTACGTAATCACCATCTTTTACTAACCACGTAGCGATCTCTACTTCTGTGATTGATTCCCCTGGTGATGGGACTTTCATTTCTAACATATCTATTAGCTTTATTTTTTTATTTGAATACTTTGTTTATAACCTCTTCGAATATAGCTGCCCAACGCTTGCTAGATCCTGGAGCTGTAGCTGCACTTTCTGCTGGTGAAACAACGTCGAAAGGATATTTTCTTAATTTACGTAAGATATATGTCCAAGCTCCCATGTTTTCTGGCTCTTCTTGTGCCCAAACTAATTTTGCTTTTCCATATTTAGAGATAATTGAATCTATTTTCTCTTCATTTAGAGGATATAATTGCTCCAAACGTACAATAGCAGTTTCTTTATCACCTAATTCTTCACGTTTTTTATCTAATTCGTAGTATATTTTACCTGAACAGAATACAACTTTTTTGACTTTTTTAGCCTCTACAGTTGTATCATCGATAATTTCTTGGAATGATCCGTTAGAGAAATCTTCTAATTTAGATACTGCTGATGGATGACGTAATAATGATTTAGGAGACATTACAATTAAAGGCTTGCGATAATCAGTAACAACTTGTCTTCTTAATGCATGGAAAAAGTTTGCTGGAGTTGTAATGTTTGCAACAAACATATTGTTACTAGCACACATTTGTAAGAAACGTTCTAAACGAGCTGAAGAGTGTTCAGCACCTTGACCTTCATAACCATGAGGTAATAACATTACTAAACCATTTTGTAAGCTCCATTTATCTTCTGCTGCAGAAATATATTGGTCAATCATAATTTGAGCGCCATTAGCGAAATCTCCAAATTGTGCTTCCCAAATTGTTAAAGCTTTAGGATTAGCCATAGCATATCCATAATCAAAACCTAAAACTGCATATTCAGATAATAATGAATTGTAAATTCTTAATTTACCTTGTTCATTATTAATTTGATTTAATAAGATAATTTCTTCTTCTGTATCTTCAGTTTTAACAACTGCATGACGGTGAGAGAAAGTACCACGTTCTACATCTTCTCCAGAAACACGCACGTTACGTCCATCTGTAAGAATAGAACCAAAAGCTAAAGCTTCTCCTAATCCCCAGTCGATTTTATCATCTTCAATCATTTTAGCTCGTCCTTCAATTAAACGAGAAACTTTTCTGATCAATTTTTTACCTTCTGGAACAGTAGAAACAACTTTTGCAATTTCTTTTAATTTATCTGCATCATAAGCAGTATCAGCTGAATTGAAAATATCTTTATCTTCTGCTGTTTTGAAACCTTCCCACTCTTCTGGAATAAAAGGGAAAATGTGGTTACGTTCAATCTCTTTAGATTTCTCAAAATTAGCATCAAGAATAGCTTTAAATTCTGCCTCTTTCTTTGTTACGATTTCTTCACCAATAATACCTTCTTTTAATAATTTTTCCTTGTAAATTTCACGAGGATTTGGGTGTTTAGCAATTATTTCATATAATTTTGGTTGAGTAAATTTAGGTTCATCACCTTCGTTATGACCATATTTACGGTAACCTAATAAGTCAACAAATACATCAGATCCGAATTTTGCACGGTAATCAGCTGCAAAACGGAAAGCGTGTACTACTGCTTCTGCATCATCAGAATTTACATGTAATACTGGAGATAATGTTACTTTTGCAACATCTGTACAATAAGTAGAAGTTCTAGCATCTGTATAGTTAGTTGTAAATCCAACTTGGTTATTTACTACTACATGTACAGTTCCACCAATGTTGTAACCATCTAAACCAGCCATTTGTACAACTTCGTATACAATTCCTTGACCAGCTACAGCAGCATCACCATGAATTAAAATTGGAATAATTTTAGAATAATCTTCGTTGTAATCTTCTTCTGCTTTTGCTCTTGTAATTCCTCCTACAACTGCATCTACAGTTTCTAAGTGAGAAGGGTTAGGAGCTAAATTAATTCTGATATCTTTACCATTTAAAGCTTTGATTTGATTAGATGATCCCATGTGATATTTAACATCACCAGCTACTAATTCATTATCGAATGCTTTACCTTCGAATTCAGAAAAAATTTGAGAATAAGATTTACCAAATATATTTGCTAAAACGTTAAGACGTCCTCTGTGAGCCATACCCACGATAACCTCTTCTACTCCGTGTTCTGCAGATTTATTAATTAAAGTATCTAATGCAGGAATTAAAGACTCGTTTCCTTCTACAGAAAAACGTTTTTGTCCTACATATTTCGTGTGCATATAATTTTCAAAAGCAGTTGCTTCGTTCAATTTTTCTAATACACGTTCTTTTTCCTCTTTAGATAATAAAGGGTGATTCAAGTTTTGGTTTAACCAATTCTGAATCCAATTAATTTTTTCAGGTTCTCTGATATACATGTACTCAACTCCGATAGAATCACAGTACATATTCTTAAGATGACCGATAATTTCACGTAATGTGATTGGTCCTCCTACACCTAATATTTCACCAGCATTGAAAGTTAATCCTAAATCAGAATCAGATAAACCGAAGTTTTTGATATCTAAATTAGGTTCAATAACCCTACGTTCTCTAACTGGATTAGTCTTTGTAAACAAATGTCCACGTGTACGGTAAGCATCAATTAAATTGATAACTTTAAATTCTTTCTGTACATTTTCTGGAATTTGAGAAACAACAGTTGGATTAACAACTGCCTGACTAGTTCTAGTTTGATTTACTTGAGGTGTTGGTGCAAATAACGGTTCTCCATCATATGTTGCATTTGCAAAGTCATATCCTTGGAAAAAAGCTTTCCAACTGGGTTCAATACTGTCCGGATATTGGACGTATTGATCATATAAGTCGCCTATAAACTCTAAATGAGCGGCATTTAAAAACGAAAAACGATCCATAAATTTTACTCTCTATGAGATTTTACTACAAAATTAAACTATTTAACTTTTCTAAAAAAATAACTTTCATGATATTTCTTATACTTTATCCTTAAAAATACGTTATGGTTAAATAATCATTACATTTGGTATAAAAGTAATAACAATTTTGCATTTAAATGGTAAATTTTCTAATAAAAAAAATAAAAAATCCTTGGACTGGTTATTTTATTATTTTTATAATTTTCGCATTCACAATTTGGTCAAGTAATAAGATTGTAAATGAACTAAAAATTGAAGAACATAAACGTGTTGAAAATTACGCTAAGTCACTAGAATTACTTAGTTCTTCTGAATTACTTGATCTTGAAACACAAGATTTTTTATTCAAACTAATTAAAGATAACAACACTATTCCTGTTGCGCTTGTTGATGATAAAGGAAATATTATTGACACAAAAAATATTGATGAACATATACAGAAAGATTCTGTCTTATTACAAAAGTTTATTGATGGATTAAAAAACTCTGATCAAGCAATAGAAATCAAGTTAATTAATGGAAAAAATTATGCATATTTTAAAAATTCAAAACTTCTTAATCAATTAAAATATTATCCAATTGCAATTATTATTTTAATCCTTTCATTCTTTGGATTTACTTATTGGTATTTAAAAACTATTAGAGATACAGAAAAAAGCTATTTATGGGCTGGTATGGCAAAAGAAACAGCTCATCAAATAGGAACACCTCTTTCATCTTTAATGGGTTGGGTAGAGCTGCTAAAACTTGAAGATATAGACCAACAAACGGTAATTGAAATAGAAAAAGATGTTGATCGATTAAAAGATATTGTTGATCGATTTTCAAAAATTGGTTCGAAATCTGAATTATCTAAAAATGATATTATTACAATCACAAAACAAACTGTAAATTATTTATCACAAAGAATATCAAAAGGAATTGAAGTAAATTTTCATACTGATGTTGAAGAGTTTATCATTAATTTAAATCCAGCTTTATATAGTTGGGTGATAGAAAATTTAATGAAAAATGCTGCTGATGCAATGCAGAATAAAGGTGTTTTAGATATTTCTATATCGACAAAAAACAATTATGAATACATAGAAATTACTGTTTCTGATACAGGTCCTGGAATAAACTCTAAATTAAGAAAAAAAATATTTGAACCTGGTTTTACTACTAAAAAAAGAGGTTGGGGATTGGGTTTGTCTTTAGCAAAAAGAATTATTAATGATTATCATAATGGTAAAATATTCGTTAATAAAAGTTCTAAAGATACAGGAACTGAATTTAAAATCTTACTTGAAAAATAATTTTAACTTTTTTTAAATTAAATACTTGAATTTATTTCAAGAATATTTTGTACATTCAAGCACTAATCTAAATTTTAAAATTATGAAAAAAGTTTCCTTTTTATCATTTATTTTTTTGTTCAATTTAATAAATGCACAAGTAGGAGTTGGAACACAAACACCTCAAAAGACTTTACATGTGAATGGTAGTTTACAGATAACAAATGAGCTAAATGTTGGTGGAGACTCATTGACTGAAGGAAGTTCTGGAGAATATGGTGCTTATTTAATTTCTAATGGAGCAAATACTGCTCCTACATGGAAAAATTTAGCTTCATTAGGTATACAAAAGCTAGTAAATGTTTCACTTACAACTACAGCATCAAGTACTTACAATGGCAGTACAATTATTAAATATGATTCAACTCCTTATATAGATAGTAATTATATCAGTTACGATAGTACTGCTGGATCATTTACAATATTAGTTGATGGATATTACAATATTTCTGGTTATACAAATATTAATATGTATGGAGGAGGTGGAACTATTTCATATAATGTATATAGTGGTTCAACTGATCTATTTTTAAAAAATACAAATTTTAGTACATCTGTCTCTTCTTCTGGGATTAGTGTAGGTGGTGCAACTTATTTAAGTGCAAATTCAGTTATAAAACAAACTATAAGCTTTACTAGATCATTTTCAATAAATAATGGATCGTTTTCAATCACTTATTTAGGAAACGGAAATTAAATTATCAACCTTTAAAAAACTTCTCTAATGATTAAAATAACTTTATGTTTAACATTATTTTCTAGTATATCTTTTGCTCAAATTGGAATAAATACCACTACACCACAAAAGACATTACATGTAAATGGTACTTTGCAACTTACAAAAGAATTGAATGTTGGTGGTGATTCTATAACAATAGGAAATTCTGGTACATCTGGACAAATTCTAACATCGCAAGGTTCAAATAAAGCTCCAATATGGGATAACAGTATTACAACATCTAACGGAATTCAAAAATTAGTAGGTTTTAGTTTAAACTCTAGTTCATTAAGTGGAACAGCTAATACATTTAAAACTATTACGTATGACAATATAAACCATTTAGATTCAAATTATTTAACTTACGATAATAGTAGTGGTACATATACTGTAAATCAAGCTGGATATTACAATATAGATATGTATACTTATATTACTTTTAATGGAGAAGGAGTACTTACTTTAAATATTTTAAAAAATTCTAATTTACTATTCAACATTACAAAAACATATATTATTGGTAATGATAGTGCAGGTAATAGAGTTTCTGGAATATCATATTTAAATGCTGGAGATACAATACTTACTCAAGAAAAATATAGTTCAAGTTTTACTATAAAATCTGCAACTATATCATTTACCTATTTAGGACAATAAAAAATAAATTATGAAAAAGAATATTATACTTTTATTTTGTATTTTTTCTCCTTTTACTTTTAGTCAAGTAGGAATAAATACATCAACACCAAAAAATGATTTACATATTGTAGGTAGTTTACAAATTACTAATGAAATAAATGTTGGAGGAAGTAGCACAACTGTTGGTGATGCTGGCACTAAAGGCTATGCACTTTTTTCTCAAGGAAGTGGTTTTGCTCCTAAATGGTCAGAATTAAACTTTGGTAATGTACAAAAATTGGTTTATTCAGCTATAAAAAACACCAATCAAAGTGGAAGTGCTTTTCAAACTGTGAATGTTACATATAATTCCACACCAACATCAAATACAGATTATTTTACCTATAGTAATAATAATTCTTTTACTACAGTAATTGCAGGATATTATAATATACAATCTTATATCTATTCCAATCTGACAAATGGTGGCGGAACAACAACAAATCATATAAAAGTTAATAATAATTCTGTTTTTGCTGATGTAACAAATTATTCTAATGGGAACTCATCTATGGGAACAAGCACAGGAGGTACAACTTATTTAAACGTTGGAGATATCGTAACTCAGACATTTGGATTCACAAGAACATTCACTATTACAAAATCATCAATAACATTTAGTTATTTAGGTTCATAAATCAAAATCCTAAAATAACTTTCGCGATAGAAAAGTAAATTAACAATCCAAAGATATCATTACTTGTTGTAATAAAAGGCCCTGTTGCAATAGCAGGGTCTACTCCATATTTATGTAACATAATAGGAATAAAAGTTCCTATTAAACTAGCCAAAATCATTACTGTAACTAAAGCTAAAACAATCGTTGAAGAAATCTCATAACTTGTACTCATAATAAAATGAGTTGCTAATAAAAGTACCAATGCTAAAATTGTACTATTTAGCATTGCTAATAACATTTCTTTCCCTAATCTTTTCCAAATAGAACCAGATATATTATTATTTGCTAAACCTTGAACAATAATAGCTGAAGATTGTACACCAACATTTCCTGCCATAGCAGCTACAAGTGGTGTGAAAAAGAATAATTGAGGGTAAAGATTCATTGCATTACTAAAACTTTGCGAGACATTAACAGCAATAAAACTACCAACCAAAGCTAATAAAAGCCAAGGTAATCGAGCGCGAGTTAATTTCCAAATACTATCGTCAGAGTCTACATTATGTGTAATACCAGCGGCTAATTGATAATTTTCTTCAGCTTCCTCACGAATAACATCAATCACATCATCAACTGTAATCACTCCAACCAAACGCATTAATTCGTCTACTACAGGAACTTCGTACAAATCATATTTCTCCATTACTTTAGCAACTTCAGAATCCTTTGCATAAGTTTTTACATATTGAACTTTGTCATTGTAAACATCAGAAACTTTTGTATTAGATGATGTTGTTAATAAACGTTTTAAACTAAGGATACCAAGTAATTTTTCATCTTCATCAATTACATAAATAGAAAAGACCTCCTCTAAATCTTCAGCTTGTTTACGCATTTGCTTAACAGCTGTTAAAACAGACCAATCTTTGTAAACTTTGATGTACTCTTTACCCATTAAACCTCCAGCAGTTGCCTCGTCATAACGTAAAAGATCAACAATTTCTTTAGCATGTTCTTGATCTTCTAACTGAGCAATTACCTCATCCTTCTTTTCATCAGAAAGTTCATTAATGACATCAACAGCATCGTCTGTGTCCATTTCTGTAATCACATCCTCTGCTATCTCTTTTGCTGTAAGGGTTTTTAAGAATTTTTTTCTATCATCTTCTTCTAATTCTAGAAGAATATCAGCTGAAATTTCATTATCTAGTAAATCAATTACAAAAGACTGATCTTTGGTTGAGAGGTTGTCAAACAATTCTGCAATATCAGCTGGATGTAAATCTTGTAACATCTCTTTAACTTCTTTTGCATTATGTTCATTAACTCTTTCTACTAAAATATCTATAAAGTCTTTTGTAATTTTAACTTCCATTTTTATTGCATTCTTTTTGTTAATTCTATAAAATCTTCAACTGATAATTGCTCAGCACGCATATTTAAAAATTCGTGATCGCTTAAAGATTCAGGAATTCCTAAAGATTTTAAAGAATTTCTTAATGTTTTACGTCTTTGTCCAAAACCTGCTTTCACAACTTGAAAAAAGCGTTTTTTCTCTACTCCTTCTATTTCTGTTCTGTAACGTTTCATGATAATTACTCCTGACTTCACTTTTGGAGGAGGTGTAAAAACATTTTCGGGAACAGTAAATAAATATTCGCAATGATAGTAAGCTTGAGCCAAAACAGAAAGTATTCCGTAATCTTTTGTTCCTTTTTTAGAAGCTATTCTTTCTGCAACTTCTTTTTGAAACATTCCACATACTTCTGGCACATTTTCGCGTTCATCTAAAACCTTAAAAATAATCTGTGAAGAAATGTTATAAGGAAAGTTTCCAAGTACAGCTATTTGTTCATCAAACTTAGCAGAAAAATCCATTTTTAGAAAATCTTCTGAATGGATTTTGAAACCAGGATGAAATGGTTGATAATATTCTTTTAAATATTCTACAGATTCTGTATCAATTTCTACAACTTCAATATTTTTTTTTGCTTGTAAAATATATTTCGTTAGAACTCCCATTCCTGGTCCTATTTCCAATACACGATTATATCCTTTCCAGGTTAAACCTTCAGCTATATCGCGTGCTATATTTTCGTCATTCAAAAAATGCTGACCTAAATGTTTTTTAGCTTTTACTTTCAAAAATTATAAATTTTAAGTTTTCTTTAACCAACTTATCTTATAATATCTATCAGAATATCTTTCTTTCAAGATAAGTTTTTTTTATATTAGCCCCAAAATTAACCCAAATGTCAAAAACGAACGATAAATTTGAGAAAAAAAGACTGCGTTCTTCTAATATTACTGTAATTATTAGTATTTCGCTTGTTTTATTTCTATTAGGTATTTTCGGCTTAATTGTTATTAATGCACAAAGTTACGCAGAACATCTAAAAAGAGAATTAAAAATAGAAGCTTATTTTAAAAGTATTGAAGATCCAAAGCTAAAAAGTAAAGAACTCGATTTACAAAAATCTTATATTGATTCGTTGAAACTTAAGTATTCTTTTGTAGAATCTACAAAATATATTAGTAAAGAAGAAGCTGCAAAAATTGCTAAAAAAGATTTGGGTACTGATGGAAGTGATTTTTTTGAGGAAAGTATTTTTCCTGCATCTGTTGAAATCACATTAAATCCTTCTGCTATAAAATCTGTTGAACAAATAGATTCTATCAACAAAGTATTATCTAAAAACACAATTATAGATGAAGTAAAAAGTGATAAAGAAGCGATGGTTACTATTTACCAAAGTATCAATAAAATTACTTTTTGGATCATGATTTTTGCTGCTATATTTTTAGTGATTGTTGTTATATTGATTAATAACTCTATTCGATTAAAAATTTATGCAAAACGTTTTAGTATTAAAACAATGCAATTAGTTGGTGCAAGAAGACGTTTTATCATAAAACCTTTCATGATAGAAGGAGCTATTTTAGGATTTTTTGCTGCATTAATTTCTATTATAGGACTCGGCCTTTTATGGTATTTACTTGCTACAAAAGTAGGTTTAGTACTTTGGAACCCTAGTTATACCTTATTAATTATTGTATTAATCACTATTGGTGTTATCATAGCAATATTTAGTACTTTATTTGCTGCATGGCGTTATCTACGATTAAAAACTGATCAACTTTATTAATGAAAACAAATTCAATAAATACAGAAAAATCAACATCAAAAGACAATGTTGGTTTTACATTTCTTTTCGGAAAAAGAAATTATATCTTCATGGCAATCGGACTTGCATTAATAGGATTAGGTTTTTTACTAATGACTGGTCACGATGCTAATACACGACCTGATGGAACTTGGGATGCTAATTATTGGAACGAAGACATCTATTCTTTTCGAAGAATAAGATTAGCTCCATTTTTAGTAATTGCGGGATTTGTTGTTGAAATTTATGCTATATTAATTAATCCGAACAAGGAAAAATAATGAATACATTACAAGCAATTATACTTGCAATCGTAGAAGGACTTACTGAATATTTACCAATATCATCTACAGCACATATGGGGTTCACAGCGGCACTTATGGGAATGTCGGAAAGTGAATTCTTAAAAATGTTTCAAGTATCCATACAATTTGGAGCAATACTAGCTGTTGTTGTATTGTATTGGAAAAAATTCTTTGATTTCAAAAATTTCAATTTCAATTTTTACATAAAATTAGCTTGTGCTGTTGTACCCGCTCTTATTTTAGGTAAATTATTTGATGATAAAATAGAAGCTGTTCTTGGAAACCAAGTTGCTATATCTGGAATGTTAGTTTTTGGTGGTATTATATTATTATTTGTAGATAAATGGTTTAAACATCCTAGAATAGATAATGAAAAAGAAATATCAATAAAAACTGCGGTAACTATTGGATTTTGGCAATGTTTAGCTATGATGCCAGGAACTTCTCGTTCTGCTGCTTCAATTATTGGAGGTATGACACAAGGATTAACAAGAAGAGCTGCTGCGGAATTTTCTTTTTTCTTAGCTGTACCAACTATGTTAGCTGTTACTGTTTATTCTGTTTTTGTAAAAACTTGGGGAGAAGGAACTGTAAATCCTATGAAAGGTTACGAAATGATTATACAAGATCAAGAACATATTACTTTATTTATACTTGGTAATGTAATTGCATTTATTGTAGCATTGGTAGCTGTTAAAACGTTTATATCAGTACTTACAAAATATGGTTTTAAATTTTGGGGATGGTACAGAATTATAATTGGTATTATTTTATTAATATATTTTGGTAATACTCCAGCACCAAAAGCTAAAACAGAAGAAAATAATATAGAAACTACAATGATTCAACATAAATAAGATGAATGTAGAAAAAATACAAGAAGGTCATATTTTTTTGATTGATAAGCCTTTGGATTGGACTTCTTTTGATGTTGTGAATAAAATAAGATGGAATATCCGAAAAGCTTACAATTTAAAAAAAATAAAAGTTGGTCATGCCGGAACTTTAGATCCAAAAGCAACTGGGCTTCTATTAGTTTGTACTGGAAAATGGACAAAACGTATTGATGAATATCAAGCGCAAGAAAAAACTTATACTGGTACTATAAAATTAGGTGCAACAACACCAACTTATGATTTAGAATCAGAGGAAGATCAAACTTTTGCTATCGATCATCTTACAAATGAAAAAATTTTAGAAGCTACTCAGCAATTTATTGGTGAAATACAACAATTCCCTCCTATGCATTCTGCAATTAAAGTTGATGGAAAAAGATTGTATGAACTAGCTAGAGAAGGTCAAGAAATTGAAAGAAAATCGAGAACAATTACTATTCAAGATTTTAAAATAACTCGTATAGAATTACCTTTTGTAGATTTTGAAGTAAATTGTAGTAAGGGTACGTATATACGTTCTTTAGCTTATGATTTTAGTAAAGCTTTAAATTCTGGTGGATATCTTACTGCTTTAAGAAGAACTAAAATCGGAGAGTTTGATGTTATAAATGCTGAAAATTTAGCTTTTGAACAGAGTTATTTCGAAGAAGAAAATTATTAATATAAATATAAAATGGGAGCTTAATAAGCTCCCATTTTTATTTAAACTATTTTTTATTATTTCTAATTATATTTTTTAATCCTCAATTCATTTATTATTACATTTTAATTTGCAATAGTGATT
>DJDD01000167.1 GCA_002430925.1 Flavobacteriales bacterium UBA5933
TCTATTCTCGATACAATTTTTCTACATTTTAATGCGAAAAATTACTCGTATTGACGAATTTTAATTCCAAATGCACACGGGTAAATGTTTATATTTAGTGAAAATGATATAACATTTTTATCATTTTTTCTATCGAATTGTTTTTTACAATTTATGTTATGGTTCTAGCTTTTCTATTCATTTTATGGAGATTTTTTTAGAATAGAATAATTTCTAAATCATCTTCATAAAATAATTTTATATACTATATGATTATGATGGTATATATTTTGTTAATTAGCAAAACTTAACTGATAATTAATGATGAAAAAACATATAGCAAGAGTATCGATTACAATTTTATTTTTCTTTTTTGGAGGTTGTGGTGCTTCATGGGCATCAAGAATACCAACAATAAAAGATACTATGCAAGTATCAGATTCAGCTTGGGGATTTGTTTTACTTTATATTTCTATTGGTACTTTGATTACATTACCTTTTGCAGGTAATATTGTAAAAAAAATAGGAAGTAAAAAAGGGACTTCTATTTTTCTTATCACTTATCTTTTATTGCTTATTGGTATAGGTTTTTGGGATTCTTTATTATTATTAAAGTTGAATTTAGTTGCATTTGGTGCTTTGGGAAATATGACAAATATTGCAATTAATACGCAAGCCTTAAATATATCTAAACAATATAAAGGTCAAATAATAGGATCTTTGCACGGAACATGGAGTATTGGAGGATTTATTGCTTCTTGGATAGGAGCTGAGATGATAGGTCTTTCTGTTCCTCCATTGAATCATTTTTTAGTTTATTCATCAATCGCAATAGTGCTATCAATCATTCTTTTTCGTAATTTATTGGAAGATGAAATTGTAGATAATAATTTAGAAATAAAACATACATCTAAATTTGTTTTCCCAGACAAAAATTTATTTTTATTAGGCTTTTTAGCATTTCTTGCCATGGTTATTGAAGGAACTATGATGGATTGGTCTAGTGAATATATGAAACATATTGTAAAAGCACCTCAAGATTTGATAGGTTATGGATTGACAGCTTATATGTTTATGATGGCATCAGGTCGATTTTTATCAGATATTGTAGTTCATAAATTAGGTCCTAAAATTACCATTTTTATATCAGGTTTATTAATTTTCATTGGTTTATTATCAGCTGTTATTTTTCCTACAATTTATTGTACAATTTTTTCATTTATGATAGTTGGTATTGGAGTTTCGGGGATTGTTCCATTAGTTTATAATACAGCAGGATCTAATGGGAAAATTCCTACAGAGCAAGCTTTAACAATTATAACAAGTATAGGTTTTATAGGTTTTTTCTTAGGGCCACCAGTAATAGGTTTTGTAGCACAAACATTTTCTTTGAAAAATGCTTTTTTCTGGATAGCTTTCTTTGGAATAGCAATTACGTTGGTTTGTAATTTTATTGATTTTAAAACAAAAAAACAAGAATCATCTATTTAGTAAATTTATATAGTATTCATTTTATAAAATATAAGCTCAATAGAATTTCTATTGAGCTTATTTAATATTATTATTAATAATAAAATATTAGTTTTTTACGAAAACTTGTCCCATAGATTGTACTCCGTAAACACGTCTTCTAGTGATTGTTCCAAATTCCCCTTCATATCTAGCTTGTATACTGAAAGTGTATGTTCCTGCAGCAAGGTTATCTATAGTGTAAGCAATAGGAAAATTATATCTAACACCAGTTGATCCTACAGAAGTACTAGTAGACCAAGAGCTCATCATAATACTTTCGTATGAATTATTAACTGTACCTGTTTGTACTAATTGAAAGCGAATAGAACCAGTAGAAGCAGCAGATGCAAGGATTTCTCCCCATCCTGTAAAGTTAAGAGTTACTTTTGATGATGTAATACCAGAAGGGATAGTAACCGTTACACTACAGTCATTAATTGTAGTATAGCTTGAATTTAATGTTTGTGGAGTGTTAATAAATCCATTTAAAGCTGTGTATGATAATTTCCAACTTTCGGTAGGTTGATTTGTAATAACGTCTAAATCCCAACCACTATTTCCATTTGCGGTAATTAAAGCAAAAGATCCTGGATTAATAGTAACTGTACTAACATTACCAGATGTTCCTCCGATACGAAGATTTCCTCCGCTTGCAGGATTAATAATTAAATTAGAAGTTGTACTATTATTTTTAATAAAATATTTTCTACCTCTAAAATCGTTAGCAGTATCATCTGCTGTAGATACACTTGGTAAAGTGAACGTAGAAGCACTTGTACCACTAAAAGATAGGTGATAGTCATTATTTAATACAGTATAGGAAGTTGCTGTAATTTCTTTATAATTACCTTCTATAGATCCAGCAACATCTAATGTACTAGAAGGAGTTGAGGTATTAACACCAACTTGAGAATATCCCAAAAAAGAAGCTAATAATAGCATCAAACAGTAAGCTTTTTTCATATAATTGATTTAGTAAAGATTATTAAATAAACATTTTAGAGTATTTATAGCAATTATCATACCTAAAAATCAATATTACATTATAGTTACATAACAACAAATATTCACCTACACATATACTCTGTTTACCTCTAAAATTTAATAATTCAATTTCTTAACGATATTTTTGATTTTATATAAATGAGGATATGATAAGATTGTGTAAAGCTGAGAATAGAAGTTTATTCGAGAATAATTTTCTACGTATAAATGCATTGGATGAAGGGACAAATGTTTCTGATTTTGCATTTATTGATGATATAGCCCTAAATGAATTTGGAATTTATCAAAAAGTTATAAAAGAAAGTGGATATCTTATTTTATTGCCTTTGCTGAATGGAATTCATCTGAATATGAATGGTTTTAATTGGAATATAAAAGCTAATCAAGTTTTTGTATATTATTTGGAAAAAGGTTCTATCATAGAAATTCAAGGAGAATTAAAAGAAGAATATTCTTATTTATACTCATTGTTTTTAATTCGTCCTCATGCACTAATTAGTAATAGTATAGCACCAATTGTATTAGAAAAAAATAATCACTTAAATAAGATAGTTAGACACAGTTTATTTAATGTTTTTCTTGGGAAATTTCAAGATAGAAAAGAATCCGAATTACCATTAAAAAAAGTTGAAAGAAGTTGGTTAGTTATTTCATTGACAGGGATTTTTGAAGTTCATGATCGATTAATTGAATCTAGAGATTTATTATCTATTGGTTCTGATGAACATGTAGATTTTGAATCATTAAGTGAGGATTCATTGTTAATGGTTATTGATTATTAAATTAACTCAAAAAATATAGAAAAATGGAAAGAAAACAATTTTTAAAAAACAGTTTAGGATTTTTAGGCACTGCACTTATTTTACCAAAAGTTGCAATGTCTTGTAAAAGCGATGATAATTCTTCGGGAACATCTGATTCAGATACAACTAAAGGAGGAACAAATCAATCTTGTACAGTTTGGCCAACAGAAACAGAAGGTCCATTCCCAACTAAAACTCCATCTAGTTATGTACGTACAGATATAGTAGGAGATCGAACAGGAGTAGACGCTACAATAGAAATCATTGTTCAGGATGTAAATAATAGTTGTGCACCAGTAGAAGGCATCATTGTTGATATTTGGCACTGTGATAAAGATGGAAATTATTCTCAATATGGAGGAACACAAATGCAACAAACCAATTATCAATCTTATAATTTTTTAAGAGGGAGACAAGTTACAGATTCAGATGGTAAAGTTAAATTTACATCTATTTTTCCAGGTTGGTATATGAGTCGTGCTACACATATACATGTACATATTTATGATACAAGTGGCACTTCTGTAAAAGTTACACAAATTGCATTTCCAGAAAGTAGTGCTAGTGCCGTTGTCGTTGTAAATTCTGCTACTTCTTATGGCTATACAAAAGGAATGACAGGATATACTTATAATGCTCAAGATAATGTTTTTTCTGATGATACAACAGGTCAACAAATAGCAACTGTTTCTGGTAGCTTGAGTGAAGGATATACAATTTCCTCAACAATAAAAGTATTAATATAAATGGATAGAAAAGATTTTATAAAAAATAGTTTAGGATTTTTAGGAGCAAGTTTAATTGTTCCTAAGGTTCTAATGAGTTGTAATAACTCAAAAGTAGACCAAAAATCAGATTGTGAAGTTTGGGATTCTGAAACGGAAGGACCATTTCCTACAAAGCAACCATCAGAATATTCTCGTTCTGATATAAAAGGAGATAGGACAGGAGTAAATACTACTATAAAAATTATAGTAACTGATGCTGATGATAACTGTAAACCTTTAAAAGATGCTATTGTAGACATTTGGCATTGTGACAAAGACGGAAATTATTCTCAATATGGAGGAATGGTTATGCAGCTTACAGATTATAAGTCGTATAATTTTTTGAGAGGAAGACAATTAACGAGCGAAAAAGGTGAGGTTCAATTTAGTTCAATTTTTCCTGGATGGTACATAAGCCGTGCAACACATATACACGTACATATTTATGATAAAACAGGTAAGTCGTTAAAAGTTACACAAATTGCATTTCCAGAAGGGAAAGATTCTGCAGTTGTTGTGGTTAATGCAGCAAAATCTTATGGTTATACTAAAGGTATGGATGGATATACCTATAATGCAGATGATAATGTTTTTTCTGACGATGTTGATGGAAATCAAATAGCAAAAGTTTCTGGTAGCTTAGAAAAAGGTTTTATGATTGATGCAAATATTGTAATTTCAACTAAAAATATAGAAGAATTTAAAGAGCCAATAGGAGGACCTGGAGGACCAGGAATGCCACCACCAGATGGAAAAATGGGACTACCATCAGGAGGAAAACCAATGGGGCCGCCACCAACAGAACAACAACAAAAATAGAATATGTCAACAAAGATTCATAAAGTACAATTTGCTTTTCGATTAATTATAGATGCTAAAACTACATCTGTATGGGAAAAATATGTTTTAGAAGCAACATATAAAGAGTATTCTTTACAAGAACAACTTTTTCAGGATGTAAATAATAAAGTAAATACCTTTATGGATCTTAAAAGAATAAATCCGAAAGCAGAACAATTGCATTATTTAGTAGGAATGAGTGCTATTCATTATATTGAACAATTGAAAGGTAATCTCTATCAAATCAAAGATAATTTAAATAAAACGCATCTTAAATTCATAAATTTTGAAATAGATATTATCAATTCATCCAATAAAAATTTTAATGAACATAAGATTGGAATTACATTTTATACGCAACAATATTATTACTTTGGTGAAGTAAATAATTGTTATTTAGTAGCAGAAAATATAGAAAATCTAGATTTTATACCAACAATGATGATTCCAAGTCGACCATTTTTTTCAATCTCATCAATCTCAATAAAAGATGAATAAAAAAATTACAAAAAGAGAAATCGTAATTTTCTCTATAATTTCAGTTGTATTTATATTAATTCCTTTTTTATCTGTTTCAAATAATGATACAGCTAATAATGTTTTGTTTGAAACAAGGCATTTCAGAAGAATGTTATTTGAGAACATATTGTTATTAATGTTCTTTTTTTTGAATTATTTCTTATTAATTCCGAAGTTATATTTCAAAAAAAAATATATTATTTATAGCCTAATATTAATCGCTTGTTTTTTTATCGTTTATAAAATTCCTGAGTGGAGTTTTCATTTACAAAAAATTCCTAGAAAAGAGCCACCAAGGTTTGATAAATTTAGACATGATGGTCCTCCTCCTCCAAATTTTGTAATGTGGAGTCCAAAAATATTAATGTTTTTTTCTTTGGCTATAATTTCTCTTTTTATAAGACAAAATAAGCGCTATGTAGAAATGAAAGAACAGAAGCAGTTATCAGAAATTGCTTATTTGAGAGCTCAAATTAATCCTCATTTTTTATTTAATACATTAAATAATATATATGCTTTAACGTTACAAAAATCTGATTACGCCTCAGATGCTGTAATGAAATTATCTAAAATGATGAGGTATGTAGTATCACATTCATCAAAAGATTTTGTACCATTACGTGAAGATTTAGAATACATTAAAAATTATATAAAGCTGCAACAACTTCGTTTGATTAATAATAATTCAATCGATTTTCAAATTAATGGAGATGGTTCAGATTTGAAAATATCACCCTTATTATTAATTAATTTTATAGAGAATGCCTTTAAATATGGTATAATTGATGATGATGATAATCCAATAAAAATTAATATTTCTATTGATAATAATACATTAACAATGTTGGTAGAAAATACAATTCTAGATGATGCAAATCTTATTGAGGAGAAGAGCGGAATTGGATTAAAAAATACTAAAAAACGCTTAGATGTAATTTATGCAAACCGCTATCAATTAGAAATAAAGGAAACAAGTTCCAATTATTTTGTTAGATTAAAATTATTTTTAAATGATTAAAGCAATTGCTGTAGATGATGAACCTCTAGCCTTGATAGTTTTAGAAACATACTGTAAAAGAAATAATGAGGTAGAATTAATAAAAACTTTTTCAAATTTAAAAGATGCTCAAAAATACATCAATCAATTTCCTATTGATTTAATGTTTTTAGATATACAAGTTTCAAGAACAAATGGAATGGAATTTTATAAGAAATTAGAAAATAAAATTCCAGTGATATTTACAACAGCATTTGAAGAATATGCGGTAGATGGGTTTAATGTTTCGGCATTAGATTATTTACTGAAGCCTATTGAATATGAACGATTTGAAGAAGCTGTTTATAAGGCTAAAAATAGTTTAGGAAATAATAAGGTTAAAGATGAAAATGATTTTCTATCAATTCGCGCAGATTATAAATTAAATAAAATTTATTACGAAGAAATAGAATATATTGAGGGATTAGATGATTACGTAAAAATCCATTTATCTGATAATAAAAAGATAACAGCAAGAATGTCTATGAAATCTCTTTTAGAAAAATTACCTGATAATCTATTTATTAGAGTACATCGTTCCTTTATTATTCCTATCAAGAGAATTAAATCAGTTCAAAATAAATCAATTTTCTTAGAAAATAAAGAAATTCCTATTGGGGATACTTATAAATCTGTTGTTTCAGATATTTTTAAGAATTAACTTTCATTCAGTATTTTATAAAAGCTCAACTTATGTTGAGCTTTTTAATTTTCGTAACTTCTTTATAAATTTATATATTATAATACCAAATTTCCTCACTTCATACAATCTTCTTATCTTTGTCGTTTATTTTACAATTCAAAAATTCACATAGAAGATTATGCAACAATCGAAAGCCTTAGCAATATTAAAATCTGGAAGAAATGTATTTTTAACAGGTTCTGCTGGTGCCGGAAAAACCTATGTGTTAAATCAATACATTCAATACCTAAAACAGCATGGGGTTCCAGTTGCTATAACAGCTTCTACAGGGATTGCAGCTACTCATATGAATGGACAAACAATTCATTCTTGGGCTGGAATAGGGATTAAAGATTATGTTTCTGATCGTTATTTGGCATCATTACGAGATAAAAAATATTTTCGTGATAAGATGGATAAAGTTAAAGTATTGATTATTGATGAAATTTCTATGCTACATAGAAATCAACTTGATGCAGTTGATTATGTTTTAAAATTTTTTAAGCAAAACGATGAACCTTTTGGAGGAATACAAGTTATTTTTTCAGGAGATTTTTTTCAGCTTCCACCAATCGGTGATGAATGGGAAGAATCTAAAGACAAATTTTGTTTTATGTCTGATGCTTGGGTACAATCAAAAGTTCATATTTGTTATCTTACAGAACAATATCGTCAAAAAAACAATGCGTTGAATGATATTTTAAATGAAATTCGTTCTGGAGCTATTTCTCAAAAAACAGTTGATTTGTTAGAGTCAAGAATAGAGTATTTTGCTGACGAAATAGATACACAAACACGTTTGTATACACACAATATGGATGTTGATAGAATCAATAAAGGTCAATTGATTAATATTGATTCATCATCTAAAAAATTCGAAGCTAAAGTTGCTGGAAATCCTGCTTTGATAGAAGTTTTAAAAAAATCAGTTTTAGCAGATGAAGTTTTAGAATTAAAGATAGGTGCTAAAGTAATGTTTGTGCGTAATAATTTTGATGTAGGTTTTGTAAACGGAACTCTAGGTACTGTTTCTGGATATACAGACAAAGATGAGCCTATTATTAAAACATTAGATGGAGAATTTTATATTGCTAAACCAGAAACTTGGGCAATAGAAGATGAAGGAGGAAAAGCATTAGCTTCCTTTACACAAGTTCCTTTACGATTAGCTTGGGCTATAACAATTCATAAATCGCAAGGAATGACTTTAGATTCTGCTTTTATAGATTTATCTAAAGCATTCGAAAAAGGGCAAGGTTATGTTGCGCTTTCTCGTCTGAGAGATTTAAATTCATTAATGTTACATGGTTTAAATCAAACAGCTTTAGAAATTGATTCTTTAGCGATGAAAGCAGATAGACGTTTCCAAGTATTATCGAATGAAATAGATGATTTTTTAGATGAAAAAGAATTACAATATTCTTGGGCTCCATTTATTCGTCATTCAGGAGGTACATTAGATAAGAAACAAATAGCTAAAAATAAAGAAAAAAATAAGGTAAAAGAGAAAGGTCCAAAGAAATCAACTTACGAAATTACTTTAGAATATCTAAAAGAAGGATTATCTTTGGAACAAATTGCAGAGAAAAGAGGTTTAACAACATCAGCAATTGTTGATCATATAGGAAAAATCAAGGAAAATGAACCAGACTTGGATTATTCTAAATTTAAACCATCTGATAAGATTATTGATAAAGTTCGTTTTGCGTATAGCGAAATAGAATTTCAAGAAAATAGAATCTTAAAACCAATTTACGATTATTACAATGGAGAAATTGGTTATGAAGATATAAAGAAAGCTTTGCTTTTTATTGATTAAATAATTCGATTAACGAATAGTTATAATCAAAAAACAGAACAACAAACACAAAATAATAAAAATGAAAATAGCAGTATTTGTATCCGGAGGAGGAACAAATCTTCAAAATATTATTGATGCTATCGAAGATGGTACATTACCGAATGTAGATATATCTATGGTAATGGCAGACAGAGATTGCTATGCAATAGAGCGATCGTTGGATAAAGATATCCGAACGTATGTCTTAGACAGAAAAACTTTTTCTGAAGATGCTGAACACAATCTTGAAGACGAAGAAATAGATTTAATTGTCTTAGCTGGTTTCTTAACAATTTTATCACCAGAATTTACAGCTAAATGGGGGAATAAAATGATTAATATTCATCCCTCTTTATTACCAAAATTTGGTGGTAAAGGAATGTACGGAGCCAAAGTACATAAAGCTGTTTTAGAAGCAGGAGAAACTATATCTGGTGCAACAGTACATTATGTAACTGCAGGAGTAGACGAAGGAGAAATTATAGCACAAAAATCTTTCAATATCGAAGAAAATGACAAAGTAGAAGATTTGCAAAGAAAAGTTGCAGCAGTAGAAGGAGAAATCTTTATAGAAGCAATAAAGCAAATTAGTAATACATAAAACTAAAATGCCTCAATGTACTTGTATGTTGAGGTTTTTTCATTTCATATCGTCGAAAATAAACAAAACAATAAACTTTAAAAACTAAATACAAAATGCAAAAACAAGCGCTAATTAGTGTTTCAGACAAATCAAATTTGTTAGAATTTGCAAAATTCTTGGTAGAACAAGATTATAAAATTTTATCTACTGGTGGAACTTTCAAACATCTTCAGCAAAACGGAATCGAAGTTACAGAAGTAAAAGATGTAACTGGATTTCCAGAGATTTTGGATGGTCGTGTAAAATCTTTACACCCAGCAATTCATGGAGGAATTATGGCTCGTCGTTCTGATGAGAATCATATGAAAACAATTGCAGAACATGGGATTAATCCTATCGATATTGTAATCGTAAATTTATATCCATTCTTCGAAAAGATGAATACTGGTTTATCAGAAGCAGAAATGATAGAATTTATTGACATAGGAGGACCATCTATGTTACGTTCTTCTGCAAAGAATTTTAATGATGTTACTGTTGTAACAGATGTTAATGATTACGAAACTGTAATCAATGAAATTCGTGAGAATGGATCAACTTCTATCGAAACACGTAAATTATGTGCTGGTAAAGTATTTAATTTAACTTCCGCTTACGATGCAGCAATTTCTACTTATCTTTTAGGTGAAGATTTTCCTCAATTTTTGGAATCTTCTTACGAAAAAGTAATGGATTTACGTTACGGAGAAAATCCTCATCAAAAAGCTGCTTATTACGTAGATAAAACGAAAAATGGAGCAATGAAAGATTTTGAATATTTACAAGGAAAAGAACTTTCTTTTAATAATATTCGTGATATGGATTTAGCATATAAAGTAGTTTCTGAATTCGAAGAAACAACTTGTTGTGCTGTAAAACACTCTACGCCATGTGGTGTTGCAACAGGAGATAATGTTTTAGAAGCTTATGAAAAAGCTTACGAATGTGATCCAATGTCAATTTTTGGTGGAATTATAGCATTCAATAGAGAAGTTGATGGAAAAACTGCTGTAGAATTGAATAAAATTTTCTTAGAAATTGTTATCGCTCCATCTTTTACAGAAGAAGCTTTAGAGATTTTCAAGCAAAAGAAAAATCTACGTATCATCAAAGTTAAAAACCCAGTTTCTGATAAAGTAACTTATGTAAAAGTTGATGGTGGTTTAATCGTTCAATCGACAGATAATCAGTTCTCTAATGATTTAACGGTTGTTACAAATGCTCAGCCAACAGAAAAACAAATGACTGATTTAGTTTTTGCTCAAAAAATTGTTAAATGGGTAAAATCTAATGCAATTGTTGTGGCGACAAATGGTCAAGCTTACGGAATTGGTGGTGGACAAACTAACCGTATCTGGGCGGCACAACAAGCTATAGCTCGTGCAAAAGAGAAAGTAGATGAAGATTTAGTTTTAGCTTCAGATGCATTCTTCCCTTTCCGTGATGTGGCAGACTATGCAGCAGAAAACGGAATAAAAGCTATCATTCAACCAGGAGGTTCTATCAAAGATCAGGAATCTATTGAAGCTTGTAATGAGCATGATATTCCTATGGTTTTTACAGGAATGAGACATTTTATGCATTAAAGACGTTTTGTGGTTGGCGATTAGCGTTTTGTGAATAGTTCTATATAAATAGATTATGAGAAATTATAGAAATCTAGATGTTTGGAAAAAAGGTTTGGAAATATTAAAAAAGATTTATAAAATCTCAGATAAATTTCCAGAAAAGGAAAAATATGGATTAACTTCTCAAATTACAAGGGCTGTTGTTTCTATTCTTTCTAATATAGCAGAAGGTTCAGGACGAAATTCGAATCCACAAATGATAAATTTTTTATCAATTTCAAAAGGTTCAGCTTATGAAGTTGAAGCACAATTAATAATAGCTTTTGAACTAGCATATATTTCAGAAGCTGAATTAAATGAGTGTATAGAGTTAATTGATCATTATTGTAGAATGAATCAAAAATTTCAGAATTATCTAAAAAAAATTACAAATGGAACACAATAATAATATCAATAATCAATCATTATCCGCAAACCTCGAATCGCATAGCCGTATATTAATCATCGGTAGTGGTGGTAGAGAACATGCTATTGGATGGAAATTTGCAGAGGATTTTAAACAAAAAAATGAAAATTTAGAATTGTTTTTTATTCCAGGGAATGCAGGTACAGCGCAAATAGGAACCAATGTAACTGTTTCTTCTATAGATGGAATGAAAGATTTTGCAAAAGAAAATCAAATTGATTTAACTTTTGTAGGACCAGAAGCTGAATTATCAGAAGGGATTGTAGATATATTTCAAAAAGAAAATTTAAATGTTTTTGGTCCTCATAAAGCTGCTGCACAATTAGAAGCTTCTAAAGCTTTTGCAAAAGACTTTATGAATAAATATGGAGTAAAAACGGCTAAATATAAGAATTTTCAAGGGCCAATGTTAGCCATTGAATACCTTAAAGAGCAAGAATTTCCTATTGTTGTAAAAGCATCAGGATTAGCTGCAGGTAAAGGAGTTATTATTTGTCAAGATTTCGAAGAAGCAAAACAAGCTGTATTAGAAATCATGGAAGATAAAACTTTTGGAGATGCAGGAAACGAAGTTGTTATTGAGGAATATTTAGAAGGTTTTGAAGCTTCAATTCTTTCATTTTTTAACGGTAAAAAAATTGTTCCATTTGTAGCTGCAAAAGATCATAAAAAAATCGGAGAAGGAGAAACTGGTCTTAATACTGGTGGAATGGGTGTTATTGCACCAAATCCATTGTTTACTCAACAACATTTTACAATGTTCGAAGAGGAAATCATGGAGCCTACAAAATGTGGTCTTATCAAAGAGGGATTAGAGTTTGCAGGTGTTATTTTCTTTGGATTAATGATTACTACAAAAGGAGTTTATTTATTGGAGTATAACCTAAGAATGGGAGATCCAGAAACTCAAACAACATTACCTTTATTAGAAAATGATTTGTACGATGTCGTAAATAAATCAATAAAAGGAGAAAACTTCGATTTACAATTCAAAAACCAACATGCATGTTGTGTCGTTATGGTTTCTGGTGGTTATCCAGGGAATTACGATAAAGGTTTTGAAATTAGAGGACTAGAAAACGTAACTTGTCCTAATTTTATTGCTGGTGCAAAACTAGAAAACGATGAAATCGTAACTTCTGGTGGTCGTGTTATCAACGTTGTTGGATTAGGAGATTCTTTAGAATCAGCACGCGAAGTAGCTTACGAAAACATCAAAAAAGTACATTTCGATTACGAATATTACCGTACTGATATTGGTTTAATTCAGTAATTGAATCATTACAATAAATAATACAAAAAGTAATCATAGCAACTGTTTATGATTACTTTTTTCTTTTTGGGCAATCCCTTCGGGCCGCGCTTTCTGTTTCTATCTTTTTACTTCGCTAGAACGCTCAGTAAAAAGGATATCCACTACAATCGCTATTGCAAAGATTGATTAAGTTAATTAATTGTATATTAAATTTTTAATATAATAATTACTTTTAATAAGCGAAATTTTAATTATTCTAACATTTCTTCAATAATAAAATCATATTCATTTTCTATTAATTTTTCTAAATATTCATCAAAACTATCTGCAATAACTTTAAATTCATCAGGATCATGTAAAAAACGAACTATTTGACCTTTTGTTCCATTTTCAGAAGGTGTAAAATCTATAAATAATTGTGAAGTACCTCCATTGTTCATACAATCAGAGAAATGTAACCATTTTATATTTTCTATTGAATTTGTTATTTTATCATCAATAATAACTTCATCATACTTTCTTTCTATGTAATCTGCATAATACCCAATAATTTTATTTTTACTTTCAATCATTTCTAAAGATGAAAGTAAGTAGTAAGGGTATTCATAAATATCTGAGCCAAGAAAATAAAAGGTTATTTTTTCTCCTTCATATTCCGTGAAATAAGTACCGTCTATATATTCTAATATATTAAGTAACGATTCTGGGATGTATGGATATAAATTTTTAAGTTTTTCTCTATTTTCTAATGATGCACCATGTTTTACTTTTTCAAAATAATTCCATATTTCAGAACTATTATTTTCATAATAAGCTTTTTTTAATCCTTCTATATATTTTTTTGAAATAGTATTCATTATGATTTTAATTTTTTGAAAATTTTATTTAAAAATATTCATATTTTCATCATAAATAGGACTTTTTATATTTAAAAAATTTAAAACACTATGAAAAACATTGTTTTGAGTTAATTGTTCTTCATTTTTTACTTGTTTAGAATTTTCTGAAGTCCATACTATAAATGGAATCTCAAATTGATCTTTTGGAGCAATACTTAATGGTACTCCATGCATATATAGATTTTTTTCACCTAAAGATTCTCCATGATCAGACACGTAAATCATAGCGCTATTGTAATCTTTTAATTGTTTTAAATCTTCAATAACATTGTATAGAAGATAATCAGTATAAACAATGGTGTTGTCGTACGCATTAACTAATTCTTCTTGTGAGCATTTGCCTAATTCTACACTATTACAAACTGGTTTGAATTTTTCAAACTTAGGTGGATATTTTTTACTATATGTTGGTCCATGACTTGTACTTGTATGTAAGACAATTAGAATTTTATTCTTTTTACTTGAAACTATTCGTTCATTTAAATTTTCTAAAAGAACTTCATCGTAACCACAATTTTCTCCTTTACAATGTGACTGAAGAAAATCTTTGTTTTCATAATCTTTGATATGTACTGGTGGCTCACCCCAGTTAGTTGTTTTCCAAACAACGTCTACATTGTTTCTATATAAATAATTAGGTAAAATTTCATACAATTTACTACTATTAGTATGTTCTAGTATACATTTAACACCAGCTGTTGTGTATGTTGCACAAGATGTTGCATTAAATACATTTAGGTTTTTGACCCCAGAAAGTAAGGGGTTAGTATTTTTATTATAGCCATATAAAGAAAAATTTTCTTTTCGAGCAGATTCTCCTATGACTAATACAACAACAGATTTTTTGTTATCACCAATTCTAGCATTTGGTAAAGGGATTTCTTTTTTATTTTTATCATGATTATGTATAAGTAAAAGAGAAGTATTTACAGAATATGACCAAGGCATTGCTAATCCTCCCAAGGTTTTAGAATTTTTATCTACCCACAACCAATTGCTAGCATTTGCAAAAGATAATAATAGTATTATCACTAAAGAACTTCCTGTAAGGATGGAGAATTTTTTGAAAGTGATAGAGATTGTTTTTGTTTTTAAAATCCAAATTGCGGGAATAATACCTAGAAATATTAGATAAATAAAAAATTTTATAGAGATAAAACTACTCGATTCTTCATAATTGGTATTAAAAACATTACTTATCATGCTTTCATCTATAATTACACTGTATGTATTTATAAAATATACGGCAATGGCGCTTATTATAAATGATATTGCAATAATTATTTTACCAATATATTTTAATAAATATAGAAATAATAAGAAAGCAAAGAAATTAGCAATAATCATTAATATAAATAAACTACTAATCAATAGAAAACCACTAAAACTTTTATAATCAGTGTTTTTAAAAACAAAAGAAAAAAAAGGAAAATGAAAAAATATAAAATTAAGACAGCTTATTATTAATGTAAAAATTGGTAATTTTAGATTGGCTTTTAACATAATGTTTTAT
>DJDD01000168.1 GCA_002430925.1 Flavobacteriales bacterium UBA5933
TTTTTATCTTAGAATGCTCAACATGACTGAAAAAATAATGTTTCGATAAATTCTAAACAAAGAAAATGAATAAAGTATTTCTGTCTTAGATTTCGATACAATTTTCTACGAAAACCACTCTATCTGACAGAAAACAAATCCGTCATTTTGAGTGAAATTCGATAGAATTTAGTATCGAAAAATAAGTAAGTATTTTTAAAAAAAGTATTTCTTTATATTCCTAAATATCATTCTGAGCCCGTCGAAGAATTTTAATTATTAAAAAATGAAATTTATAAATAACAATGTTTATACGAGCTCAACATGACTGAAAAAATAATGTTTCGATAAATTCTAAAAAAAAAGAAAAATGAATAAAGTTACCTGTCTTAGATTTCGATACAATTTTCTACGAAAACCATTCTATCTGACAGAAAAAAATCCGTCATTTTGAGTGAAATTCGATAGAATTTAGTATCGAAAAATAAGTAAGGATTTTTTTTAAATATTTTCTTTATATTACTTAATGTCATTCTGAGTCCGTCGAAGAATTTTAATTATTGAAACGTAATTTATAAACAACGATGTTTCGACGAGCTCAACATGACAGAAAAAATAATGTTGAGATAAACTCTAAAAAAAAGAAAAATGAATAAAGTTTTCTGTCTTAGATTTCGATACAATTTTTCTACATTATCATTTCGAAAAAATCACTCTATCTAATACAAAAAAAATGCAATAGCGATTGAAGAGGAAATCCTTTTTTGATTGGATACATTTCGACATTCGCTCAATGCAATGACCAATCAAAAAAGATTGAAACGAAAAGCGCGGCCCGAAGGGATTGCCTAAATTGTAAAAATAGTCATGAAGATTACATTAATTATAATTTTCTTAATTTCGCAACTGCTTTCAGAAATAGAATTCTGACAAAAAGACACACTATGCGCATTGGCAAACTATTTGATTCTATCAGAAACAAAACAACTAAGAATATGTCTGAACAAAATATAAATGAAGAATTAGAGAACGATAATCTACAAGATAACGTTCAAGATACTGAAAATAATTCAGATCAAAAAGAGAATGAGACTGTCGGAAAGTCAGAATTAGAAATTGTTAAAGAACAATTGGCAAAAGAAAAAGATCAATACTTACGTTTATTTGCTGAGTTTGATAATTTCAAGAAGCGTACTTCTCGCGAGCGTATCGATACTTTTAAGACAGCTAACAAAGAGGTTATTACATCTTTATTACCTGTTTTAGATGATTTTGGACGTGCATTGAATCAAATTCAGAAATCTGAAGACGATACTTTATACCAAGGAGTTGAGTTAATTAGCAATAAATTAACTGAGACTTTACGTGCTAAAGGTCTAAAAGAAATGGAAGTAAAAGCTGGCGACGATTTTAATACTGATTTTCACGAAGCAATTACTCAAATCCCTGCTCCAACAGAGGATTTGAAAGGTAAAATTGTTGATGTTGTAGAAACAGGTTATTTATTGAATGACGTAGTTGTACGTTATGCAAAAGTTGTTGTTGGACTATAAAATTAAGAATTTAAAAAAATGTCATCTAAAAGAGATTATTACGAAATATTAGAAGTTGAAAAATCTGCAACTTCAGAACACATCAAGAAAGCTTATCGTAAACTTGCTATAAAATATCACCCTGACAAAAATCCTGGTGACAAAGAGGCAGAAGAAAAATTTAAAGAAGCTGCTGAAGCTTACGAAGTATTAAGCGACGAACAAAAACGTAGCCGTTACGACCAATTTGGTCATGCTGGAATGGGCGGTGGCGCTGGAGGTTTTGGCGGTGCTGGAGGCGGAATGAATATGGAAGATATCTTCTCTCATTTCGGTGATATTTTTGGCGGAGGCGGAGGTTTCGGCGGATTTGGCGGTGGTCAATCTCGTGGTCCTCGTAGAATGAAAGGTTCTGATTTACGTATTCGTGTAAAATTGAATCTTGAGGAAATGGTTAACGGTTGCGAGAAGAAAGTGAAAGTTAAACGTTTTAAACAAGCTGACGGTGTTACTTCTAAAACGTGTCCTACATGTGGTGGTTCTGGTCAACAAGTTCGTGTTACAAATACTTTCTTAGGACAAATGCAAACTGCTACAACTTGTTCTACTTGTCAAGGTGTTGGTAAGGTTGCTGATAAAATTCCATCTGGTGCTAATAACCAAGGTTTAATAAAAGTTGAAGAAACAATAGATATTAAAATTCCTGCTGGAGCAAGAGAAGGTATTCAATTACAAGTTCGTGGAAAAGGTAATGATGCTCCTTTTGATGGTGTTCCTGGGGATTTACTTGTTTTGATTGAAGAAGAAGAACACGACACACTAAAACGTGACGGTAACAACCTTCATTTTGACTTATATGTTTCTGTTCCTGACGCTATTTTAGGTTCTTCGAAAGAGATTCCTACAGTAAATGGAAAAGTAAAAATTAAAGTTGAAAAAGGTACTCAATCAGGAAAAGTTTTACGTTTAAAAGGTCAAGGTTTACCAGATTTAAATGGTTACGGTAAAGGTGATTTATTTGTACATGTAAACATTTGGACGCCTACTCATCTTTCTAAAGAGCAAGAAGCTTTCTTTGAGAAAATGAGAAATGATGAGCATTTTTCTCCTGAACCTTCGAAAAATGAAAAGTCATTTTTTGAACGTGTAAAAGATATGTTTCAATAATATATAGATATAAAAAAAACCAGCATTATATGCTGGTTTTTTTTATTGGATAGAAGAATATTTCTTTTTTAAATTTTCTGTTCTTGCTCTTTCTTCTTTAATCTGAATAGATAATTGATTAATCTTAGCATTTAATCCTTCATCATTGGCCTCTGATTGTTGTATTGTAGAATTTAAAGATGTTATTTGATTATCAATATTCTTTAAAGAGTTTTCTACACTTTGTTTTTTCTTCATTAACTTATCTGTAGTTTGGTCATCAGAACTTTTCTCTAATTGATTGGTTAACAAATCTAATTTATCTTCTAAGGTTTGTTTTTTATTTTCAACTTTTAATAGTGTGTTACTATTTTTAAGATAAGTTTTGATTGAATTTCCTTTTCTTTGTTGTGTATTTGCATTGTCTTTCGTTAATCGAATTAGATTGTCGTTGGCCAACCTCAACTCATTTCTTACACAGGCTTGTTTTGTTTTTATAGATAAATCTTTTAAATAATTATATATCGAATTAAATTCATAAGATTCTTGATTAAAAGACATTCCATTTTGGTCTGTAAGTCCATTGATAACAGTTGTTTTTCCATTTTCTTCTTGTACTATACTCACAATTGATTTGTAAGTATCATCAGAATTTTTGAATTTAAGGTTACTTGCTTCATTTTTTTTGAAAAAACTTGTTGTTCCTTCTTTACTATTTACCCAATTCTCCCATGTTTTAACAATTACATTATCTGGACAATTTTCTGTAGAAAAAGCAAATGATTTTAAATCTTGACCATTCATTTCATACTCAACCTCAAATAATCCTTCATCTGTCTGAGCATTAGCAACAAATGATGATAAAAAAATAACAGTTAATAAAAACTTCTTCATTTTTGTAAAATTTAAAATAAACTAACCTAATTACAACAAACAATTTAATAAAATATAAGAGTTTATAAAAGTTGTTGTATAGATTTTTTTTAATAGTTAATTTTAACGAGAATTTAATCACGTTTCATGCAAACAAAAATATTACTA
>DJDD01000159.1 GCA_002430925.1 Flavobacteriales bacterium UBA5933
TTATACTGGAAAATTTAGGGGATATCCAATTCTCTCCTCTTAATGTTTCATACAACATTATCCAACTCATTCTTAAAAAAGAAATCCCTATAGAAACAAATATCACTCTTAATTGGATTGATGTAAAAGATGTTGCGGAAGGTTATTATTTAGCTGCAATAAAAGGAAGAAATGGAGAACGATTTTTTTTAGCAAATGAACAATGTATGTCTATAAAAGAAACTACTAAAATCGCACAAGAATTATATCCAGAATTAAATATAAAATTACCTATTGCAGTTCCAAAACCAATTTTATATTCTGCTGCTTGGTTAATGGAAATTGGAGGGAAAATTAGTGGAAAAGCTCCTTTATTAACAACAAAAGAAATTGGTATGTTTTTTTCTGGTTTGCAACAAAATTTTGACATCTCTAAAGCAAGAAAAGAGCTTGGGCTTAATCCTAAAAATCCAATTACAGCAGTAAAAGAAGCGATGCAATATTTATATGAAAATTTTTTATAAATAATCCATAAAAAAACCTAAACAAACTTGTTTAGGTTTTTTCTATAAAAATTAATTGTTTTTTTTGTTGGGCAATCCCTTTCAGGTCGTGCTTTTCGCTATATCTTTTTATATTTGGAATTTCGACTTAGTCATTGTATTTCAACTTCGCTCAACAACCAAGTCGAAATGCAATGACCAATATAAAAAGGATGCCGCTTCAATCACTATTGCAAATAAATAAATTACAAGAAAAGATCTTACAAAAATTCAAAGTTATCTAAACGAAATTCAAAATAAACTATTCAAGTAATCTTTAGTTCTATAAAAAATCTTCAATAATTTTATGTATAAAACGAATTAGATAGAATAATTTCTATGCCCAAAAATAGAACTACCTATTCTTACCATTGTACTACCTTCTTCTATTGCTATCTTATAATCTCCACTCATTCCCATAGAAAGAATAGAAATATTTTGATTAGTCGATTTCAAAAAATCAAAATTCGATTTTAATGATTTAAACTCATTTCTAATTTTATTTTCATCATCAGTAAAAGATGCCATTCCCATTAAACCAACAACTTTTACATAAGGTAAATTATCAACCTCATCACTCATTATTTGTCTAACTTCATTTTCATCTAAACCAAATTTTGTTTCTTCATCAGCAATAAATTGTTGTAATAATACTTTTATAACACGATTATTCTTTTCTGCTTGTTTGTTTATTTCTTTCAACAATTTTAAGCTATCAACACCATGAATTAAATCTACAAAAGGAGCCATGTATTTTACTTTATTCGTTTGTACATGCCCAATCATGTGCCAACGAATATCTTTAGGTAAAACTTCGTATTTATCACACATTTCTTGTATTTTATTTTCTCCAAAATCACGAATTCCAGCAGCATAGGCTTCTTCCAAATCTGAAACTGGCTTTGTCTTAGATACTGCAATTAATGTTACATGGTTTGGTATTGTTTGCTCAATTTGTTTTAAATTATCTTGAATACTCATAATTATTTTATTCATTTAAATCGAAAACAGGAAAGCCACTCAATGGCTTTGGTTCGATATAAGTACTTTTTGGAGGCATCTTAAGTCCTAAATCAGATATTAACTGTAAATCTTTTACATCTACGGGATAAAAAGCAAATGCTACTTTATAACCTTCGTTATCAACTTTATTTTTTAAAACCTCAATACCTTCTTTCGTTCTAGTTCCTTTTTCGTACTGAACTCTTTGATCTTTTTTAGAATCTACTATTTTATAAATAGGTTTTAATACATTTTCTTCAAAAATATACGTATCTAATTCACTCAAACCTTCAATAGACAATAAATTATTCTTTACAAATAGACTATAAAATTGCCCATCTAAATACATAACAAGATGATGTTTTTTTGTCGGTACAACTAATTCATCACCTTTAGGAATGATTTCAAATGATTTTTCTAATTCTAATAAAAATTCCTCTGACGTTAACCCATTTAAATCTTCTATCAAACGATTATAGTCATTAATAATCAAATCTTGATTAGAAACTAACAGAGCCAAAGTATAATTAAAAGGTTCATTACCATACACTTCATCTTCAGATTTTTCTATGGCATTTTTTGTATATCGCTCAGAACTTTCCATCCTATGATGTCCATCGGCAATGTATAACTCATTTAAATTTTCAATAGAATCTTTAAATTGTTTAAGGTTTAAACGATTATCAACTCTCCACAATAAATGTTCAGTTCCATTACTTTCAGAAATTTTAAGAAGAGGTTTTCTTTTCATCTCTGCGTCAATTAACAAATCAACTCTTTGCGCAGGTTTATAAGTTAAAAGAACAGGCTCTGCATGAAAATGAGACTCTTTTAAATATTCAGCAAATAAATTAACGCGATGTTCTAAAGTTTCCTCATGTCTTTTTATCTTATTTTCTTTATAATCTTCTATACTAACTAATCCAACAAGACCTTTGGTTTGACGACCGTTAGGCTGTATAACTTGATAAATATAAAATGAAGATTTATCTTGAGTTAATATTTTTTTAGAAAGAAAATCATCTAAATTTTCTCGAACTTTTCTAAACTTCTCCTTAGAATCTTTAATTGTTTCATCCCAAGTAGGTAAAATTATATGTAAAAAAGAATTTTCTCTTGTATTGATACAATGTTCCAACTCTTCTTTGGTATATTGATTCACAGCAAGTGTAACAAAATTTTGAGAAGTTTCTTCTGTCGGTCGAATTCCTTTAAAAGGTTTAAATTGAGGCATAATGAGAAATTTAGATAAACCTAAATAAATTATTTAGCATAGATTTCAACAATCTGAGAAGCTAATTCTGTTCCAATTCTATCTTGAGCTTCATTTGTTGATCCTGCAATGTGAGGAGATAATGACAAAGACTCATTCATTAACAATCCCATTTCTGGAGTTGGTTCATTTTCGAAAACATCTAATGCAGCTCCAGCAACTTTACCATCTTCTATTGCATCAACTAAAGCTTTTTCATCAACAACACCCCCACGTGCTGTATTGATAACAATAACACCATCTTTCATTTTAGCAAATTCTTTTTCCCCTAAAATATAACCATCTTGAGAAGGAACGTGTAAAGTAATAAAATCAGCTTTAGTAATAACTTCATCAAAATCTACTGACGTAATTTTAAAATTTACTTTTTGTCCATCAAAAAACTCTAATTCAATATCACGGGTTGCAGGAAACTTATCATAAACTAAAATATTCATTCCTAAACCTATTGCTTCTCGAATTACTTCAACACCAATACGTCCAAAACCAATAACACCCATTGTTTTCCCTCTCAATTCAATCGCTTTAGCATACGCTTTCTTTAATGCTCCGAATTTAGAATCTCCTTCTAATGGCATTGTACGGTTTGCTTGATGTAAATTACGAACAATAGAGAATAAATGAGCTATAACAAATTCTGCAACTGATGCAGAAGAAGAAGCTGGAGTATTGATTACTTGTATCCCTTTTTCACGTGCATACTCTACATCAATGTTATCCATTCCTACACCTCCACGACCAATAATTTTTAGATTTGTTGCATCGATAAGTGGTTGACGAACTTTTGTTGCAGAGCGAACTAGAAGAACTTCTATTCCATTTTCATTAATGTAATTTTCTAATGCTTCTTGTGCTACATGAGCTGTTATCACTTCGAAACCTTTACTTTCTAAAGCTTCTTGACCTGCTTTAGAAATTCCGTCATTTGCTAATATTTTCATTTTATTTTTTTAGTATTAAGGTATTAAATGATAGAATTTAGATTTTTCAGAAATTTTATTCCAAATTCTATCATTTCAAATCTATTTTTATTATCCGAATTTTTGTTCAAATTGTTTCATTACTTCAACTAAAACCTGAACAGATTCTAATGGTAATGCATTGTACATAGAAGCTCTATATCCTCCAACATCTCTATGCCCAGCTAAAGAAACAATTCCTGCTTCTTTTAACAGTGCATCAAATTCTGATTTTAAATCTTCATTATTCAAAATAAAAGTAGCATTCATTTGAGAACGATCTTCTACTTCTGCTGTTCCAGCGAATAAACCATTTCTATCAATTTCTGTATAAATTGTTTCAGCTTTTGCAGTATTAATTTTAGAAATTGCATCTACTCCTCCTTGCTCTTTCAACCATTGTAAATTTAGCATCACACCATAAATTGCAATAACTGGCCATGTATTAAATGATGATTCTTTTTTAATATGAACATCGTAATTTAAATAATCTGGAATATTACGCCCTGTTTTTCCTAACAAATCTTTTTGAACAATAGCGACTGCAGAACCAGCTGGTCCCATATTTTTTTGAGCACCTGCATAAATAACTCCAAATTTAGATACATCTATATTTCTTGATAAGATATCTGATGACATATCACATACCATAGGAACAGGAGAATTAGGAAATTCTTTTATCTGAGTTCCAAAAATAGTATTATTGGATGTACAATGAAAATAATCTACATCTGTAGGTATTGTATAATTTTTTGGAATATAATTGTAATTTTTATCTTTAGAAGATGCTATAATTTCAATTTCTCCAAATCGTTTTGCTTCTTTAATTGCGTTCTCTGCCCATTTACCAGTTTGTGTATAAGCAGCTTTTCCTCCTTCTTTTAATAAATTATATGATACAGTAGGAAATTGTAAAGATGCACCTCCTTGCATAAATAAAACATCATGTGTTTCAGGAACATTCATTAATTCTTTTACTAATGCTCTTGCAGTATCAATAACCTCAACTGCATCTTTACGACGATGAGAAATTTCTAGAATTGAAGTTCCTGAATTATTGAAATCTAAACAAGCTTGTGCCATCTTATCAAAGACAACTTGTGGTAAAATGCATGGTCCTGCACTAAAATTGTGTATTTTCATAACGAATTGTTGTGTGTTGTGTTTGTTTTAATTCCTAACAAATATAGTAAATCAAATGTTCAAATAAACGATAAAAACGACTAGTTTTAAAAACTAATTAACAAAAAAAGCCTTAAACAAAACACGTTTAAGGCTTAAATACAATTTATTATATTTTTTAGTATTGAATGAAATTTACATCCAATTCTTCAGCTTTTCTTTTATAATATCCATCTGCTAATTTGTCTTTAATTTCTGCAAATGAATTTAATGTATATTCTATGTGTTCATCCTCATGAGCAGCAGTAGGAATAATACGGAAAATAATCATTCCTTTAGGAATAACTGGGTAAACAACCACAGATACAAAAATTCCATATTCTTCTCTCATTTCTTTTGCTAAGACTGTAGCTTCAATTGGAGAACCGTTTAATACGATTGGAGTAACACAAGTATTAGATCCACCGATATCAAAACCTCTTTCTTCTAAACCTTTTTGAATTTTCTCAACATTGTGCCATAATTTATCTTTTAATTCAGGTGATTGTCTTAATAATTCTAAACGTTTTAAACCTCCAATAACCATTGGCATAGTTAAAGATTTAGCAAAAATTTGAGAACGTAAATTATATTTTAAAATACGAATAATGTCTTTATTTCCTGCAATGAAAGCTCCGAAACCAGCCATTGACTTTGCAAATGTAGAAAAGTAAATATCAATTTTATCTTGACAACATTGTTCTTCACCAGCTCCAGCTCCAGTTTTACCTAAAGTCCCAAAACCATGTGCATCATCTACCAATAAACGGAATTTGTACTCATCTTTAAAAGCAGCTATTTCTTTTAAAATACCTTGCTTTCCTGTCATACCAAAAACACCTTCAGTAATAACAAGTACACCTCCTCCTTGCTTATCAGCTAATTTACGAGCACGAATAATTGTTTTCTCGAAACTTTCTATATTATTGTGTTGATAAATAAAACGTTTTCCGAAATGTAAACGAACACCGTCTACAATACATGCATGACATTCAGCATCATAAACAATAACATCATTTTTAGAAACCAAAGCATCAATTGTAGAAACCATCCCTTGGTAACCAAAGTTCATTAAATAAGCAGATTCTTTTTGTACAAAATCAGCTAATTCTTGTTCTAATTGTGCATGATAATCAGTTTGTCCAGACATTGCTCTAGCTCCCATAGGATATGCCATTCCATATTCTGCAGCAGCGTCAGCGTCAGCTTTACGAACTTCTGGATGATTTGCTAAACCTAAATAATTGTTAATAGACCAAGTGATTACTTTTTTCCCTTGGAATTCCATTACAGGTCCTATTTCTCCTTTTAATTGAGGAAATACATAATAACCTTCACCATAATCAGCAAATTGACCTAATGGTCCTGGATTTTGTTTTAAGCGTTCGAAAATATCCATCTTTCTTATATTTTTATTAACCTAAAAAGTAATTAGGAATTAATAAATTTCTAATTACTCTTATTTGATATTTAATTATTTTATTTGTTCTACAGTAGCTCTAGCTTCTAAACCATTTAATCTACTGTTTGTAAAACCTTGTTCTGCCATCCAATCATCACTGAATACTTTCGTCATATAACGAGATCCATGATCTGGATATAATATAACAACAACAGAGTCTTTATCAAATTCTCCTTGGTTTGATAACATTTTATAAGCCTGAGTTGCGGCACCAGAAGTATAACCTACCATCATACCTTCTTTAAGAGCTATTTCTCTTGTACAATAAGCAGCATCTTCATCAGTTACTTTTATAAAACGATCAACCATATCAAAATCTAAAGCACCAGGAACTAAATTTTTTCCTAAACCTTCGATTCTGTAAGGATAAATTTCATTTTCATCTATTTTACCAGTTTCATGATAACTTTTTAAAATTGACCCATAAGCATCAACTCCAATGATTTTCACGTCTGGATTTTGTTCCTTTATAAAACGAGCACTACCTGTTAAAGTTCCTCCTGTCCCTGTACAACCGATTAAGTGTGTAATTTTACCTTCAGTTTGTTCCCAGATTTCAGGACCTGTTGTTAAATAGTGAGCTTCTGTATTTCCTCTATTAAAATATTGATTAATATAAATGGAATTAGGTGTTTCAGCAGCAATTCTTTTTGCTACTTCATAGTATGACTTAGGATCATCTGCAGGAACATTGGCTGGGCAAAGGAAAACTTTAGCTCCCATTGCTTTAAGAAATGAAATTTTCTCTGCCTTTGTCTTATCAGATACTGCTAAGATACATTTATACCCTTTTACGATTGCAACCATTGCTACAGCAAATCCAGTATTACCTGAAGTTGTTTCTACTATTGTAGCACCAGGTTGTAATAAACCATTTTTTTCAGCCTCTTCTATAATATGTAAAGCTATTCTGTCTTTTGTTGAGTGTCCAGGATTGTAACACTCTAACTTTGCATAAACTTCGCCTGGAATGTCTTGGTTAATTCTGTTTAATTGAACTAATGGAGTTTCTCCGATTAACTCTAAAACGTTTTTATATTTACCAGTCATTTCACAAATTTCTTTTCTAACAAAAAGCAAAATTAAGAATTTTTAATTAAACGTTAAAGATTTACCAATTAATTTTAATCTTTTAGCATTTTTTTATAAAATCCTCAATATACCTTCTTATTGAATTAGTTATTATTTAATTTAAAAATATGTTCTAAAATCTTCTTATCAATAGATGATAATTCAACTTTTCTTCTTTCCATCATTTTTTCTGCAGCTTCGCAAGCTCTTTCAAATGTGAATACAGGAGAATCTGATTTACCTCCCCAACTGTAGTGTTTTACTAAATTTGGTGGAAATCCAGACTGAAAAATATTAGCAGCTACACCAACAACTGTACCAGTATTAAATTGAGTGTTAATTGCTGACTTTGAATAATCCCCCATAATTAATCCACAAAATTGTAAACCTGTTTTTATAAAACGATTTTGTTTATAATTCCACAATTTTACTTCTGCGTAATTATTTTTTAAGTTGGATGTATTTGTATCAGCACCTAAGTTGCACCATTCTCCTATAACAGAATTACCTAAAAAACCATCATGTCCTTTGTTTGAATAAGCTGTTAAAATTGCGTTATTAACCTCTCCTCCTACCTTGCAATAAGGACCGATTGTACAACCAGAATAAATTTTAGATCCCATGTTTATTTTTGCATGCTCGCATAAAGCTAAGCCTCCTCTAATCATAGAACCTTCCATTATTTCAGCATCTTTTCCAATATAAATAGATCCTTCTGTCGCATTTAAAATAGAAAATTCTACTTTAGCACCTTCCTCTATAAATATTTTTTCTGGATGTAAAACTCTATTCGTTTCTGATATTAGCTGTGATTTTCTTCCCTTTGTTAATAAATCAAAATCAAATTCAATTGCCTGAAAATTATACGTAAATAAATCCCATGAGTTTTGAATGTGAATAATATTTTCATTTAATTCTGTAACATTCAAAGAAATTGTAGGAGTTTCATTTGTTGTTTTTACGGCAACTAAATTGTTTTTATGAGTAATACTTTGATTAAGATCTAAGTTTTTTATTTTATCTACTAACTCTACTGTAGGAAAAAAAGAAGGGTTTATAAATAGGTTTTCGGTTTGAAGCTGAATAGGGTATTTTTCTTGTAGATAAGGTTTTGTATGGTGAGAAACTTTACTATCGAGTAATTTTTCCCATCTTTCTGCAAAACTTAACGCGCCCATACGTAACGAGGCAATAGGTTTTGTAAAAGTGAGAGGTAAAAGGTTTTCCCACTCTTCCCCATCAAAAAGAATTATATTCATCTATTTAGAATTTATGCAAATTTAAAAATAATTCTTACATAAGAAACTTTAAGGAATATGAATTTAATCGTAAATAAAAAAGATATTTTTAACCTATTAGAAATCTATTAGAATAACGCCCTGTTTATCAAAAAAAAGTACCATTATTTAAAATAATGGTACTTTATAATGATTTTAAATATTGTAAGTATTTAAACTTTTTACTAAAATTTGAAATTTATAGTCAATGTTAATCTGATTGTATTGAAGACTTTAAAACTTTTTTTTTAATATAATTTCTATTGTTTTCTATGTTAAAATTATCTCAATAGAATATCTATAAATAATTAGATGACAATATTATTTTTTTAGTTCCTTCTTTTGCAATAGTGATTGA
>DJDD01000160.1:0-343 GCA_002430925.1 Flavobacteriales bacterium UBA5933
AAGAGATTAATCGTATCTAAACCCACATTAATAGAAAATTTGGAAATTGAATCATTTATAATTGCAAATTTTGATTTATCTTCTATTTTCTTCTTTATAATATTCTGTTTGTATGTAAAAATTGAATCTGAATTATAAATCATATTATTTGGATATTTACCTGCTTCGTCCAAATATGCTCCTATCCATATATTTTTTTCTCGTTTTCCTAAACTTTCGTAACTACAAGAAAACAGTAACAATAAAAATGAAAAGAAGAAAAATTTTATCTTCATAAATGTGTTTTTAATAAAATTAAAGTAAATTATCTTTCCCGCAAAACCGATTGTAATGGAAATCCTTT
>DJDD01000160.1:510-3932 GCA_002430925.1 Flavobacteriales bacterium UBA5933
GATTGTAATGGAAATCCTTTGCGATGAGCAAAGATTGTAATGAAAAGCGGGTCTCAAAGGGTTTGCCCAAAACAAAAAAAGAATTATTAATAAGTGATAAGAGCTGTGTTAGCTGAACAGAAATTAAATTTTTACACGAAACTATGGGAAAACAAGAAAAATAATAGTTAAATTTACCTCTTATTGATAACATTTTAAAATGAACAATACACAACAATTTATACAAGAAAATAAACAACGATTTCTTGATGAATTAATCGAATTACTTAAAATACCATCGGTTAGTGCAGATCCAGCGTATGTACAAGATGTAAACGATGCAGCCGAATTAGTTGCTAAATATCTTAAAGATGCTGGTGCAGATAATGTAGAAGTATGCGAAACAGAAGGTTTTCCTGTTGTCTATGGAGAAAAAATAGTAGATGAGTCTAAACCAACTGTATTAGTTTACGGACATTATGATGTACAACCTGCAGATCCATTAGAATTATGGGAATCTGGTCCATATGAGCCAGTTATCAAAAAAACAGATATCCATCCAGATGGAGCAATTTTTGCTCGTGGTGCTGCTGATGACAAAGGTCAAATGTTTATGCATGTAAAAGCATTTGAGGCTTTAAACAAAACAAACGAATTACCTTGTAACGTAAAATTTATGATTGAGGGCGAAGAAGAAGTTGGTTCTCCGTCTTTAGTAAATTTCGTTAAAAACAATAAAGAGAAATTAAAAAACGATGTTATTTTAATTTCTGATACTTCAATGGTTTCTAATGAGCAACCTTCTATTTCTGTAGGATTACGTGGTTTATCTTATGTAGAAGTTGAAGTTAAAGGTGCTAATAGAGATATGCACTCTGGTGTTTACGGAGGTGCTGTTCCAAACCCAATTAATGTTCTTGCAACAATGATTGGAAAATTAATCAACGAAAAAGGTCATATTACTATTCCTGGATTTTATGATACAATATTAGAATTAAACGAGGATGAAAAAGCTGATTTAGCTAAAATTCCTTTCGATTTAGATGAGTACAAAAAATCTATCGGAATTGCGAATATACAAGGAGAAGAAGGTTTTTCTACTATAGAACGTGCTTCTATCCGTCCTACGTTAGACGTTAACGGTATTTGGGGAGGTTACACTGGCGAAGGTGCAAAAACTGTAATTCCTTCTCATGCATACGCAAAAATTTCTATGCGTTTAGTTCCTGGGCAAAATCCTGATGTTGTAACACAACAATTTGTAGATTATTTCCCAACGTTGGCTCCAGATTCTGTAGAGGTAAAAATAAAACCACATCACGGAGGTAAACCTTATATTTTACCTACAAACCACAAAGGTTTCCAAGCAGCTAAGAAAGCATTAGCACAAACTTTCAAGAAAGAAGCATTAGCAGAACGTGGCGGAGGTTCTATTCCTATCGTTGCACTTTTCGAAGAAGAATTAGGAACGAAATCTGTTTTAATGGGATTCGGATTAAACTCTGATGTTATCCACTCTCCTAACGAAAACTATGGTTTATTCAATTTCTACAAAGGAATTGAAACTATTCCTTATTTCTACAAATATTTTAATGAAGAAGCATAATTTTGCCAAACATATAGTACAAGAAAAGCGTGATAAATGTATCACGCTTTTTTTATTTTGGGCGTTCCCTTCGGGCGGGCTATCCATTGCAATCTTTTACAAACAGACTTCGACTATGCTCAGCCATCAGTTTGTAAAAGGATTTCCACTACTATCCCTAACGCAGAATTTAATTTTTCTTTAAAAAAAACAAAGTATTTAATAACCAATAACAACTCATTATCAATTATTTATTTTTTATTATCTTTAGAAATAATGTAAATTATAAAATAAATTATGCATTATTTTCTAGTGAAAAAATTTACCAACATTTATAATCAAAAAAAGTTTTAAAATAATTATTAGATAAATTTTTAACTAGTTATTATCCAAACCAATAACAAACCAACTAAACCAATGACAAAAGAAATAAGACTTAGTAGAAAAGAGATACAAAGTAGACTAAATTCTATGCGAATACAACCAAACGGAATAGCACCCAGAAAATACGGTGTATCTATTAAATATTTCAAAAGAGAAGAAAAAATTCCTTACAAAAGAATAGATTACGATTTATCATTAGACCTTAGTGTAAATTACAATCAAGGCGAATTGGTCATACATAAATCCAATTTTCGTTACAATCAACATGAACCAGAAGCTATCAACGAGATTATAGCCAATACAATAACGCAATCTATTTATCCTATAAAAGTAGAATTGAATGAGAAAGGACAAACACTTAATAAAATATTGAATTATAATAATATTTTAGAACGTTGGAAAATAGAAAAAGAAAAATTGTCCGAAAAATACCAAAGCGAAACATTATCTGACTTTTATAATGCTGCTGAAGAAAAAATAAATAATCAAACTATCCTAGAAGATAGTATGAAATATGATTGGTTTTGGAACTTGTTTTTTCATCCCAAATTATTCAATTATGGGTTGTATAGAACAAGAAAATTAGAATTTCATTTAGCAATTATACCTTACAAAAATCCTATTTGTTTTACAGGAATACAAAAAATAGAAAAAGTACCAACCAACTATTATTCATGTATAATTAATTTTGAAAGTACAGAACAAGAAGCACCAGAATACTTTTTACCAAAAAATCATCCAGAAGAAAATACATTGTATATGCAATTGCATGTAAAATATGATTTAGATATCTTTCATCATTTTGCCATGCATACAATAGCAAAATTACAGTTTTATACAAAAGATTTCCATGGAAATAAAACCATAATTAGTCGTATAGAATATACACAATTTCAGCAAAACACAGAAAATTATAAAACCAAAAAACTTAGTATAGATAGTCCATTTATAACTAACGGATTGGTAAAAATACCACAAGACAAATGGGGATTTTATAATAATGAATCATTACATAATGATTGGTAATCAATTATTTAATATTTTTTATTATTTTTGTAACAACCATTAATTAACCAATAAACAACTACCTATGTCATTAAAAGAAAAAGTTGTGCAAGGCGCTACTTGCATTTGCCAATATGGTGCAACACCAGATAAGCTAAAAGTACACACACATCAAAAACATTACATTAACGACCACCAAGGGAGTACGAAACTAGCGGCTACACATAAAGATGTAGGAGCCACTTTCGAAAAAAACACTTTTGGTCCATGTAAACTGCAACCTACAGGAAGCAGTTTTAGACAATGCCAAGCAACGGTAACAGCATGGAGTGGCTATTATGAAAAAGAAATGTATACCCCTCCTAACGGCTATATTCTGTTGGAAGACAGCAAAGCGACATGTCCTATAGGAGGGAAAAATTGTATTAGCATTATAAAATCTGGTCAAATAGGCGAACCAACAGAACAG